>DAOMZH010000005.1:9743-54903 GCA_035437985.1 Polyangium sp. (in: bacteria) | reverse complement strand
GTAACGATGGTTTTTTACGACGCACCATTACAATGGCTGCGAAAGCCAATCCCCAAAATTGAACACCGAAGAGGCGTAATCAGCGGCGAGTCAAAACAATCTCTGCAGAAATGCAACCGTTCATTCAATTCCCCTATCGCTCGCCACACAGTTGAATGCGCTCGTTCGGTTCGGATAAAATTGTGATCCGAAAACCAATCTGACCGCTCAGCGCCACGGAAGTAGCTTCCAACTGAGCACGATTTTGTCGGTTCGAAACCCCGTGCGTAGAACGCAAGCGGCTCCTCGACGCCTTCCGTTCATCTTCCGCACGCTGTTTGGCTCTGTATAACACCCGGCCAGAAGTTGCTTTCGCCGTGCTTGTTCATGAGCAGAAGCCCTCGAACAGATGTTACACAAAGACAAACCAACGAACCCCTAGCACATTTTCAGCTGATCGCCATACGCAAAATCACGTAGACCTCGTACGTAGAAGAAGTGGCCTAGGTTGCAAACGCGAACAGGAATGATATTTAGATGGGTATTTTATTCCAAACCAGTTCGGAGGGTAGTCAAAGGTTTGGCCGGGTACGGACCGACGCGCAGAATTCTCGAAATGGCGAGCTATGTTTTTCGAGACTTCAGAGCCTTCACGACGAGTTCGTGGGTGCTTTGCACCTTCAACGTCTTGTGCATGTTCTCGATGTGTTTGCGCACTGTGCTTTCCGCGATGTTCAAGTCGGATGCGATTTGTTTCGGCGCGCGATCTTGTTCCACGAGCAGCTTCGCGATCTCGCACTGACGCGGCGTCAACTTATGAAACTCAGCCGGAAGAACGAATTCCTCCGGCTCATCGGGCAGCGACAAACTCCACTCTTCCAGCTTGAGCATCGGCAAATCATGCGCCATGTCGAAGTGCTCCCGAGGCATCGAATACGCGCGCACTTGCATGATGCCTGCACCGTCAGGATGGATGAGTTGCCACGGTTTGTCGCCACGCGTCTTCAACACCGCCAGCCCCACGAACGCGCGTAGTGAAAATTCACCAGATCCAAGGCCAGCGACGCTGCGATAACGTAACGCGAGGTCATACGCGCGCTGGTTCACTTCGACGATCGTTTCCCCGTCTTGGTTCAGACAGACAAACCCCACGTTGTCCTCCTCGAGCACGCGAGCATGAATGGACTGACCCCTCGAAAGCGGCAAACTCAAGCGAAATACCGCTTTTCTCAAAGCTGGGGCGAGGGCGTGACAAACAGCTGTCGTTTGGTGCGGAAATCCTTCCCCCCGATGGGTCATCACCGCCAGCGCGACATGCGCCGTGCGACCTCCCGCAGCCATATGTTGGTCGATTTTGAGCCCCGCCCCATCCCCGAGCCCATATCCATCCATCTCCTCCATTACTTCCAGTCCCTTTAGCAATTGCTGCGAAAAGTCCTGACGCCCCTGCCAAAAGTCGCCCGAGTGAGAATGAACGGCGTAGGACAACGATTGCTCGAAATATTGCGGTTGGGTACGCATCCAGCCGTCGAGCAATTGCTGCGGCAAACGTAGCGAATGATGCGTCACGCTCAGCGGTGGCCCTGGATTCACCACCATCAACAATGCCGCCGCCACGCTCAGTGACGGCTCGAGTGCCTTGACCAGCGCTTCCGGACTGTCTCCAGGGCCAATCGCCTCTAGACGCTGTTGCGACACCCGTAAATCAATCGCCGTCGCAGCGCCATTGTCCCGATGTTTCATCATACCCCTCGTTTGTCCCGAGGCTACACATGACCCATCATTGCTGGCAAGATCTTCGTCGCATTTGAAATGTTCACGACCGACACCGAAGGCTGCACACCTCGATCGGCTTTGGATTGCGCTCGATGCGTTTCAGCATCCAAACCTCGCAGCAGCGTCAAAATTTCGTCGGAAGTCATCGTCGTATAGTGAGAAATTTCATATACGCCGCGACCAACCTGCACCGCCCGTCGGACCTTGATAGCCATCGAAGGCCATAACGACGCCAAGTGCTGCATCGCCGCCCCCAATTGTTGTTCGAGCCACCGCAGGATTGTCCCGCCAAGCTCGCGCGCCAACCGAAGATGTTCTGCCCGCTCGGAAACGCTCGAGATTTTCGGGATCAGAATGGACAATGAGCTCTCTTTCGTGGGATCCTGATCTCCGCCGCGTGCGTCGTTCAGGCTTGACAAATCATTCGCCAAGCGAAATGCGTAATCGGCGAGACGACCCACTTCGATGAGCGTTTGCAATCGTTCGTGGGTCACGGATTCTTTCGGCAAGGTCAACGCGCTGAACAGGAAAAGCACCTCGACTGCAATGCTATGGGCCGTATCCGCCAAATGCAGGAGCAGTTTCATTTCACGGCGCACCGCTTGAAAACGGTTTGGCTCGCCAACATTCGTTTCCAGGAGCGCCCGAATCCTTTGTCCGACCGGCCCCGGGGTTGTCGCAGCATAACGTTGCTCGATTTCTTTGCAAGCTTCGCGCCTGGGCAAACCTCCCAGACACAACCAATGCACCAGTGGGTTTTCCACCACGTCCTCGGCGCGCTCGCGCTGGTTGGCCAAATAATGACGCCGCAATGCATCTCGGCAAGCTTCGACCAATTCGCAACTCGTATGCGCCTGAAGCCGCAACATGTCCTGCCATTGCTCCCCAATCACGCGGACTAGCCGCCCGCCGCGGATGACCGAAGGCTCGCGAGGTTCGTTGTTATCGGCAATCGTGCCCAAGTATTGCGCTGACGAATCCAGACGCTCTCGCCATTCATCTGCCGATTCTCCGGGATACATCCGATCGAATACGCCATTGTCGCCCGCTGAAATCGCCAGCATACAGCGAATGGCCATTTCCGCAGATCGCTCCCAGGCCAAGCCTCCAGGATTACCCTCGTCCGCGATACGCAACATCATGAACGCCCCCGTAAATGCATAATTGCGATCACTTTGACGAACGGGTTCGTCCGCGAGCAACAAGCCTTGGGCCAAAGCTTTTCCCAGCACTTTTGCCGAAATGCTTTGAATTAGCAATTCACGTTCGGTCGCGACGTCGGCGTTTGTCGCCAAACGTGCCGCCACGAATTCTTCTGCCGACATTTGGGGATGCCGAGCGAATTCGTGCATCAGTTCGAGAAAGTCCGCGGGCCAAGGCGATTTTACGACGAGTTCATTGGCCTTGCTGCGATCGGCCCCGTGGAGCAGAACGTGTTTGACGGGAAAACGTACGGCGCGACCGAGTGCGTCGAGGACACCCTCGGCCGTCGTGACGCTCGAATGCACGTGGGCGGGGCCCGTGGGCATGGCAAAACGCAATGATTCGGCATGTTGCCCTGGCGTAATGATGGCCGCGTATGGGACGCTCGAAAATTCGGTCCAGCGGGCTGCAGGGACGAGCCGCAATGCATACCAGACGTCGTCGGTTGGACCGAATGAAATGCAGCCAGCGCTCGATTCGAAATGCGTAGCGATGTGGGGGCTTTTTTCGGGGTCAGCGTAGTGTCGCTTCAACAGAGCAAGAATATCGGCATCTGGCGCGCACATGGGCAATGTGAGCCGCGCGGGTGCGGGGACCTGGCATTTGGGGAAAGCGCCGAGCAGCTCGTCCAAGAAGTCGAGGGCATACCCCGGACCGAATTGGGGCATGTGGTGCCGCAGGTTGTAATCGATGCGTTCTCCAATCGTGTTGGGATTTGCTTCCGGCCACAAATCCTGCAAGGCCGTGAAAAGTGCATTGGGTGGCAACGACAAACCCGGTCGACCGACATCGGCCTCTTCTGCGCCCGTACGTACGACCAAATCGATATCCGTCTGCCAAGCGATGTCTGCTGAATAAGCAAACCAAAACTCCAGAAAGAGCCGAGGTCGCAAAACCGAATTCGTTGCTTCACAAACGGCTTCGGCTTCGTTCACGAGCGCTTCGCGGGCGCCCCCCATGGCGCGCATGCCTTCCAAATTGCCGAGCGCCCGACAACGAACGTCGGCTCGAATGAGGCTTCCTTTGGTTGCGATATTCGTGAGCAGCCGCGAAAACTGTCCCGTGACCACTTGAAAAAATCGTTCGTCTCTTTTTTGGGCATTGAGGTCCGAGACGATGCACATGACGAGCGTTTCGATATCGCCACGTCGGGCGAGTGTTTCAGCGCACGCCACCACGTTGTCAGCCCCCGCCGCGTAACCTTCGTGGTTTGTCGCGATACGACCATTGCCATCGGGAAGGATGAGGATCCGACGGTTGGTTTGTCGTGGTGTACGCCAGGGCAGGTGGCAAATGGCATCGAAGCTTTGGTGCTGCACGGTGATTGCTCCTTGAATGGCGCAGGCGGCGGCCGACATTGACCTCGCCATGCCCAACGATAACCCCCTAGGCAGATTTCGTGCCCGATCGTCGATATGGGAAATCCCGCGGATTTCAGACGTGAGGTGCATTCGGATCGAGCCACCTGCGCGACTCGTGCCGGCACGACTGACGCAAGATGGATGCACTTCTGTGTCTCTTCGTGCAAGTATCCGAAACGCGGTCCCGTTTTGACTTGCCCCCGGGCATGCATTTGGTAAGACTGGCGCGCTGGACCTTTTTATGCACGACGACCGCCAATACCCCGATCCGCATGAAAATGGCCTTCACAACGCCTTGTCTCCCGACGAAGCGCGCCATGTTGCGGCGAACTTGCCCTTGGATCATCGATTTCGACTCGAAAGCGAGATTACTCGGGTACAACATGCATATCTCGAACGTAATGGGTATCTCGTGTTTGCCCAAGTCGCGACTGCGGACGAGGTGGAGCGGATCATCAACGAGGTCGATCGGGTGCAAACGCAATTTTTGGCGGAAGGGCGGCGCAAGGCTTATGGAGTTCCGCTTTGGTTTGGTCGTGACGAACAGGACAATCCGTATCTGCAACGCACGGGCTTTCTGTCCATGTATTCGGATTATGTGAAGCAATTCGTGACGGACGCGCGTTTCGAGCCGATTCGCAAGCTGGTTGGGGCGAGCGCCCGTATTGGGCACGAGGAAAAAGACGGCGTCGTATTTAATCGGTACATTCGCACCAAGGGCAGTTTGCGCCCAGGTTTGGCATGGCATACCGATGGCTTGAGGGATGCGTTTTATGGGCAACTACCCGGTCCCATGCTCAATGTGGGCTTGCATTTCGAGCGCATCCGGCCTGAAGACGGCGGTTTGCGGATCATTCCTGGCAGCCATACGCAAGGCTGGCACGATTTTCTATTTCGCAAACTCTATTTTGTCGATCATCGTCCGGATCCCGCCGAAATCATGGTCGAAACCTGGCCGGGGGACCTCACGGTTCATGACGGTCGAACCTGGCATCGCGTCGCCGCCTCGCAACACACCGGCGCGCGTAGTCGGCGCCAGAGCATGTACGTGCCATATGTGACGGGCCCTTATCAACCCAAATCCGAACAAAGCGCCACGGCCCCGTACTTGAAGTTCTTCGATTTCATGCTCCGCGCCAAAAGTCGTCTGGGCGTTTGAGCTTGGGAAATTCGCGCAAGCCAACGAATGGCAGGCAACGGGCCTGTCCCGGCTATTTATTCTTCTTGCTTTGCACGATTTTACGGACGCCCAATATCAGCGCGTCGCCCAAATCCAGCGGCAAACCTCGACGAATTGCGGACAAGGTTTTTTCGCGGAGGCGGAGTTTCGTCTGGTGATGCGCACGGCGGTCGAGCTGTTCGAATTGTTTTGCCGCCGCATAAGCATGACCAAGCAGTTCGATGGGAGAAACCAATTCATCGAGCATTCCTACGGCTTTTGCCTCTTGCGGCGAATAGGTGGCGGACAAAACCGCAGCCCGCTGAAATTCCGAGGGCGTCAATCGCAATCGTAATACCTCGGCTGCGACTCGCGGCATCGTCAAACCAATGGCTACTTCATTCGCCGAATACTTGTAATCTCCTTTGACCCCAAGACGAAAATCGGACGACAAGATGAGAAATAGTCCCATCGCGAGCGCGTGGCCCGTACTTGCAGAAATGACGGGTCGTGGATAGGAAAGCAATCGTTCGGTCATGGCAAACCCAGCGCGCAACATGCCCACTGCCGCCGAACCGCCAGCGCTCAACACCTTGAGGTCGAACCCCGCGGAAAACGTATCCGGTCGACCCGTCAGCACGATCATGGCGTCATCCCGTTCGGCTTGATCGATTGCGTCGTTCAGCGCCTTGAACATCGTTGGCGAAAGGGCGTTGCGTTTGCCGTCGTCCATCGTGATCGTGGCGACTTGGCCGTCGAGCTGATACCGAACTGGAGAATCACTCATAAATTGCTCCTGACGCGTAGGAAACGCAGCATACTCCAAACACGCCGTGATGCTCGTGCAAAAATGTGCCGTACTTCGAGGATGAAGCGAACATCCTTCAGCGTTCTCTTGCCGATGTTTACTGGACGCCAAAGCCAAATCCCTCGCCTCGGCGCATCCTTATCGAAAATCATTGCCTCATTTGCTCCTCGAGGATAAGCACCACCCATGCGTCGCCCGATCTTGCCACGAAAGGCTCTTGTGCTGTTTGGTTTTGTTGTGGCGATGTCCGGATGCGCACGTGCTCCGACGAACGGTCCCCCTTTTGTCCCCCCGGTTTTGCCACCGATGGATTTGCCTACGGATCCTTCGGCGTCGACGAACCAAGCGGCGGTCAAGACAAACGCTGTTGCAGGCGCGGCGTTACCCGCGACGTCGATGCCGCAAGTGTTGCCTGTTCCAGTCGGACAAACGGTGCAAAAAGAACCGGGGAATGCTTCGGGACCGTGTCCTTCGGCGACGGATCAATCATCGCAGATTTTGGCCAACGCCCTCGAAATGGAGAAAAAAACGACCGACCCAGGGCCGCATCGGGCCATTGCCGAGGCGATTCGGATGCGGCTCGATGCCTTGTTTCAACATGGATGTCACCGACGTCTCGATAATGCGCAACTGCTCGAAGCTGTCGCGCAAATTGCTCCGGACCCGAAAGATTTCGCCGAAAAGCTCGACTTGAAGAATTTTGGTGATTTGGGCATACTCGCGTCGTATGGGACCTATTGGGCTGGGTTTGTCGCGCAGTATCGATGGCATGACGGAATGATTCGGACGAGCGTCCTCGTTACCGGAGAGCAAGGTGACCTTGACAAACAACTTTATGCGCTCACGTTGAAGCTCGTACGATTGCCGAGTTATCCCGAGCCGGTGCTCGTGCTGGGAAACACGCATCCGTGGATGTCGTCGTGCTGGCGGGCAATGAGGCTTCGCGTGCTGGCTCCGAGCGGCGATCCTGTTCGGCCAAAAGTATTGCTGGACAAGCCCACGGAAGGTCGGTGGTGCGAGGGGATCACGAGTACGATCAAAGGGGACACGGTGAGTTTTTCATTCGACGATTTTGGCGGCCCTTGGAGTATGGCGCTCGTGCAGCGACCGTATGCGTACACCTACCAATACGAGGGAGATAAATTCGTCGAGCATTTTGGTTTTCCGCCGCGCCTTCAAGATTTGCCAGAAGATTGGCTCATGCGGGAGTGGGCGCTTTCGCGGGAAGCGACCATAGAAGGCGCACGGGAGCGTTTGCAATCGATTCATGCGCAAATGCACAAGGCATTGGTGGACCATCGCCACGCGAATCCATCCGGCCACGATTCGGAATATACGCAAGAAGTGTTTCCAGTATCCGATTCTGAACGACGCATTGCCTTGTATTGCGAGAAGCAGGAATCCGGAAAACCCTGCAAGGAATGGCCGAAGGCAGTGGATTTTTTCATCGAGCGTCGCGACGGACTTTGGTACGTGAAAGATGTGGTCCCGCGCAAATGAAGAAAGACGCACGCGTGCATTTCCTTCGGGGATGACTTCGTGTATCTTCGGTGCGCCATGGAGCGGATCCGATTTATTTTCCGACAATACCTGTACGATGCCGATCGCAGTTTGTATGTGCGTCCGGCGCTCATGCTGCTGTTTCTGGCGGTGGTTGCTGTGGCGCTACCGTATGTCGAGGAACGGTCGGCAGTTTTTCGAGCGATTGGACGGCGATTGATGTGGGCTGTTCCTGACGAACCCGCAGCCGTTCAAGTCGTACTCGGCACGATTGCGGGCAGCGTCATGACTGTCGTCTCGATCGTGTATTCAGTGCTCATCGTCGCCCTGTCGCTCGCGTCGACGCAGTTTTCTCCGCGCATATTGGCGGGCTTCATGCGCGATCGCACCAGCCAACGAATCCTCGGTTTGTTCATTGGCACGTTTACGTATTGCTTGCTCGTATTGCGTTCGACTCATTCCGTTCCGGAGCCATTCGTTCCGACGACCAGTGTATTCGGAGCGCTTTTCTTAGCCTTGACGTGTTTGGGCTCGTTGCTTTTTTTCGTCCACCATATGGCGAATGCGATTCAGGCGAATCACATCGTCGACCGTATTGCTTCAGAGACGGAAGTGGTCATTGACGAGGCATTGCCGCGACAAACGATCGAAACGAAAGACGTCCCGTCTTTGCCGGTATCGAGTGATGACAATATCGTTCGGGCAACATCTTCGGGTTATGTGCAGCTCGTGGCGCTCGAGCATTTGGTGAGCATTGCGCGGTCGGCGGGCGTGACCTTGCACATCGTGCGCAACATCGGGCAATTCGTGCCGCAGGGCGGAAAGCTCGTGGTGGCTAGCGGTCGGATCGATGCGGACACACGTGCTGCATGTGTCAATGCATTCGACTTGGGTGCCGTACGAACGATGCAGGAGGATTTCGAGTTTGGTATTCGGCAAATTGTCGACATTGCCCTCAAGGCCATTTCGCCCGCAGTCAACGATCCGAGTACGGCAGTGACGTGTATTGATCACTTGAGTCGTTTGCTTGGGCGCGTGGCGCAACGCGGCGATTCAGAAATGGTGCGTCGGGACGAATCGACCGGCAAGATCTTGCTGGTGCTCCCAGCACATGGTTTTTCCCGGACGCTCGATTTGGCGCTGAATCAAATTCGTCAATACGGTAAAACCGATGTAGCGGTGTTGTTGCGGCTTACGCGTGCGCTTTCGGATGTAGCCGACATGACTGAAAATTCAGCGCATCTGGCGGCAATTTCGCGACATGCGTCGATGATTCGGACGGTCGCGGCACCATTGTCAGCAGACGATCGGCTCGAGCTGGATCGACGGCTGAGCGTGTTGTTTGCACGAGTGGGGGAGCCATCTAAAGCCGCGGTGTAGGCGGCTCTTGCCGGCATTTGGGCGAAAGCCATTGGTTGCATGGGCACGCGTTGTTTGGGACAATGGCCGCGAAAGGGCGTAATCGTGCGCTAGGCAGGATCGCGACTCTTTCGAGGCGTTTTGGGGGCGATTTGGGGTACCCCGAAAATGGATCCGAGCGCTTGACATCACCCAAACCGGATATATGTTGCGGCTCTTATGAGAAACGCGGCATCGATTCACCTCGCTCGTGCCAGCAAAGCTGCCCGGCTTCTCAAAGAGGCCACGTCGCAAGAGGAAGCAGCACTACTTTTGGACGCAGGAATGAGCGAGTTGAATGCCGCTCTCGTCGCTGCGCCAAAGGCGATCGCTGAACGCGTTCAGCTGATGGTCAACGATATTGCTCGGCAAATGCTGAGCGTCGTGAACGAAGACATCGTCGCCGACGCCCTCGAATCCGCCCAAGCCTGACCACATACGCACGCATCTGGTGCGTCTTCTTTCTGTTTTAGCTAACCACTACTCGACTGTTGGAGCGACGGTACTCGAGATCGCTCGTCTGAACCGCGAGTCATTTCACGCGATCAGCAAGCGGCACGTTCCGTCTCGTCCATCCCATTCATCCCATTGGCCAAGCAGGAAAAACCCGCGAGTTTTTCATGGCCGATGATCAATCGCCGTGCTACGCCCCGTTTTCTAATCGGTGGTTATGACGCATGCACCGATTGGTGAACAACCATGCAATGGTTCAAGGGGATTCTGTGAAAAATAACGTCATCATTCCGTGTTTGTGGCTCGACCATCAAGCCGAAGAAGCCGCGGCGTTTTATGTGGGCGTGTTTCCTGAGGGGCGAATCTTAGCGAATTCGCGTTACCCTCAGTCGTTCGATAATCCCGCTGGCAAGCCTCGCGGCAGCGTGATGACCGTCGAATTCGAGATTGCTGGGCAGCGATTTACAGCCCTCAATGGTGGCCCCATCTTCAGCATCAATCCCAGCATTTCGTTTTTCTACTATGCAGACACGGCGGCTGATGTCGATCGCGTCTTCACGAGCCTTGCAGAAGGCGGCCAAGCCCTCATGCCCCTTGGGTCATACCCCTGGAGCGAACGATATGGTTGGGTCAAAGATCGTTATGGCGTGTCTTGGCAAATCATGTTGGCGCAACCAGGGGCGCCGAGAAACGTCATGGCCCCGAGCTTGATGTTTACCGAGACAAACTATGGGCGAGCCGAAGAGGCGTTGAAGCTTTATGCCCAGGTTTTTCCTGACGGAAAGGTCGAGAGCTTGGCTCGTTATGGAGCAGGGGAAGGCCCAGCGAGTAACGAAGGGAAGGTCAAGTACGGGCGGGCGAATCTTGCGGGGCAGGGGCTTGTCGCAATGGATAGTTTTGGCGAGCATAAATTCACGTTCAACGAGGGGCTCTCGTTGCAAGTGATGTGTAAAACGCAGGCCGAAATCGATCACTATTGGGCTCAGCTGGCCGAAGGTGGGGAGCCGGGGCCTTGCGGATGGCTCAAAGATGCTTTTGGCGTTTCCTGGCAGATTGTTCCGACGAGTATGTCGGAATGGATGAACATCAAAGACGAGGCAGTGCGGGATCGAGCATTCCAAGTCATGATGGGCATGAAAAAACTCGACATTGCGACGCTCGAGGCCGCAATTCACGGAAAGTGAATTCGCAACCTCGAAGCGCCACATGTCTCATCCTTTGATTGTGGCCATGGGCCACAGTTTCGCGACGCGCCGAGCAACTCCGGCGTCTTCCACCGATTGCACGACCGGCGTGATTGCCTTGTACGCATAAGGCGCCTCCTCTTTCATCCGTCGGTGATACTTTTCCAAAATATCCCGACGATGACGCAAGGTCGGCGATTCCGGATCGATCGGCGTCACTACTTCGAGTTTCTCCGTCGTCCGGCGATACACGTCATCGTGCACATGCGCCGCTTGACCTCGGGTCAAACAACGTCCGGCACCATGACATGCACTTGCGAACAATTCATCATTGCCGAGCCCCGCGAGGATCCAGCTCGCATCGCCCATCGAGCCGGGAATGATGACCGGATGACCCGTATACGAAAAAGGACTTTCGAACGGATCCGGGCCAGGTGCGGGAGTTGCCCCTTTACGGTGCAGATAACGATCTTCACCGCGCGGAGGTTCCCAAACCAAGTTATGCGGAGCATCGTAAATGAGCCGCGATTCAATGGTTCGACCGAGAACTTCGCTCATGGCTCGAATGGCCATGAGGGTCAGAAACAGTCGATTGCCAAAGGCGAAATTGGCGGCATTGCGCATTGCCGACAAATACGTCGCGGCTTCTTCAGCCAAAGGACCACGAGTCGGGAGCACGTAAAATCCGTGCGCCGGATGGGGCATACCCATGGGGTGCAATTCGTGTGCGCGTGCCATGAAATGTCCACCCACGACATGTCCAAGACCGACGGATCCCGAATGGGCCATGATCGTCACAGCTCCTTTTTGCAAGCCGAACGTGCGCGCCGTGGCGGTATCGACAATTTCTTCGACGGTTTGCACCTCGACGAAATGGTTTCCTCCGCCAATCGATCCGATTTGTACGTCACGACCGTCTTGTTTTCCCGAAGCCCGAATGAAGCTCGCAAACGCAAATGTGTCATTCGTGGGCAAAGCGCCATTAAAATGAACACGTTCGAGGTTATCGAGCTCGCGTCGGGGATCGTAATGACGCCAGAGGCCATTTTGCGCATTATCTTGGCTCGTTTCTTGGAGTCCAAACAATCCGTCCCGCAAGAGCGCTTCGCGTTGCCTGGGGGACATGGGAATGTCGCGTTTTCCTTGAAAAAAGATTTCGCGCAAGCGCCGTTTGAATGCCGGCATATTAGCGCGTAATTCTTCTTCTTTTGCGTCCGTGGCGACGACCCGCATTCCGCAGCAAACGTCATTGCCTACGGCGCGCGGGACGACGAACCCTCGAGCGTCGGCGACAGTGCCGACGGGAATACCCGAGCCTTTGTGAAAGTCGGGCGTGAGGACGATGCCGGCGAGTTTTCCCGGACAATCACCCCAGAATGGACGAATCCGCTGAGCCTTTTCGGCCTCCCAGATTGCGTCGATGGTGTTCTGAATGGACACGAATTCGAGAAGCTCGGCGATTCCCTCGGCTTCGACGGAAACGTCGGGGCGCGCGACGAGCTTGATCGGAATACCGAAATCATTGTGGATGCTGGCGAGCGCGGCGTCTTCGCGGCGCAGCACAGCATCGAGGTGCAAGTTGCCCATGGCTGCATCCAAGCAGCCCATTGATTTATCTACTCGCACCCGAAATCGTCGGTCGACATCGCTCGAAATACGTAGGTATTCCTCGCTCCGTCGCCCTAACTTTCGGGCGCTCGTAACGATAACTCAACGGGCTGCATCCGAGCACGTGGATTCGCAAGACCGGAATCGTCGCCGTCCGCGAATCACGCGCGAAAAAACAAACCCAGATTGAGCTTGGGGAACGTCGCTCCGCCACTAGCAAAACTAGCGACATCGAGTTCCCGATCCGGTCACGGCGCCTTGCGCATGGACGAGTGCGTCCGCGCCCAATGGCCCGCGACCTCGGTGGTTTGTTCTCCGAAGTGCGACCGAGGAGCACGCACTTCGCAGCAGCCGGCGCGCAATCTATGTACGAGTCTCTTGCTTGTCAAGCGCCAGGTGTAGAAATATTTTTGACGCCCTTTGACGCGGTGCAGATTCACCCGAACTCACCGGAGGAGACGCGACGCGTCATGGCTCACGCGCTGCCCCGTACGTTCGTGACAAACGCTCCAGACTTCACGGGCAGCAGGGAAAATCGGGCCAAATCAACGTGCGGGTCGTCAGGCGTCGCCATGCGCCCAATTCCCGCGAGCCCTATGTCGAGGTCCTCGAAATAGAAAAATAGGATGATCCTTCGGCCGAACGTACAACGACCGTGCCAAAGCTGATGAGCTGGGAGCTGCATGAACATCGCGCCCGCGACCTTGCCTTCGCTACCCGCAACGCGCGACGCGATCATCGACAAGACCTTTTCCATTCGCGGATTTTCCCCATGCGTCGCGCCTTCACCAAAAACGACTTCCCACGTATCCAGTCCGTGAAATTGGTTCCAAGGTTCGCTCAAATCCGTCGCATCGCATAGTGTGCGCTTCAATGTGGCAATTGGAGTTTCCCCCTGGGCACGTTCCCCCATCGGAACGCCATATCGAAATCTTCGTTTCATCTGCCACCTCGTTTGGCCCCGACCAACCCCGCTACGCACCAAATGTTTGTCCCTCCTCATGTACACGATGTTTGTCCACGAGCAAGAGGTTTTTCCGATTTTCAAGAAAAACGTGGCGTACGGCCGAGGCGCCAGATTGTGGGGCGTGTAAAACTGCTTTCACCCTCGACTTGGTTTGGCAACGCGCACGGATGCCCCGACTTGCCGCTCGTCACTCCGGCAAAATCACAAACTCGATTCGCCGATTCGTTCTGCGACCTTCAACCTCGGGCGGGTGCGAGAGGGGCCGTTCGTCCCCGAACCCGCGGGCCACCAATCGCTCCGCATCGATTCCTTTTCCAACCAGAAAAACCTTGACCGCGTCGGCACGTTTTTGTGCAAGCTCCATGTTGTATTGGCGCGACCCTCGGCTATCGGTGTGGGCACCAATTTGGATATGGAGCGAAAGATCCTCGTGCAGCACGTTGGCTACTGCTTGCAGAATCGATTCACTTTCGACGTGAATGACGTCGCTGTTGAATTGAAAATGAATTGGCTTCGCAATTTTGATGAAACATTCTGAAATCCAGGCCAATGCAACTGCCGGAGCTTCTCGCTTTTGATATGCCCAGCATCGCCGATTCGGATCGGGTGCGCGTTCGACGGCCACAGGTTCGCGGGCCCTCGCGCTCGATATGGGCACGTCTCCTGTCGCGTTTGTTGAAACAAACGATGTTGGTGGTGCTGACCCTGACGACTTCGTTACCGGCGTTGGCTTCGATGGCGGCCCTTCGTGCATCTCCATCAGCGCTTGACAACCCGCCAAGGTGACGAGGAGCATCGTGAGCCCGGAACGCAGCCGCTGCATGATCCAAGAATAAACCAGATCAAAGAAAAAAACGATGGCGGTTTGAACTTGCGCAGCCAGGGCGATTCGTGGCACGTACGCCATTACGAGGTGATGGTTGTGGGTTGGAACTTTGGTTGCGTCGTCATTGATTTCGATTTTCTCAAAGCTGTCGACGAATGGCTCGAACCTGCGCGGCGGCAATTCATCATGGGCGACGAATCGCCAGAGGAAGCTCGGAGCAAGGCGCTCATCGACATGGGGCTTGCGGTATTCGAGGCGCTGGGGCTACCTGCGGTGGCGGATGATGCGCCCATTTCCATGGATGACGCGACGAGCCGATATTTCGAGGGTTACGCTGCGGGTATACACGAAGGAAAAACCGTGCTCGTGGGACGACGATTTGGTTTGGCTCAGGACACCGAAAAATTTTGCGCTGGATATGCCTTGATTTCAGCCAGATATGGCCGCGTTTCGGCCTTTTGGTGCAATGATGCCTCGGACTCTTACATGGTATCCGTTTTTCAAGATGGAACACGCATTCGTTTCCTCTCGAAGGGCCCGGATCTTCATGACGATGAAGGTGCGCGACTTCCTGACGAAATCGAACCCGACGCGCATGGTCATGATTTGCTGATGGTTTTGCTCGAAAAAGCAGCTGGGTGTTCTTTCGGGGAATTGACCGAACTCACGATGGAACGATTTTCTCCGTGCTGATTGTCGGCGAGAATCAAACGCGGAGCTTTCGGGAGCGTTTGGGCGCGAGCCAATAATTCTGGGCGACTTCGGACGCCAAACCGTTTGTGCAAGGCTTTGCAATAGTCGTGTATCGTCGTAGGGCTCAAATTTAGGCGATCGGCGACTTCTTTTTCGCTCAATCCTGCCTGAAGCAATAGCAGTGTTTGTTCGAGGCGCCGCGGTAATCTAGATTGAGCAGCTTCACGCCAAGACAAACCCAATTCCTTCTGAAATTGGTGGACGAGTTTGCGTTCGCGTTCCGAGAACGGCCGATCCGCACGTGGCCGAAACAAGAACAGATAATGCGCACAGCCAAATTCGGGTATGCCCCGATGTGACAGGATGTAATGGTCGATTCCTGCTGGTCGATAATGTTCGTTGAAGATGATTGAGCGATACCATTCACGATCCAGAGCGAGGGTTTGGCGCGGTGCAGTAAAGGAGCAATGTTCTAGTTCGACAATTTTTCGATCCGCGGGATCGAGATTGGGTTCCGCGCGCGCACAGACGCTCATCCAGGTGCGGCGGTCCGAATCCGTGGCCCATCCAGTGTCAATACAGCCGGCGTGCGTTGCGCTATTGAGAAATTGCCCCAGCGTAGCTTCGCCAGCTACACCAATAGGTGCGCCAACGAGGGCGCCGAGTTCGGTCACGAGGCGCGTTCTCCACGCGATTGTATCATGGCGCAGATGGCCGAGTTCATCCAGCAGCCGAAATACGGCCCGAGCGTCACTCCAGGTCAATGCAGACGACATGCGCGGAGCATACCCCTGTTCAGGGGAATGGTGAAGCGAGATGTATTGCGTATGTTGCTCGGCAGGAAACAGGAGGTGTTTCGATGCGCAGTGACATTTTTGTTTTGGGTCTTTTGGGGGTCGTGGCAATGGGTTGTGGGGCTGTCGAGCCGGCGCAAGAGTTGCGTGCTGAAATTGTCGAAGCGAACGCAATGGTTCAAGGAAAAACCATCACGGCGTGGACCGAAGCGTGGTGGCATTGGACGTTTGGGGTGCCTGCCGATCAAAACCCCGAATTGGTGCTGGAACAGGATTGCGCGGTTGGTCAGGACGAAAGTGTCTTTTTCGTGCCCGCTTACGATGGCGCAACGAAATACCAGCGCACGTGTGTCATTCCCCAGGACAAACCCGTGCTCGTACCGTTATGGGTGGTCATCAATGATTATCCGTGTCCCGATCCCGCGTTCGAGCCGCCTGCCGGTCAATCGTTCGAAGAATTCCTGCGTGAAGGTGCAATGGGCTACAACGATGCAGTGCAAAATCTGGTCGTGACCGTCGATGGCGAAACGGTCGAAGCCAAGATGCATCGACATACGACGGGACTCATTGAATTTACCGCCGAGAAGACGCTGGTCGGAGCATTGCCGGACCCGTGTCTGACGGGAATGAAGCAATCGGGGGTGAGTGATGGATTCTGGTTGATGGTGAACCTAACTGGTGGATCGCACGAGGTGCACGTCACGGGCGTGAATCCATCAGGTGAAGCGATAGATTACACCTACGTGTTATCAGGCTCGCCCTGACTCGACGTGTGGTTTGTCATTCTGTAACCTAATACGGCGCCAACCACAGGCTCGAAAGGCAGCTCGAAAATCTGGGGCGGCAACTGTCCGAGGCGCGCTCATTCTTGACGCAGGTGAAAAAAGTCGTGGCGGATCGTATGCCCGATAGGGAGCCGGGTGTCGGAAATGTCGCGCCGAAGATACAGTTTTACCGCGCCTTCAAACGATGGACGAGACAAACACCAGCGGAATATCGCCGACGTGCGCGAGACGAGGTCACTGCTTCTTTTCCGGTCGTTGCGCGAAAATCGCGATAGGTGTTCCAATGGGCACGACTGAGTACAAACGTTCGACGTCTTCATTGCTGACGCCGATGCAGCCATCCGTAGGACCGGTTATCGACGACAAACCCGTAGCGCGACCAATCTTCAGCCATGCGCGGGCCAGAGGCGCCAATTTGCGCGTCGTGCCGTGAATTCCAATGCCTCCGCCGGGACTGAGGATGCCTTTACGCTTTGCGCGTTGCAAATCTTCCTCGTTGGGATACGAAATGCCCAAAAAGCGATGAAATCGGGCATTTTCGACTTTGCTCGAAATGCGGTATTGACCCTCGGGCGTGCGTTCGTCACCTTCGCGTTCTTTATGACCAACCGGACTGGCGCCGAACGTCGCGTCCATTTTTGTCTGCAACTGCCCATTGCACCATAATTCGAGCACGGCTTCGCGTTTGAACACGCGAATTGTTGGGTTTGGGCATGTAGATGGTTTGGGCTCGGGCGAAGGCCATCCGAGCGCCGATATCGTGACGATGACGGTCACAGCGGCCATTCCAATGTACTTGGCTGTACGTGTTGTTTTCATCGTCGTTCCTCGATCATTCGTGTACCACGTTTTCTTTCGGCTGCAACGACCGATCGCTCCCGGTGCATTCCCAATTACGCGAAATTTGCCCGCCTTTTTTCGAGCCGTCGTGGTATGAACTGGCGGGCATGAAGTTGACTATTTTTTGCGACACGAGTTTTCCGCCCGAAGCCGAGCAAGAATTGTTGGCGGGCGTGGCGGAGCACGAGCTGATTTTTGCGGCAGCACGGACCGAATCCAATCTGACGAGTGGAGCATTCGATCCGGCCTTGCTCAGGGCCGAGGTCGCATTCGGTCAACCGCCGGTCGAAGGATTGCTCGAAGCGCCGCACATTCGCTGGGCGCATTTGACGAGTGCCGGATATACCCGATATGAAATTGACGATGTGCGTCGGGCTTTGATGGCCAAAGGCGTCATCCTCACGACGAGCTCGACGGTGTATGCCGATCCATGTGCGGAGCATCTGCTGGCGATGATGCTCTCGTTATCACGCCGCTTGCCGGAATCATTGGAGGCGCAGCGGTCGGGACGAACCTGGGAGAGTGTGACGAGGCGCGAGCAATCGACGCTCTTGCGAGGACAAACCGTATTGCTCCTGGGATATGGAGCCATTGGACGACGACTTGCCGAATTGCTCGAACCGTTTCATGTGCGCATTTTGGCGGTGCGGCGTCGCGAAGAAGGCGATAGCCGCGTGCAAATGGTTTTGGAGCGGGAGCTCGACGAAGCGCTGAGCGTTGCCGATCATGTCGTGAATGTCTTGCCCGAGAATGAGCGGACGCGTGGATTCTTGTCCCGAGCGCGATTGAACGTAATGCGTTCGGAGGCGTTTTTTTACAACGTTGGTCGCGGAATTACGGTGGATCAAGATGCTTTGGTGGAAGCGCTGCAATTGCGGCGTATTGGCGGAGCATATCTAGACGTGACGGCCGTCGAGCCATTACCGACGGACCATCCCCTGTGGTCCGTGCCGAATTGTTATATCACTCCGCATTCGGCTGGTGGACAAAACCGGGAGCATGTGGTGTTGGTGCGGCATTTCCTGACTTGTTTGCGGCGTTTTGTGCAAGGGGAAAAGCTGCTTGATCGGGTGATTTGAATGGTGCGCGGCAATTCTAAAAGGAGATAATCGTTCTTGCCTCGGGCGCCATTTTGGGAGCCTGTCCAAGTCGGGGGCGTGCGGGCCGAAATAGGTGAGGTTTCCATAGCTGGAAAAAATTGGGCTTCGAAACGAAAGTCGCGCTTTGTTTTGTACGCCAACGATGATATACGAGGTACATGAGACAATCACGACTTACTTCGCTGGTATTCGGTGTTGGTTCGGGTCTGTTCTTGTTCGGTTGTGGGCCGAGTGAGCCGCAAACGGGAGCACCCCCTGCCAAAGAGACGACAAACGAAGGCTCCTTGGCAATATCACAAGCGATTGGAGGGGAAGTCGAGCCGAACAATACTTTTGCAGCGGCCAATTCGATTGGGTTGAACTCGGTCACCCGAGGCAACATTTTGCCGGCTGCGGATGTGGATTGGTATTCCTTTCAGGGTGTTGCGGGGGACCGCGTATACGCCGCAATGATGACGTCATCGACCCCAAATGCCGCGAGTGACGGGGAGCTCCAAATCTACGCGCCCGATGGTACGACGCTCATCGAATACGACGACGAGAATGGGGTTCTTGGAAGTTTCAGTCCGAGCATTGCAGGGGCCACACTGACCCAAACCGGCACGCATTATATTCGTGCCTATTACTTCGACACGATGACCCCAGTTTTGCCCTACGACCTACACGTCCGCGTGCAACGAGGTATGCCTACGCCGGAGACAGAGCCCAACGATATGACCCCAAATGCGCTTCCTGCTTCGGGATGGGTCTCGGGGGCCTTGTCGTCCACCACCGATGTCGATGCTTTTACGATTCAACTCAATGCTGGCGATACGATCTATACCGGCCTCGACCTCGATCCTACACGTGATGGAACCGAGTGGAATGGTCAGCTCCTCCTTGGACCATTTGGCCCGACGAACATTTCGCTGCTCGTGAATGACAACAGCGGCGCCGCGGGACCTGATTCCGAGGCTGGGTTTGTCACGGTAAAGAATGCGGGGACGTATGCTGTGGCCGTCAATTTCCAAGCCGGAACGCCCATTGGCGATTATGCCCTTTCGGTCGCGGTTCATCCCGCAACACCAGTTTCCACGAATTGCACGACGTACACGAGCACCGTTGCGGCGCAGCCAATCCCCGCAGGTCCTGGGGCGGTGACTTCGACGATTACGGTACCCGGAATGCCGCGGATCGAAGACATCGACGTTTCGGTTAAGCTCAATCATGCGCTGCCGCAGGACCTCGATATTTATCTCACGTCGCCGGAAGGAAACACGAATGGAATCGCAACCGACGTTGGTGGCGGAATGGGCACGACCCTCACTGCGTGGGATGTGACGTTCGACGACGAAGCGGCATTTCCCACGGGCACCTATCAGGTGCTCAATGGGCTCATCCTTCAACCTGAGCGAGATTTCCGACTTGGCTGGTTCAAAGGCGAAAAAGCCGGTGGAACTTGGACCTTGAACGTGCTCGATGATTTGGCCTCGAATGGCGGTACGCTCGAGGGATGGAGCATAACGATTTGTGAACCGCCTGCGCCGGCCACTTGTGCGGGAGCTGCAACGAGAGTCGCAGCGTTTACGACGGACTTTGAAACCGGTGATGCTGGATTCACACATACTGGCACGTCCGACGAATGGGCGCGGGGTACGCCAAACTTTGCGCCAATTACCACGTGTAATAGCGGGACAAACTGCTGGAAAACCGATCTGGCGGGCACGTACAATGCAAATTCGAATCAAGACTTGACTTCGGCGACGATCGATCTTCGGAATCTCGCGGCTCCGATTTCGCTCCAATGGGCCATGAAGTACCAGATGGAAATCGCGAGCTCCGATCACGCTTGGGTGCAGGTGCAAGAGGTTGGCGGAACGAACCAAAAACGCGTCTGGGAGCATCTGAGCGGGACGATGACGACAGCGGTGGGTAATCCGGCGGTGACGCTCAATGAAAGCGCGGGTTGGGGTGTGCATACGGCGGATATCAGTGCCTACGCGGGCAAACAAATCCAGGTCGTGTTTCACCTCGATAGCAATGCAACGGGACAGTTTTCTGGTTTTGCCATTGATGACGTATCCGTCTCGGCATGCACGAACGCCGTTTGTGGCAATAACATGACCGAGTTTGGCGAAACATGCGACGATGGGAATATGACGAGCGGCGACGGTTGCGATTCGAACTGCACGATGACGGGTTGTGGCAATTCCATCGTCACAATGGGCGAAACGTGCGACGATGGCAATACGACGAGCGGCGACGGTTGCGATTCGAACTGCACGATGACGGGTTGTGGTAATGGCGTCACGACGATGGGCGAAGCTTGCGACGACGGGAATATGACGAACGGCGACGGTTGCGATACCAATTGCACCGTTTCCGCGTGCGGCAATGGTATTCGCGGCGGAATGGAGGCTTGTGACGATGGGAATATGATGAACGGTGACGGTTGCGACAACAACTGCACCGTTTCTGCTTGTGGCAATGGTATTCCCGCGGGAATGGAAGTTTGCGACGACGGGAATATGACCAATGGCGACGGTTGCGACAATAACTGTACCATTTCTGGCTGTGGCAATGGTGCCCTCGGCGGCATGGAAGCCTGCGACGACGGGAATATGATGAACGGTGACGGTTGCGACAACAACTGCACCGTTTCGGCCTGCGGCAATGGTATTCCCGCGGGAATGGAAGCCTGCGACGACGGGAATATGATGAACGGTGACGGTTGCGACAACAACTGCACCGTTTCGGCCTGCGGCAATGGTATTCCCGCGGGAATGGAAGCCTGCGACGATGGGAATATGACCGAAGGTGACGGTTGTGATACCAATTGTACCGTTTCGGCTTGCGGCAATGGCATCCGAGGTGGCGCCGAAGTTTGCGACGATGGCAACACGACAAACGGTGACGGCTGCGATTCGAACTGCACGATGACCGGTTGTGGCAATGGTATCATGACCATGGGCGAACCGTGCGATGATGGCAACATGATCGAAGGCGATGGTTGCGATACCAATTGCACGGTCTCCGCATGTGGCAATGGAATCAAAGGTGGCACTGAAGGGTGCGACGACGGTAATACCACCAATGGTGACGGCTGCGATTCCGATTGCACCGTGACCGGGTGTGGCAATGGCATCATGACCATGGGTGAAGCTTGCGACGACGGCAATACAATGAGCGGTGATGGCTGCGATTCCAATTGCACCGTGACGGCTTGTGGTAATGGCGTCGTCACGCCGCCAGAAGAATGCGACGACGGCAATATCGTGAAAGGTGATGGCTGCGCGGACGATTGCACGCTCGAAGGCACCGGAGGCACCGGTGGTAGTGGGGGCAATGCCGGTGCAGGCGGCTCAGGTGGTGCAGCCGGTTCCGGGGGCTTTGGCGGAAGCGCAGGCGGTGCAGGTGGCGTTGGTGGCGCAGGTGGAAACGCCGGTGGAGCAGGAAATGCTGGTGGAGCTGGTGGAGCTGGCGGAAATGCCGGTGGCGGCGCAGGTGCTGGCGGCGGCAATGCGAATTCGAGTTCGAGCTCCAGCGGCATTGGTGGCAATGGCGGGAGTATGGGTGAAGGTGGAGCTGGTGGCGGAACTGTTCCAGAGCAGGGGAGTTGCAATTGCACACTTCCGGGCAATACCGAATCGAACAGCTCGTCGTCCTTTGCGATATTCGGATTGTTCGGTCTCCTAGCTGCTAAATTGCGCCGCCGCAAGTAAACCCCGACAAACCGCCACCCTGTCGCATTTGGCCCTCGGTCCAATTCTCCCCATCACAACCCATTTACTTCGGATCGGAACGGGTGTAGACGTGCGCATATGCGTCGTTCGCTCCCCGTGTTGGTCTTGGTATTTGCGTGCGGCATCATTTGCAATGGCTCGAAGCGCATGGCGCTCTCCGGATTGTCTTGGATAGCGCTTGATAAACCGACAATGCTCATCGGTTCTTCCAATCCGTAGGGTTCCGAAGGACGATGGTTGAAATGACGCGCCCACGCTTTTTGTAATGATTTTGACGCAGCCCCGGAAAATGCACGACCTGGGATGCACGAGACTCTGGATTTGGTGACCGATTCGTGCAAATGTTGAAATGCTAAGAGGAGGTTGGGGTCATGCGGCGAACTCTAGGTGTTGTTTTCTCGATGAACGCGATTTGCATGGGTTGCTCGAGTGGGACTGACCCATTGTTTGGGGCTTCGTCGACGGGTTCGTCATCGTCGATGACGTCCACATCGTCGTCATCGTCGTCATCGTCAGGCGACGGGGGTGCAGGCGGTATGGGCGACACGCCGCCTGATTATGCATTGCTTTACGACATTGGCAAAATCAACGAATTTACAATAACGTTCACGGCGGCGGATTGGGCGGCGTTGGAGGCGGATCGCCAAAAAAACAAGATGCTGCCCAACAATCAGCGTGACTTCATCTATGTGCCGTGCACCGTCAGCTTCAACGGTGAAACTTGGAAAGACGTCGGCCTTCGGTACAAAGGCAATTCGTCGTTCAACATTCCTGGCGTCAAAGAATCGTTCAAGCTGGATTTCAACGAATATGTTGCCGATCAAAACATTCACGGCATCAAGAAGATGAACTTCAACAACGGGTTCAAGGATCCGACGATGCTCCGCGAATGTCTGTCGCTGGAAATGTATCAAAACGCGGGCGTGGTCGCGCCACGCTGCGCATACGCGCGAATCAATTACGATCTTGGTGATGGTCAGGGGCCTCGATATTGGGGCCTTTATACGAATATCGAGCAAGTCGACAAGACCTTTCTCACGGATCGATTCACGGCGGCCCTCAATGACGGCAATCTGTACAAACCCGATGGTCCCGGGGCGGATCTATCAATGTTTTCGCAGACGACGTATGAAAAGAAGACCAACGAAACCGCGGCTGATTACACCGACATCATGGCCCTCATCCAGCTGCTTCCGACGCTCAATGATGCCGCATCGATCAAAGCCAAGCTCGAGCCCATTCTTAATGTCGATGGGTTCATTCGGTTTCTTGCGATCAACAACATCCTGACGAGTTGGGATGCATATCCGGGAACTGGGCACAACTATTACATCTACAATAATCCGAAAAACAAGTCGACGACCGGGCAGGATTATTGGGAATACATTGTTTGGGATGCCAACGAAGCGTTTGGCAATTTCATACCCATGCCCAAAACGGCCTACGACAATCTGAACTGGCCATGGGACCAACCTTTTGCCATGAACCAAAAAGTCCTCATTACGAAAGTCCTCATGGTTCCTGAATGGCGAACGGCTCTCGGTGATTACATGAAGAAGTTCTTGAAGGATGCGCAGGTATTCGAACCCGTTGCTGCGCAAGCGCGAGCAGACGAGCTGCATCAATTCATCAGCGACGCGGTTCATCAGGACAAAAATTATCTTTTCCCGACCGCGAATCCGGATGTTTTTACGCAGGGACTCACGCAAGACGTGCAAGGTGGCCCGCAAGGGGTCATTTTGGCGATCAGGCCCTACATCTCGGGGCGCGCCATGTTCCTGAATGGTTCGATTCCGTGACGAGCTGCACCATCGGGAGCAAACACTCTCTGCGGCCGTCGATTTGTCTCGCGGCAGAATCGGTGCATTGACCTACAAGCGTTTTTGCGAGCGGCGCTGCGATTTCAGCACAAACATTGGTGGCGCATGGTTTTACGTGGCAATCCATTCTTTTGCCAGCTGCATCGTTTGTGCATGCCAACCAATGTTTTCCAAATAGCTTTGACGTACACTTTCGTCGGGAATCTTTGCGGCTCGAGCAAGCAAGTCGTCACGAGCGCCGCAGATCGTCGTCCGTGCTGCATCAAGGTCACCGAGTGCGTGGAGGGCGAGCGCGAGTCGCAATGGGAGCGGGTCCTCGCCGTAATTGTACCGAGGCCCAGATGCACCTACTTTTACCGATTCTTCTGCAAATCGGACGGCTTCTTGCGCGTGACCCTGGCGTCTCCGGATTTCTGAACGAATCGAGAGAAAGCGTGCCCGCAAAAACGGCAGGAAGGCATTGTTTTCTCCGAGTTCGTCGAGTATTGCGTCGGCCTCGGAGAGTTTGTCTGAATTCGCCCAGAGATTGGCAATCAACAGCCGGGAACACCATAAAATGACGAAATCGTTCGTGGCCAAAGCATTTTTGGCCAGCTCGCCGAGCAGTTCCAAGGCATCGTCGAATCTGCTGCATTCGTACTCGAGCAAGCATTTGTAATACGTGGCGTACAAGAGCGCCAGGTTGCCAGCATCGGGAAGGGCAATGACGCCGTCGAGGACTGGCATGGCTTCCTTGAAAAGGCCCAGTTGAAGGTATGACAAACCCAAGTGCGCGTTCGTAATGGCGAGCCATTCACGAGCGCCGGCCCGCTCCAAATGCTTCGCCGAAGCATGATTTGCTTCAAGCGCACGCCAAAGGTCGTTGTCCAATTCGCGATGCGAAAATACGCGTGAATAGTCAGCCCAGGTGGCAACGAGAAGGTCAGTGTCGCGGAACGGATCGGTGATTTCCTTTTGTCGCGCGAGGTATGGTCGCGCGTGCGCTTGTTGGCCAGCAACGACCAACGTTATGAAGACACCGTACAATGCTTGGGCAAACGTAGCTACATCATTGGGCTCGGGGGTCACTCGCAAAAGGTCGGGCACAAGGTTGCCGAAGGCGTCGAGTTTGCCCAAAAAAACCGCGCTGCACGCGGCACAACCCAGGGCACGCGCGGCAAGCGAAAGATCACTTCCGGCGATTTCCATGGCCGATAATGCCGATTCGTAGCAGTCTGCGTATTGGGCGATCAAGAAGTACACGGCCGTCAGGGCATCGAACAAGTTGAATCGGGTTTGTCCTTCAGCACCGCAGGCGAGGCCTTTGCGACCACGGGCGATAGCAGCGGCAAAGTCCGCACCGCGCAATGCTTCCCTCGTTGCCTGGGCATAATAATTGGCCGCTTTTTCGAGCATTGCGCCACGCTCGAAATGTTCCGCGAGAACCATTGGATCCTGCTCGCCCGTTTTTTCGAGCCATTCCCCAGCCAAGGCATGACCCAACACCAGATCTCGATTCGTCAGCATTGCATATGCGCCCTCACGGACCAATGCATGACGGAAGCCATACTCTACTTCGCTCGAAAAACGACTGGACAAACGCGGCACAATCAGTTCGAGCTGACAAAGTTCCTTAATCCTGTCGGGGCCTGGCTCGGAAAATTCGTCGTGCAATAATGCTCGCAATCCACCCATCCAAAAAGTCTCGCCAAAAATGCTGGCCGCGCGCAAGATGCGTCGAGCTTCTGGATCGAGTCCCGAGATTCGTGCTTCAATCATGCCCAAGACCGATTCTGGCAAAGTTGCTCCGCGCCCTTCGCTCACGGCTCGAATCAGTTCTTCAAGGTAAAAAGCATTTCCTCCCGCCCGTTCGACGAGCATGCTCATGACTTTGGCATCCACCGATTCGCCGAGTATGGTCTTGATCAAGGTTTCCGCCGCGCGTCGGGGCAAACCGCCTAGCGAAATGGCCTGCGCGCCCCGACCAGCCCAAAGGCGTGGAAATACCTCGTGCACCTGCGGGCGCGCAAACGCCACGACGAAATATGGCTTTTCGGATAAATCTCGCAATGCCGCATCGACGAGTTTGACGGACGGCGCATCGCCCCAATGTAGGTCTTCGAGCACGACAAGTACGGGCACATGAGCCGTGACTGCGCGGGCGAAATCAACATAAGCCCTTTGAATTTGATCCGCCATGACCGATGGATTTTGACGCGCAGCTCGGACGCGCACATCGTCCTCGTCCGCAAATGGGATCCCAATCATCTCTCCTAGAAATCCCGAAATGCGCCACGCGTCGTCGCCATCGAAATAAGGCGTCACTGCCCTGGCGAGTTTCGTCCGCCGACTTTCCACAGGCTCATCCGTGGCGATTCCTAGCGAACTGCGAAATGCAGAACTCAATAAAGCAAAGGCTGAACCGGCTCCGAGCGAATCAGCCCGACCGATCGCAATGATCATATTCGGGTGCGCGTTTTGCAAGCGTTGTATGAATTCATGACGCAATCGCGATTTGCCTGCGCCCGCTTCAGCAGTGACAAGGACCAAGCTGCTCCGTTGTTCGTCCAAGGCATCCTCGACAAACTCGAGCAAATTACGCAACTCACGCTCGCGCCCCACGAATGGACTTGGTTGACCTAAAAGTGTTCGAGCTTCGGGCCCTGGGGCTTGCTCGGCTCGTAACACGCACGTCCCGTCTTCATCGTCCATGGCAAAACGGCCATCGAGCAGCGCGCGCGTGACGTCATCAATGCATATTCGTGCGGTTGCATCCGAGGCCTCTTTGACGATATCGAGAAAGGATGCCGCGCGTTCGAAGACTTCGCCAACTGGCAATTGTCCGGAGCGTTCTCCACGTCCCGTGAGTAAAATGATCGGCGATGTTGGCATGAGCAATCGTAATCTCAAGGCACATCGAGCTGCATTGGCAGCTTGGTCCGTTGCTGGCCCAGTCCCGATGAGCAAGGCGATAAGCATCCCATTGGCGACTTCCTCGATTTTGGCGCCAAATGGTTGCACCGCCCGACGTATCTCGGCGAGCAGTTTTCCCGGAATAGGCACATTTCCCAGCGTGACGCCCGATTCCGATACTTTTTCATCCATGGACGGGACGACGGCAACCACAGAAACGAGTCGTTTTTCCGTATGCGTCAAGGCCTCGACGGCGTTTGGCCGCAAGGAAATGCGTGCTCCATCGGATGAACTCAACCGATTCAGCGCATCCGCGAGCACTTGACCATCCGCAGGGCGCTGTTCTGGTTCCTTTGACAACAAACGATGGATCAATTCGTCGAGGGCCTGAGGCACGTCGGGACGTAAATCACGCACGTGCGGGGGTTCTTCGAGCAACAGCTTGGCCAATAACGCAATGACATGCACTCCGTGAAACGCCGGTTTTCCGCTCAAGCATTCAAATAATACACAACCCAAAGAAAAAATATCTGCCCGAGCATCAATGGTCCGTCGATCGCCCTTCGCCTGCTCCGGTGCCATGTATCCAGGCGTTCCAATCATCATCCCCGTTTTCGTCAATGCATTCGTCACGCGATCGAGGCGCGCAATTCCAAAATCGAGAAGTTTTACATGGCGCACATCTCCGCCCGCCAAAAACAAATTGCTCGGCTTGATATCTCTATGCACGTACCCACGCGCGTGGGCAATCCCCAATGCACTGGCAACACCATGAGCCAACGCCAACGTCTCCTCGACACTCAATGGTCCTTGTTTCAATCGGTCTGCCAAACTGACGCCATCGAGCCACTCCATCGCCAAGAATGGTTTTCCAGAGGCCATGAGGCCGTGGGTAACATAACGAACGATGTGGGGATGTTCGAGGCGCGCGAGGACTTGGGCTTCATTTGCGAATCGACTGATGGATTCGGCACCCGAGTCGAGCAATACCTTGACCGCAACCGTGTTGCCATTGGAATGGTCAATCGCCCGATAAACGGTCCCCATTCCCCCAGTGCCCGCGGTGTACAAAAGTTCGAACCGCTCCCCTACGAGCGTTGCCCCAAGCATGCGGCGACTATGCCATCGCTAGGTTTCGATTTTCAAGAGTTTTGTCGCGCGTCGCGCGAATACTGAATCGCTACGCCAGCGCGCGCCGACGTGCACGCATGTTCACCCTCGTGCGCACGGCGATGTCATTGTGGGTGGTCACTCGACAGGGCAATTCGTTGGCGAGTTTTTTCGCGACGTGGAGGGGCGCGGTGTCGAACCAAGGTGCGAATTCAATGACGTCACGAGGGAGTAGAAATCAAAACGGAATCAGTTTTTGCTGCCGAAAGAAGCCTCCCGACGGCCCGCCCTCGGGCAAAAGAGCCAGCCATACTGGAGTTTTCGCCCCATCCTCCACCGAAGTTGGCGCTCCGTCGCCACCCATGCGCGTCTTCACCCATCCGGGACACGTTGCATTGACGAGAATGCGCCGTGGATCCGTCGATAAATCTCGCGCGAGAATACGCACATACGCATTGAGGGCGATTTTCGAGACCCTGTAGGCGCTCGACGGAAATCCACTTTTTGCGTGTGTTCCAGCCTGAACCTCGGCAATGAAACGTTCCACGAGTTGCGATAACGTTGCCCGATCGAGGTTTGGCGCGGCAAATAACTCTTGGAGTGCGGGACTCACGCCTGATAGTTCTCCCATGCCGCTCGAGACCATTACGATTCGGGATCCCGGCCGAAACGAGGGCAGGAGTTGGTCTACGACCCGCTGCGCACCATAATAATTGACATCAATGGTTCGTCGCGCGACGTCGGCATTGAATCCGTCCAGAGCGATTCCTGCGTTCGCGACGAAAACATCGAGACCTTCGGGCGCGCGGCGCGCGACGAATTCATCAATGCTCGAGCTGCTAGCGACATCGAGGCGTTCGAATTCGGCGCCAATATCGGCGGCTGCTTTGGCGCCTGATGTCGTATCGCGAGCCGTGGCGATGACCCGGAGGCCCTGCTGGACGAGCTGCCGGGCGATTTCCAGGCCAATACCGCGATTGGAGCCTGTTACGATGGCGAGACGTGATTGCTTCATGGCGCAGAAGCATGCCCCGCACGAAGTGAACTAGCAAGATGTTCTAAGAGCGTGTTTATCAGGCTCTGCACCGACCATCAGTAGGATTGTCGAGACAAACTACACGAGCGGCTCGTTGCGCGGTGAGCTGGGGTTCGCAAATCGTCGTGTGGCCACCTTCAGGGTCAATACGTACACGGGTGCCGTTGGTGCGCGAAGTTGGTTTGCGACCCTCCTACAGCCTTCGATTCTAGGTCATTTCGAGTTGTCAAGACCAATTTTCGTTACGAAGATTGGCGCATTTTGGCGCCCACACTGGAATCGGCAGGCACGCGAAATTTTTGTTTGACAAGGGCATGAGACTTGTCGAGCATGGCGGATATTCGTACTCGGTCAAACGTGAACGAGTGAGGAGTTCCGGGGGACAGACACCAGCATGTTTCATGATTTGGACAGCACTGTGGCCGAGCTCCTCATGCGCGATTTACCAAAATCGCTCGTGCAGCAAGTGAGTGTCACATTTGCTACGCCGGATGGGCAATTTCCTCCGACGACCGTGACCTTGCCGGCAATTGATTTGTTTTTATACGAAATAAGTGAAAACCGCGATCTTCGTACGCAGGAAATGGTGACGGAGCGGGCGAGTGACGGGCGCGTCGTGCGCACGCCACCGCCGATTCGTGTGGATTGTCATTATCTCGTAACGGCCTGGGCCAAGGGTGGGGTGCAGCGTCCCGAGGAAGACGAACATCGAATGCTTGGAGAAGTGATGCGTGTGCTTTTGCGCCATCGAGAATTTCCCAAACAGGTTTTACGTGGCGCCCTCGAATCACAACCATTTCCGGTGCGGGCACGGGTATCGCCGCCGAGCAATCAGCAGAGCCGCGGTGATTTTTGGCAGGCGCTCGGGGGCAAACCAAAGGCCGCGTTTCATTATACCGTCACCATTGCAATGGACGTCAACGAACCTGACGACTCGGCAGAAATTGCGTTCATCAGTCAGGCGGGAGTGGCGCCATGAGCGATTTTTTGCAGCTCGCTGGGGTCACGCATCGCGGGAGTATGGCGGGCAAGGTGATTGACGCCCAGACGCGCCAGCCCATTGCGTTCGCCACGGCTACCATTCTTTCAGGTCCCTCGGCGTTTGAACCACGATTAGCGAGATTGGCGCGCGTCACGACGGCCGAGGATGGTTTTTGGGGTTTTATCGATTTACCGGATGGACAATACTCGGTGCACATCGAGGCGCCCCCCCATCTCCATTACGGCCCGGTCACGATGTCCTTCTCCGTCCAGCAAAGCATGACCAAACCCGCCATTGAGCTCATTGCCCTGCCCCCGACAGGGGTTCGCGGTACGGTTCAAGATGGAGACAGCCACGCGCCATTACCGCTCGCGCGGGTGCGTGCAGATGGACTGAATGAAATTGCATATTGTGATCGGAGTGGGCAATTTGTCGTAACTGGGGTTTTTCCTGGGGATTGTAAATTATTCATTGGGGCCATCGGTTATCGTCGGCAAACCGTGTCGGCGTCGCTGGTCATTGGAAATATCGTCGAGCTAGGAACCATTTTTTTGGAGCCAAACGGGGCATGATTGCCCGAGCGAACACCCAACATTGCGGGGAGTGAAGACATCATGGCTGATTATTCGACCAAAGCACCGGGCGTCTACGTAGAGCAAGTTCCCTCTGGATCCGCTCCGATTTCGGGCGTGGGAACGAGCACGGCCGGGTTTGTCGGCGTCGTTCCAGATTCCATCAAGAACCCCGATGGAAAAGATATTGCGAAGGTCGGTGAAGTCCGCCTCGTCACGAATTTCACGGAATTCAAGAATGCATTCGGAGACTTTTCCAATGACTTGGGGCACAGTCTTCTCGCTCATGCTGTCTATGGGTTTTTCCTCAATGGCGGTACGCGATGCTGGGTAACCCGAATATTGCCACCGGCAGCCGTGAATGGAGTCGTTGATTATACGACGGTTGCGATTGCCGAGCCTTTGGCTTTGCTCGAAGCGATTGATGAAATCGCGATCGTCGCCGCGCCGGGACTTTCTTCCAAAGTCCAAACCGGAGCCATTTCGGACCATTGCAAACGAGTGGGCGACCGTTTCGGAGTCCTAGATACGGCGGAAAAGTTCGACGGTACGGGTGGACAACCAGATTTCGCTACGAAACTAGCCAAGAACAGCACCACATTGCCCGACAACACGGATCACGCGGCGCTCTATTTCCCTTGGATTCAGGTGTACGACCCGGCAACCAAGGCTCCCAAATTCGTTCCCCCGAGCGGTCATATCATGGGTATGTATGCGCGCGTGGACGCACAACGCGGTGTGCACAAGGCGCCCGCCAATGAAACGCTTTTCGGGGCGCTTGGGACGAAGTATGCGATTAGCCGGGCGCAGCAAGACGGCCTCAATGGTCACGGAGTAAACTGCATTCGGCGCCTCAATGGTAACATCCGGGTTTGGGGAGCACGCACCGTAGGCGGTTCCGATAACTTGGATTATCGCTACGTCAACGTTCGGCGCCTATACATGTATTTGCGAGAATCGATCAACGAGGGCACGCAATGGGCGGTGTTCGAGCCGAACAATGCGGACCTCTGGGCAAAAATCACGCGTAATGTCTCGGCGTTTCTCACCAACGTATGGGCAGCCGGAGCCCTCTTTGGCAGCAAACCCGAAGAGGCATTCTTCGTGAAATGTGATGCTGAGACAAACCCAGCTTCATTACGTGAGACGGGGCATGTAACGACGGAAATTGGGGTTGCAATCACGAAACCTGCAGAGTTTGTGGTCTTCCGACTTGGTCAACAGAGCGTGAGCTGAGTTCGATCATGGTTGACGTCGTCGATAATCGAGCGCCTGGGGTTCGTCTACAAGTCGTGGCGAGCCTTCCGGCACCCGTTTTGGATACGGGTGTTCCCGTGTTCGTCGGCCTTTGGCGACGGGAGCCGCCAGCTGCATTGACGGATCTTGCTCGGGCGCTCGGAATCGGCGACGGATTTCTTCCGCCTTATGGTCCTGTATCCTTGAATGCGGCCACGTGGACCAGCCTAGATGCAGTTTTTGGCAATACGTGGGCCGGAGGGATGCTCGGGCCTGCATTGCGTGGTTTTTTTGCCAACGGTGGTCGACGTTGTCACGTGCTGCTGCACGGACAAGGTGGACTTGGCGAAGCGCTCCAGAAACTCGAGGCATTCGAAGACTTCGACCTCGTTTGCGCGCCGGATTCTGCGGGAAATACCCAAGATCATGTGGCGATTTTGGGTTTGTGTGGTCGACGGCCGGGATGTTTCGCGCTTCTTGATGGAGTTGGCAGTTCGGTGCCGAATCCAGCACTCAACGCCGATTCATTCATTACCGGTGCTCAGGCGATTCAGCAAAATGCGTCTCCCGCATTATGCATCAATGCGGCGCTACTCGGACCATGGCTCAAAGTTCGCCGTGCATGTTCGACGTGTAATGGTACCGGATGCCCAACATGTGGCGGGACGGGTGATGCGTTTGTCCCGCCAAGCGGCCATATCGCAGGTATCGCAAGTCGTTTCGATCAAAAAATTGGCCCGCATCGCGCGCCGGCCAACGAGCCGCTCGAGGGTGTACTCGACGTGCAAGTCGCATTTGGCGATTCGTCATTGTCCGGGTTGAATGGGCGGGGAGTGATTCCGATTCGAGCCTTGCCAGGCCGCGGAATTCGCGCCTGGGGGGCTCGAACTTTGGCCCCAAATGACGGAAACTTTTCGCATGTGAATGTGCGGCGCACGTACTTGACCATTTTGCGTTTTTTGGAGTTCGTAGCCGCCGACCTGGCCTTCGAATTGAATGAATTTCGACTTTGGTTACGCGTGCAGCGAGAAGTCTCTGCATTTCTGGAGGAATTGCGGGTCGCTGGAGCTTTCTACGGCGAATCTGCGACCGAAGCATATTACGTCAAATGCGATGAGGAAACAAATCCTCCGGAATTGCGAGAGAATGGGATCGTGGCTGCTGAGATTGGCGTTTCAATCGCCAAACCCAATGAATTCATCATCGTTCGACTCATGACCGGGGCGAGCGGTATCGCAGGGACCGGGGGCTGAAACAGAATTTTCGTAGTAGGGACACATTCGAGAGGAGAATCTGGACATGGACCGAAAAGACCCGTTTTGCGGCTATAATTTCGCAGTGGAGCTCGATGGAATTACCCGCATGGGCTTCAAACAATGCTCGGGTTTGGATTCGTCGACGGCGACGACGAAATATCGTGAAGGGACGGACCCGACCTTGGCACCGCGGATGATTCCCGGAATGCTCTCGTTTTCGCATATCACGCTGCAACGGGGCGTTACCGATGATCATGCGCTCTGGGATTGGCGACAAAGCGTAGCCACCGGCAAACTCGTGCGCCGGACGATTTCGATCATTCTGCGCGACGACGCAGGTAATGAAAAGATTCGCTGGAACATCAAAAACTGCTGGCCCAGCAAATGGACCGGCCCAACATTCGATGCAACGAGTGATGCCATTGCCATCGAGACGTTGGAATTGGCGCACGAAGGCGTCGAGGTTCAAAAGTGGTAATGAATTCGGCCGTCGAATTCCCATTTACGTTGCCCCAAGGGTTCGTCGGACCTGATGGAGTCGTCCATCGTGAGGGCACGATGCGTTTGTCGACGGCATTTGACGAAATCGCGCCGCTCAAGGATCCGCGTGTGCAAAGCAATCCGGGTTATCTCGTGATTATTTTGCTCTCGCGCGTCATCACGCGCCTCGGCACGCTCGAATTCATAAATCCTCGGGTGATCGAGGGGCTCTTTTCGGCCGATTTCATTTTCCTGCAGGGGTTTTATCGCCGGATCAATGAGCAAGGTCATCCGCGTCTCCACGTCGCGTGCCCTCATTGCCAAGGCGAATTCGAGGTGGAGACGGCGAATTTGGGGGAACCCTAAGCTACCCCGCGGAACGCCTCACCGAGGAGGTAGCTTATGTTTGCCATTACCTGCATTGGACATATGACGAAGTGATGAACATGGATCACCGCGAGAGGCAGCGGTGGGTCGCCGAGGTAGCGCGAATGAATACGCGAATCAACGAAGCTTCCTCGAGAAACGGGTGAAAGGAATCGCATCGTGGCACCACCCATTGGCATAAATACTCCGTTTGCTTTGTCATTCACGAGGCATGATCCCTATGTCGGGTACAATTTCCTCGTCGAGGTAAACGGATTGGTCGTCGGTGGGTTTCGCGAAGTGCAAGGATTGAGTGCCGAAATCAAAGTAACCGAGTTGGCCGAAGGTGGTGAAAATGGGTTCTTACACCATTTGCCTGGGGAAACACGTTATCCGAACCTCGTCTTGTCGCGGGGCCTCACGGATATCGATGCGCTTTGGGCGTGGTTCGATGAAGTTTCCCGCGGAATCATCAAACGCCGCAACATTACCATTCTGCTACTCGATCTCGAACGGAATCCAGCCATGTGGTGGGAAGTTAGTGATGCATTGCCCGTCAAATGGCGTGGTCCTCAGCTTTCCGCGGTCAGCGGCACGGAAGTCGCCATTGAAGCATTGGAGCTCGTACATCGGGGCCTGACCAAACCTCGCGAAAGTCGTCTTTTGTCTGCAACACGGGCCGCGTCGACCCATTTTCCGACGTTCAAATTGCCGTTTCCACGGTGAACCATGGTCGACCCTACGCTCCTCGTTTCTTGGCAAGAAAGCATTGATCCAATGCTCTTGCGTCGCCTCGTGCGGCCTCTCGAGCAGCCCGGGGTCATTTCATTGGATATTTCCAAGCGAATCGTGGCCTGGGTGGATTATTTTTCGGAGCGATTGGTCCTTTTGCAAGAGTTATCGAAAAAACGCGGCAGCCGAGGCCACTTGCAAACCAAGGCCATTCCCATGGTCCATGCCCGCTGGGTGGCGCGGGAAATCGTGCATGAACGCACGTCGGTCATTCGAGAAAAAAATACGGAGATCGTCGTGCCGCAGGTCTTGCATACCGTTCATGAGCACCAAAAATACGAACCATTACCGCGAATTGAAACGAATTCAGACCTGCAACTTGGTGTGCCGCAGCAAATCCCGCAGGCGCAATCAAAATTCGTCCAAAACGACGTGAGTATCTCGCGAGCCTTGCGCTCTGTCGTTGCCCCGCAAAGCGTGCCTCTCTCGGATGCGGCGATTCCACTACCTCGAGTGGGTCGGCCAAGACCTCTGGTGGCAATGGAAAACGCGGCAATGCCGGTCATCGAGCAGGTGCCGGTGGTTGAAACCATGTCGAAGGCGGTTGCGAAGCCCTTTGCGGTGGTTGAAAACGCGGCAATGCCGGTTGCGCAGCCGTTGGCAGTGGTTGAAACCATGTCGAAGGCGGTTGCGAAGCCCCTTGTGGTGGTTGAGAACGTTTCAACACCGTTTGCGAAGTCTCCCGCGTCGAATAAAAAGGCGCCACCGGTCGTCAAGGCGACATTTTTCAAAGTTACGGATGTATCCAATATGCCGAGCAATGTAATTTCGGCGGATACCCCACCGGTCGTGCGGGCGAATGCGCCAAATATCGACGACTCGCGCACTCCTGCGGAATTGCCCCACGTGGGTCTTGGTCCCTCGGGTGCAGCAATGAATCCCGATCGAGTTGAAGTGGCGCCAGTGGCGAATAACGTGAGAATTGCGCCGGCGGCGGTCGTCGAGCCTCAGGCAACAAAACAAGCAGTGCCGCCGCCACCGGCCCCGGAGTTGGATGTCGATGTATTGGTTGACAAGGTGGAGAAAAAGCTTCTGCGCCGCATTGTAGCCGAACGTGATCGTCGAGGAGGCTTCCAATGAGTGTGAAAAAACTCCTCATCAAGTATGAAGAGGACACTCCGGGCAAATTGTCGGGCAGTGCCGAGGTCGGATTTAATCCATCGCAATTGGTGATCGTTTCCAGCGCCACTTGGGAGGCGACGGATCCACCAAAGCAGGGCAAGGAGGCGCATCCACGCCAAACTATTTTTCAAAAGGTCGAACCCGATACACTGACCGTGACTTTATTTTTCGACACATATGAAATGCCAGCGTCTGGTGGCGGCAGTTCGTTGCGCATGTTTTCAGATGCGGTGGTGAGCGGCGCGAAAACGGCGGCGGGCGTGGAGCAACCGATGCCGCGGACGAGCGTATTGGAAAAAACGGCGGCGGTACAAGGTTTGACGCGAGTGCGTCCGAAGCTGGGCCGTCCCCCGGTTTGTCTGTTGACGTGGGGAACGCATAACATATTTCGAGGGGTCCTTACTCGAGTGTCGCAAACCATTACGCTGTTCATGTCCGATGGCACGCCGGTACGGGCGACGCTGGAATGTTCATTTACGGAGGTATTGGGCAGCGCGGCGTTTACAGATGTCGCGGCGAATGCTTCGACGTCGACGCATGTCGTGCGCGCAGGGGATACATTGATGGGCCTCGCGACGGCATATTATGGAGACAGCAGCAAGTGGCGGAAGATTGCGGCGTCGAATGGAATTGACGATCCGTTGAGCATGACCCCAGGGCAATCAATAACGATTCCACCGAAGGGTTGACGAAAGGGCGTGGCGGTGCAGCATCCGAAAGGGGCGACGAATATCGAGGTTTTGGTCAACGACGAGTCGTTGGTGGCTCGGTTTTCGAAGGCCTTGATCGAATTGGAAATCCGCGAGGATCTGGATGCTCCGTCGGCTTGTGTCTTGACGTTATGGGCCTGGGATGAAGCCAAGAATGAATTCCACGTTGATGATCCGCTATTCGACGTCGGGAATTCTGTTGCCGTCAAGCTCGGGCACGATGACGAACTCGAAACGGTTTTGCTAGGGGAAATTGTGGCCCTGGAATTCGATGCCCAACGAGGTCGTGCGGCGCAATTTTCGATTCGGGCATATGACCGCAGTCATCGATTGCGTCGTGGAACGCAGCAGCGCACGTTTGCGAACATGAAGGAGAGCGATATTGCGTCGCAGATTGCCGATAAAAATGGCTTTTCCGCAAAAGTCGAAGATAGCGGCGAGGCGCTCGATTATGTGCTTCAGGATAATCTGAGCGATTACGAATTTTTGCAGCAACGCGCGGCGAAGATCGATTACGAATTCATCGTCGATGGTAAAGAACTCATCTTTCGTCCACGGCAAGGGCAAAAGACGATCGCGCTCGATGTGGCCAAAGAAGTAGTGGAATTCTCCGCGCAAATAAAGGCGATGGATCAAGTGGGCGCTGTCGAAGTGCACGGATGGGATCCGGAAAAGAAGGAGATGTTCGTCGGTACTTCTGCCAATGCCAAAGAAGCGCCAAAAGGAACGGACGGTGAGACGCCTTTTGGAAAAGCGAAATTAGTCATCGTCAATCAAGAAGTGCGTAAACAGGCCGAGGCGGATCAATTGGCGGAGGCGGAATTCGAGCGGCGGGCGCGGCGCAGTATGGGAATTGAAGGCCGCTGTTGGGGCAGGACCGATTTGCGAGCGGGGGTCGTTGTGGATTTGCAAGGCGCTGGCAAGCGATTCGGCGGCAAATATAGATTGACTTCCGTGACGCATCAGTATGCTCCTCGTTATGAGTATTGGACCTCCTTTTCGGCGGAGAAGGAACTGACATGAGTGATTCGCGCGCCTTGCACCCGCTCATTTCTTCGCCCCGGCAACACGGGAGTCGAATTTATGGCGTCGTCGTTGGAGTCGTGACGAACAACAAGGACGACAGTGGGCAAGGCCGCGTGCGGGTCAAATTTCCCTGGTTGTCCGATTCTGACGAAAGCAATTGGGCCCGCATTGCGACGCCCATGGCCGGTGATGGGCGGGGTGTGTTTTTCTTGCCGGAACCCGACGACGAGGTGCTCGTAATCTTCGAGCATGGCAATGTGCATCGTCCGTTCATCATTGGAGCATTGTGGAATGGCAAAGAAAAGCCCCCCGTGGATAATGCGGACGGGAAAAACAATTTGCGAGTCATCAAATCTCGGAGTGGCCACACGATTACGCTGGATGACACCGACGGCAAAGAGAAAATAACGATTGTCGATGGCAAGCAGAAATCGACGATCGAATTGGATGCAGCGAACGGGGCATTGTCGATTACGGTGGATGGGGATATGACGATAAAGACGAGCGGCAAGTTGTCGTTGCAAAGCGATGGGGATGTGGTCGTCAAGGGGCGGAGCGTGGACGTCAACGACGGTAAATTGAAGGTGCAATGATGGTCGCGACGAATGATGATTTTCTGGGTTCGGGATGGGGATTCGACTTTGCGTCAGGTGGCGTTGGGGTGAGTTCCTCGGGGGCGGTACTCGAAGCGCGCGGCGAGGAAAAGATTCGGCAGTCCATCTGGATATTGTTATCAACGGCGCCGGGGGAACGTATTGGTCGGCCGAGTTTTGGTTGTGGAATTCATGATTTCGTATTCGCGACGCGAACAGCACGTACGATTGGGGAAATCCAAAACGCGGTCGTCGAGGCCATAACGCAATGGGAGCCGCGAGTCACCCTGGAATCGGTAAATGCTCGATTACATCCGAACGATCAGCTTGGCATCCTCATTGATATTCAATACCGAATTCGATCGACGAATGCCAAGGCCAATTTGGTTTATCCATTCTATTTATCGACCTGAGCGGAGAATCGCGTGATGCCTCGATCCAGCCCTCCATTGTTGAACTCAAATTACGACGAAGTCGCGACACGCGTCGAAAAATTGGCTGTTGCGGCAACGAACGTGCCCGGGTCCTCGCGCTGGACGCCGCCAGCCGATGGGAGCATGGATCTTGGTCGCGCATTGATTCGCGTGTTCGATACGATGGCTCGGCATGCATCCGAGCGAATCAATCGTATTCCCGAGAGAAACTTTTTGGCGTTTCTCGAGCGTCTGGGCATTACGCCGTCGGCGTCACGTCCGGCGCGCGTGCCGCTGACATTTTCCTTGGTGGCGGGCGGAAATTCTGAATCTACCGTACCCGGACGAACGCGTGTCGGCGCGATGCCACAATCAGGAGATACACGAGAAGTCGTATTCGAGACGGAGCGCGATTTGTTCACCACTCGCGCGAAAGTGGCCGCAGTGGTCGTGCGGCAACCCGACGGGGATCGCCTGGTGGATCGCACTGCCGAGGGAACGGGAGCTCGTGAGGCGTTTTTCTCGGCATTCGATGCGGGCGATCCTGCGACGCATGGGTTTTACCTGGCTGCGGATGATGTATTGAACGTTCCGAGTGGCACGAATGTTACGATGACGTTTGTCGTGGATGACGCTTCGAGATGGACTTCGTTATTCGCGTCGCCGACTCCTGCATTAACCACCGATGCTTATTATCGCACTGCGGTGCCAGCACCACCTCTGGTTCGTTGGAGCTACTGGAATGGCACGAGTTGGACGCCATTGACGTTGACGTCGACGACGGGGACGGCGATTGGATTTCGGGTGCCTGCTGATATGGCTTCGGCAGTCGTGAATGGTCGGCGCGCGCGTTGGATTCGAGCACAATTATTGGCGTGGCCGTTGGCCGGAGTTCCAAGGATCTCGGGTGTGACGATATCGTCTACGCCGAGTCAAACAGGCGTCGTGCCTACGGCAGCATTCGCGAATTCCCGCCCCCTCGACTTGACGGTGGATTTTTATCCGTTTGGCGAAGCGCCACGATTCAATGATTATTTGCTCATAGCGTGTGAAGGTTTGCTCGACAAACGCTCAGCTTCAGTAACGATTACGATCGCCTTGAACGCGAGCACAAGAAACCTGAAAACGGCCGATGCTCCTCTGCTGACGTGGGAGATATCGACGGCAACTGGATGGCGTGCTGTCGCGTCGCTCGTTGCCGCAACGGGCACGGTCCTGGATCCGGCAATCATTCGCAATGACGTTTTGCGGACGCAAACGTTTGTCGTGCCTGCAGAAGCGGCTCCAATGACGATTGGCAATATCCGTACAGTCTGGTTGCGGGTTCGTCTGGCAGGCGGTTCTTTTGGTCGAGGGTTGAATATTGATTATTCGGTATCGCCTCCGCGAACGACCGATGATGGATATCGACCGCCGATCGTGCAAACGTTGACCGTTTCGTCTTCGGCGACGCTTACGAATTCGAATCCATTATGCACGACCGAAGACGATTTCACGTTTCAGGATCGCGCATTTCAGGCGCCAGTTTCGATGTTTACCCGTGCGCAAGACACCCAACCCACTCTTTATATCGGATTTGATCGCCCATTGGCGGCGCGGGAAACGCGATTGTATTTTCAAATTGCGCCGCTCGATCCGATCGCGGCCGCGCGGGATACGAGCGCAGCCGCTCAAGGCACAATCATTTGGGAATATTGGGCTCGGTCCAATGCTTGGCTGCCGCTCGTATTCGACGATGAAACGCGCAATTTTGCAGCGAGCGGAATGTTGCAATTCGTCGCTCCTGCAGACTCGAGCCGGAGAATGCAGTTCTCCCGAGATCTTTATTGGTTTCGTGGACGATATCAATTGCCGACGGGCATCACCGCGCCGCCTCCTGTTCCGCGCCTCGGGCGCGTGCTCACGAATACCGTATGGGCGGTCGATGCGACGGCACGTCAGAATGAAGTGATTGGTTCGTCCGACGGTCGGGCTTCAGCCATTTTCAAGGTGGTAGGTCGCCCTGTTATCGAAGGACAAATCCTCGAGGTTCGTGAATCGAGTTTGCCCAGGGACGTGGCGATTTCCCTAATCGTCTCGGAGGCGGATGCTCGTTATGCAGGGCAGGTGTGGGTGCGCTGGCAAGAAGTCGACAATTTTTATTCATCAGGTGCGAATGATCGCCATTATACAATCGATCGGGAGCAGGGAATCATAACCTTCGGCGATGGTCGTCGGGGTATGGCTCCGCCACGTGGTGTGCAAAATATACGGGTATCGTATACAAGTGGTGGCGGATTGATTGGAAATCGAGCAGCGGGGACAGTCAAGCAGCTCAAGACGACAGTGCCTTACGTCGATGGCGTGACGAATCATGAATCAGCGCAGGGCGGAGCCGATGCGGATACGGGCGAAGAAATCAAGACGTGGGGACCGAGTGTTTTGCGCCATGGGTACAAGGCGGTGACGGCGCAGGATTTCGAGGATTTGGCGCTCGAGGCTTCGCCCGCGGTGGCGAGAGCGAAGGCGATTACGGTGGATTTCGATTCTGTATTGGCGGCGGAAAATCCGGGTGGAGCCATTACCGGCGTGGTTGCTCCGGGCACGCTCGTTTTATTATTGGCTACCAATGGTGCGGAATTGCCCCCCGCGGCTTCGGGGGGTATTTTGCGGGATGTGGATGCGTATTTGCGGGCTCGTTCGAGTCCAGCAGTAGATTTGCGCTTGGCCGGACCAACTTGGGTAGAAGTCAGCGTCACGAGTTTGGACATTACAGCGGTATCGATGCAGGGAGCTGAGGCCTTACGACATCGAATTCAGCGAACATTGACCGCCTTCTTTCACCCCATTACCGGAAATGTCGACAATGAGGGTTGGGCGTTTGGAGCATTGCCCAATGAGTCCGACGTTTATCGACTGGTAACCTCGATTCCGGGCGTGAGTCGCATTGGGGCGCTGAATTGGACGTTGCGGACGATTGATGGTCAGTCGCCACCGGCATTCGAAGATCCGCTCCGTAATCGAGTGCTCATATATCCGGGGACGCAAAACGTGCGGATCGTGGCGACGGGAGGGGCGTGAGTCATGGCAATCAAGTTTCCTGAGTTGGATGATAAGACCTACGCCGAGCTCGTGGATGAGGCGCGCGCTGCGATTCCTACAATTTATCCACAATGGAGCGATCACAATCCGTCAGACCCGGGGATAGCATTGGTGGAAATGCTGGCGTTCCTGACGGAGGCAGTTATTTATCGCACCGGCCGCATTTCGGAAAAGACTGAGCGTTCTTTTTTGCGTTTGCTGAGCGGCAGTACGCACGGCACGGATGTGGAGATTGACTTAGGAGCGGCAATCGAAGCGACATTGCGGGACTTGCGACGACCTTATCGGGCGGTCACTGCAGCGGATTACGAACAATTGCTGGTCACGGATTTTTCGATGGCGTCTCGCATTGCTCGCGGGTATTGCCTTGTCGAACGAAATGTGGCCGCCGAAGATAAATTCGCGCGCGCTCCGGGGCACGTGAGTCTCGTTGTTTTGCCGAATGAAGGTGATCCGTGGGCGGCCCCTTCGGCGGCATTGACGAATGCCATTGTGGATTTTTTTACGGAGCGACGGGTGATTACAACGAGTTTGCATGTCGTTTCCGTTTCCGCGGTGCCGATTACCTTGGCGATGACGGTCTACTTGCGTGATGATGCGCCGCCGGATCCGGCACTCATGCGGTCGCGCATTTCGATAGCGATCATGGAGCATTTTCATCCGGTGACTGGAGGGCCATCCCGTCTTGGTTGGCCCCTTGGTCGAGATATCGACATTTCGGATGTGCTCGCGGTGGTGGACGAGGTGTCGGGAGTCGAGTTCGTGGACAGCACGGCGGGAACGTGGACGTTTTCCGCGCCAAACGATGTTTTGGGTACGCGCATCGTGCGTGCAGCCGACGGTCGGCAACTCGGACTACGCATTGAGGCGCACGAATTGCCGCGTTTCGTGGGGGAAAATATCGTCATTACGTTACGAGAACGGCGAGGGACGACATGGCAAACGATCGGGTGACGAGTTATTTGCCGCATTTGCCGGCGGTGCTGCGCCAGAGTCCGTTTCTGGGTCGGTTTTTGTTGGCATTCGAGGCGGTACTTTCGCGTAACGACGCGATTGCCGAAGTGCCCGGCGAAGATCTCGCCGGCTATACGAATCTGGTCGGATTTACCCAGCTATTGGATCGAATTCATGAATATTTCGATCCTTTGAAAACGGACCCAGAATTTCTTCCGTGGCTAGCGCAATGGGTGGCGACGAGCATTCGCGATGATTGGAGCGAAACGACGCGGCGTAATTTCGTGGCCAACATTGTCCCATTGTATCGCGAGCGAGGAACTCGTGCCGGGATTGAAAAGGTCTTGGCTTTGTCTGGTGACGAGGCAACGGTCGTCGATTTTCAGGACAATCTGCATCGGGATTTGGAAGCAATGCATTTTCCTGGCGTGCCGAACCCGCCTCCACCGCATTTCTTTGGCATAATTTTGACGATTGACGATCGAGATCCGGTCAAACTCGCACGACGCGCGCGGCGCTTGCGGGCCATTGTCGATCGTGAAAAACCCGCCCACACGTATTATGCGTTGCGCATTATATATCCGGCAATGCGGATCAACAATAATCCGGCGAATGCAGCATTCGGCCCTGGTATCACTATCAACAATACCACGCCGTTGGTCCTGGGAAGCAGGAAGGCTTGAGAACCGAGCGACGAAAAGCGCTTCATTGAAGATCGAGGAAAACAATGGATAAGTACGAATTGAAGCCCTATGAACTGTCTCGCGTTCGTTATTACGACGGTGAATACCTGAAGGACGACGAGTTCATTGACGAGCAGCGATACCATATCGATCGTCGGCAGCGGCATGATCGTCTCTTGCATGTGACGGGCGTGGCCGACGGTATGGAACTGGCAGTCGGTAATTCGACGACGCTCGTCGTTCGTGCGGGAACGGCCATTGATGATTTGGGACAACCCATTTTGGTCGACGCGGATCGTTCGATAGCGATCACGGCTGGCACGACCGGTACGTTGCTTGTTCAGATCGAGTTCCGCGAAAAGGTGGATCGTCCCGCCAATCCCAATGATGCGGTTGCGTCGAATACGCGTTTTACGCAAGATCCATTGATTACGGTGTCTGCGACACAACGGGCGCACGCTGTCGTCCTGGGGCGCGCGACGATTACCAATGGCCTATTGTCGACAGTGACGAACGAGGGCCGCGTGTATTCGGGTATTCGTTTGCCCAGTGCCGGGGCTACTTCCTTTTCCTTGCGCGCCCGCAGCGACGCGACGAGAACGGCGGATTTGAATTGCAGTTTGAGCGTGACCGGGACGGTCGAAAGCGATCTGCTCCGCGTGAGAACCGACGCCACCGTCGTGGGCAATACGACTCTCCAGGGGAATTTGACGCTCCAGGGGACAGCGTCATTTGCGCGGACTTTGTCGGTCACGGGCAATACCACATTGCAAGGTGCATTGACGGTTCAAGGAACTTCGAGCATTATGGGCTCAGCCGAATTCCGTGGACCGCTCAACACGATACCCACGGGAAATCTGGGCATTGGTACGGAAACGCCCAAGGGTAGAATTCACGCCGTGGGTGACGTCGTATTGGGCCTCGATCAAAATAATAGAAAATTCGTCGTCCATTCACGAACGGCGACCAATGGCGACTATCTGCACATTACCCACGACGATGTGAATGGCAATTGGGAGTGGACTCATGGCCTCGTGCTCGATCGCGTCGGTCGCGTAGGTATTGGCACGGCAACTCCGGTGCGAACGTTGCACGTCAATGGGAATGCGCACTTTAGTCAAGGCGCAATCATGAATCTGATCAACGTGGGTATTAATGGCCTGCAGACCTCGTATTCTTATCCATACGAGTCCCTGGGCACCGACGATCCGGGTGCCAACCTCCGGCTCTGTTCACGCGCCGGCATCTATTTGCATGCACCGCGCGGTGTTTATGTTTCGAGAGCGGCGGAGGGTGGAGACGGCAATTTTTTTGTCGATAACAATTTTGGTGTCGGTACGACGAACCCCAAAGCGAGGGGCCATGTTGCTGGAGACTTCGTGCTGGGTGAAGATGTCAACAATAGGAAATTCATCTTTCACACCCGGGTTGGAAGTCCAGCAAACGGTGATTTCATGCTCATCACCCACGACAAACCCGACGGTACCTGGGAATGGACGCACGGGATTGGCGTGTATCGAAATGGGATCATGGAGATACGCGGCAATTTCGTCAACAATTCCACTCGGGAAAACAAGGAAAATATCGAGATGTTCAGCGATGAAGAAGCGCTCGCGGCATTACAGATGCTGGAGCCGAAGAAGTACAACCTGCGAAGTGACGAAGCCAAAACCGTTCAAGTTGGCTTCATTGCAGAGGAAACGCCCGACCTTGTTGCTACTCTCGATTACAAGGGAATTCGTCCCCATAACATCATCGCGATTTTGACGAAAATCGTAAAAAAGCAACAACGGACCATCGAAGAGCTCGAGCGACGCCTCGACGAAGGTTTGCCCTCGACCTCCTGAGCAATAACGGAATTTCATGCGCGTTTACGCTTC
>DAOMZH010000005.1:0-9643 GCA_035437985.1 Polyangium sp. (in: bacteria) | reverse complement strand
AGGTTTGCCCTCGACCTCCTGAGCAATAACGGAATTTCATGCGCGTTTACGCTTCGTCCGTCGAGCATCTATTGGCCGAGATCGCGAGAATCGATCTTTTGCTGGCCGTACAAGCGCTGATCGAACGGAAATCCGTAGCGGCACGTGCCTCGATATCCATCGAGGAACAAGTTTTCGCGTTGTTCGACGGGTCGGGAGCGTCTGAGCGATCGGCCGTGTGGCAAACCGCACGGCTCGAAGCGGAGCGTTTGGCGAAGCGAAACGAAGCACGAGCGCGGGCGAGCCTCGAGGCGGGGCAATCGTTGCGTCTCGTGAAGCTGGCCGAACGTTTTGAAATCAATCGATTGGGTCTTGACTTGCTGCTTGCGGCGCTCGTTCCCGAAATTCCGGATACGGCATCTGACAATGAAAACCATTTTACAATCGGAACTATTCTCCAAGCCCTCCTAGCTACGCGAGGCGAACGGCTCGAAGCATTACAGTATTTTTCGCCGACTGGGCCATTGGTTTCTCATGGTTTGATACAAATCGAGGAATCCAAGGAGCCGCTGCTTACGCGCGCGGTTGCGGTTGATCCTAGCGTTGTGGGCTTTCTATTGGGCCGCGATCCCATTGAATCGATTGTGGCCAAGGATGAAGCATTGGCCGCGACGCGTATTGGAGCGTTGGCGCGGAGGGTTCATCCGCACCAACGCTGGGACGACCTGGTGCTGCCCGCTGATAGAATGGCCATTTTACGCGAAATATGCGGACACGTGCGGCACCGTGAACGAGTGCTCGATGATTGGGGATTCGAGCGCAAACTGGGTTTACGCAAGGGCATATCTGCTCTATTTTCGGGGCCGCCTGGGACCGGAAAAACAATGTCGGCAGGGGTCATTGCACATGAATTGGGCGTGCCGCTGCTTCATGTCGACTTGTCGACCATCGTAAGCAAATACGTTGGCGAAACAGAAAAGCAGCTTGCTCAATTGTTCGATGCGGCGCAATCGACGAAGGCGGCTCTTTTCTTCGACGAAGCCGACGCTCTTTTTGGAAAACGAACGGAGGTTCGTGACGCGCATGATCGATATGCGAATCTCGAAACGAGTTATCTGCTGCAGCGCATCGAGTATTACGAGGGTGTGGTTTTGTGCGCGACCAATTTCATGAAAAATATCGATGACGCATTCGTCCGACGGTTTGCCTTCATCGTCGAGTTTCCTTTTCCAAACGCTGGGGATCGATTGCGCATTTGGCAACGTATGTGGACGCCCGAAACACCATTGGACACGGACATCGATTTGCGCCTCTTGGCGGAACGAATCGAATTATCCGGTGGATACATTCGAAACATGGCTCTGGCGGCGGCTTTTCTTGCGGCAGACGAGGGCAAACCCGTCGCGATGAGACACTTGCTACACGCCGCGCGGCGCGAATTCCAAAAAATGGGAAAGGTGGTGGACGCTGGAATCTTTGAATCGCGCCGCTGAATGGCTTTCGGCCAACCAACGCTTTGTCAGTGCATTTGTGGCGCTGCTCCGCGCGTTGGTGGAGCGTGCCAATGACAACGTCGTGCAGGCGGCGCGTGCGGACGTGGACGTGGCGCTCGCGAAAATGCCGGCTCCTCCCGCATTGACTCGCATTGGGTCGATGTTTGGTCTTTCGTCATTCGAGCGGCAGCTATTGATGCTTTGTGCCGGAGTCGAGCTCGATGGCAGTCTAGCCCGAGCTTGTGCGCGCAGCCAGAGTGACCCGGAATCTTGGCTGCCAACGTTTGGCTTGGCCATGTCCGTCTTGTCGGATGCGCATTGGAGTGCAATTACGCCGGCCGCGCCTTTGCGTCGTTATCGGCTGCTCGATGTTTTACCAGGACGCGGTTTGTCGGCGAGTCCGTTGCGAATTCAGGAAAGGATACTTCATTATATCGTCGGTGTGGATCAACCCGACGAAGCACTTGTTGGAATGTTGTCGGCGTTTCCTCGCCCGACGACGTCGAGTGCGGCCCAAGACGCACTGGCAGCACGTATCGTGAAAGAGTGTGAGCGCGCGGATTCGCTTTATGAATGGCCCGTCGTCGAATTGGTTGGTCCTGTACGCGTGGAGAAACTATCGATTGCTGCAATGGCGGTGTCCCTATTGGGATTGCAATTGCAGCGCCTCGATACGGTGGTGCATAGCGGAAGATTCGACGATCCACGCTGGATGAACCTTGTATTGCGCGAAATGCGGCTTACGCGCAGCGTACTCGTGATTGACGGAGATGATCTCGACGAAATCGAAGAAAGCACGTCACGTCGGATTGCCGTGAGCCGGTTCGTCGAACAATTCCCCGGTCCGCTGTTTGTCTTGGGAAAAACGTCGCTGCGCCTCGAGCAGCGCCCGTGTTTCACCCTCAACGTCGAACGAACGGTCGAGCGTCACAGTGCCGTGACGGATTTGCTCGAGATGGCCGAGCGCGTCGAGACAAACTATTCCTGGGACGAACTCGTGGTGCCAGATGCCGTGCAAGACACGTTGCGGGAAATCGTCAGCCATGTAAAACAGAGCATATTTCTTCATAAACAATGGGGTTTTGTGGATACCGCGGTTCTGGGGGTCCACGCCTTGTTCACCGGGGCGAGTGGTACTGGAAAAACCATGGCGGCGGCGGTTCTGGCCCGAGAGCTCGGGGCTGAGCTTTATCGCGTGGACCTCAGTCGCATCGCGAGTAAATACATTGGTGAAACCGAGAAAAACCTGCGGCGACTTTTCGGGGCAGCTGCGGAGCGGTCTTGCGTCCTTCTGTTTGACGAAGCAGAGGCGTTGTTCGGGGCGCGGGGACAGGTGAAAGACAGTCACGACCGCTATGCAAACTTGGAAATGGCTTATTTGTTGCAACGAATGGAAAGTCATCGCGGGTTGTCGATTTTGACCACGAATATGCGGGACGCGCTCGAGCCGGCATTGCAGCGGCGACTTCGGTTCGTGGTGGAGTTTCCGTTTCCGCGGCAGCAGGAGCGAGAACGAATCTGGCGCCAAGTATTTCCAAAGAATACGCCTACAAATGGTCTGGACTTCGATCGTTTGGCACGGATGAACATTGCAGGAGGAAATATTCGGAATATTGCGTTGGTCGCGGCAGGTCTTGCGGCTGGGCAGGAAAAACCCGTCGAGATGCAACACGTGCGAATCGCAATCAAATCCGAATATCAGAAACTTGGGCGGATGATTCCTGCCGGAGATGATTCACTTTTGGGTGATCTGGGTGAACAGGGGGCACGATGAGCGACGACGCGAAAACGACCCAATCGCCGCAGAAAGTGCGGCACCGACGAGCACCCAGGACCCCTGCCCGTGAGGAGTCTCGGGCAATTTCCGGAAAGAGTGCGCAACCTGCTGGAAAAACCATAAAACTCGTTCCGGGGCAATTTACCCGCATTCTCGAGCCCGGATTTGAACTCCCTTTCGCGGTGCGGGTGGGATCGCAACGCCCAGAACTCGAAGAATTGGAAAGTGTGATCGAAGAGCGCCAGCAGCGAGCAGCAGTGCAGGGGCGAGTCGAGGCATTTTTGGCGGCTTTGCCCGACGTCAATGAAAATTTCGGGACCCGGGATCGCTACGCGGCGCGAAATTATGAAAATGCGAAGGCGTTTGCGGACCAGCTGCAAGCGTTGGGTGACGTAGGTATTGATTTGGCCAAGAGATTATTTCGAGAACGTTCTGGATTTCCGTTACGTACGCATTTGATTCAGCGGCTTCCTCATGACCCGGACTTCGTGCGGATACTGGCGCTCCTCGAGTTGGGTTATGACAAGGGTCGCGAGGTGCGCGTGGGCCAGGCGATCATACCCGAGCGCGTGAATGATGCGGATGTATTGCCCGCGATTGAATCGGCCGTGAAAGCGCGGCATCGGGACCATTTCGTCAAACGTTACGGAAAGGCATTTCGTGGCCTTGGTTTGGGGCATGATGAAGATGAAAACAACGTTCTGCGCGAACATCTGGAAAGCGCTTGGGGTGGAGTGCTCGGTTTTGTGACCAATGACGATGATGCGTTTTTGAAGCGCGCATTGGCGCTGATTGATCATGACTTGACGACCGCCGAGAAAATCTATTTCGACAGCTTGGCGATTCGAGGCACCCACACGAAGGCGGTCATAGATGCCATTCAAGAGACGTGGAAACAAGGTTTTGATAAGTTCGACGAACTCGTACAAGATTGGGAAAAGTTCGTTCATTCTCGACGCGGTTGGAAGGATCAGCAAGGCAAGCCGTTTGCCGATGTCGGCTTGAAAGAGGCATTGATCTCGGAGTTATCGTTCGAGGACCGGGATCTGGTCCTGGTGGTGTTTCGGGAGTATGAAAAGGCCAAGCAGGGAGGCGCCGAGAAAACCAACGAATCGGACGAAGACAAACTCTGGCGGAGCGAAGATTTGCAAGTCGAAACGGCGCTGCAAACGATACAGGTTGCAGGCAGCGCACTCAGTATTTTCACGAACGATGACCAGGTGCAGCAGTCAATCTTGACGATAACGCAGATTTGGGACAAACGTATTGCTCGGGCGAGGCTTTCCCGGAACGAAGAGACCATTCAACAATATACGAGATTGTGGGAGCGCCAGCGCAAGGAGCTTCTGGCGTGGGTCAGAGACCCACGGGTCGCCTCGCAATCGGAGTTGCAAACCAAAAAAACGCGATTGCTACTCACGGGTACGGAAACGCTTTTGGATCAAGTGTGGGCCGAATGTCAACTTGGCAATTATCCCGAGGCCGTCAAGCTCGTGACCAATGGCTGGATTCAAGGCCAAATGGCGCAGTTGAATCAGGAAGCGAAACAGCCAAAGGAGGACCAAGGGGAAGTCGTTCGTCCGACAATCGTTCTCGAGCTTCTTTTGCCGAGTACGGATACTCAGTATTGGCGCTTCGTTACATTGGCGCGAGATACCTCGGATCGCCCCAGTGCTCGTGCGGGGGCGAATCGGCTGTATGTGGAGTTAGGTGGAAAAATCGGTCAAGGTTTAGAGAGGAAAACCTCGCGTGCCGATTCGGAACTCACAAGCGCGTACGAGTTTTTGGCCGCGATTCAGAAAACTGATCCGAAGCTGCAGAGCGATGTATTGCGTGCGTTCGTCGAGCTCATTGGTTTTACCAGACAAAGCAAGGATCCCACCGATGATTTTGTGACTTTTCTCGAATTTGAATTGAACTTCGAGCAGGCGACACAATTCGAGAAGCTTCGTGCGTTGTTATTGCCACCAAAGACGGCCGAGGAGACGCGGGAACAATTGCATCGCGAGCGCAATGCGCGCGAGACGGGAATTGCCGCGGGCACGTTGCGATTCTTGACGGATGCATATGCAGAGGTCACGGGCGAACGGACGCGTGACGCGCTCGATCGGAGTTTAGACGCGGTCGACGATTTGGTTAATGGTTCCGGCGAAAAACAAGTCCAAGCCAATGACGCCCTGAATGCACAAGTATTGCTCGCGCAGCGTACTGGGGATTTTCGGGACCTTCTTGGGCGATATTCGAGTGAGCAAGCAGTCATCGTGGATTTCGTCGCCGGGGCGGTTGAATTGGCTTTCGAGCTGGGTTTGTCGTATGTAACCGGGGGACAAGGGGTGGCCTCGGTTATTTCGTCCATTATTTCTACGCTGGCGAATCAATTCACGCAGGAAGCGTTGCTCGGCGAGAATTACCAATTGTACAGTCCGTCGAATGTCAGCAGCGTGGTAAAAAACGCCGTCGGGGCCGCATTGTTCGACGTTTTCGATCTGCGCGGAAAAATTGAAAGTGCGTTGGAGTTGGAGCACACGGCTCTATTTCGCCAATACTTGGAGAGTGCCGAGGAGAGTGGATTCTTTCGCAATTTGGCGCTCGGAAAAGGAAAAGAAAACCAGGCGAAGGTCTTGTTGAACGCATTTCAAAATGCGACTGGCGGCGTTGCCGATGGGGTGATTACCACGTTTACGCAATTCATGACCGATGCTCTCTTGAGTGAGAAGTATCCCACGCCGTCGGCGATGGCCCTGGAACTCGAGAGGATTTCTATTTATTCGATAAGTCGGGCGTTGCATGCGCGAAAAACAGCATTTGCCAATCCGGGCGTGTACAAGGACGATACACTCGATTTTACGAAACGCTTGGACGCTAATTTCACATTCAAGCTTTGGGTGAAAGAATTGGAGGGGACGGGCAAGAAATTGGCCGAATTGCTGGCGAGCGGCGATACGGCGAATCAGACGGTATGGGACATGATCGGGCGGGTGGCGACGCCGCAAATCAAAGGGGTCATTACGGCGTATCTCAAAGCGTATGCCAGCGCCAAAGGGCAGGATCGGGCTGCATCGGCGCGTTTGTCGGAAATCAAAGAGATTTTAGGCAATGACAAAGCGGCTTATGCAGATTTGGCGCGCGCGCTCGCGGAGCACCTCGATTTGGAAGTGGCATTCGAGCGGCATCAAGCTGGGGGCGAAGCGCAGCAGCGGGGGGTCTTGAATCGGGCGCAAACGCGCGAAGCGGCTGGTCAACGACCAATACCGAAGACGCTCGAGGATTTGGCTGCAACACCTTATGCAGCTGAATTGAAAAAGATTTCGGCGAATCTGATTGAATATGCAGGGGCGAAGAAGCAACAGCCAGCGCGCGAAGCCATTTTGGCGGCGCGGAAATTGTTTAGTGAAGAAGGCGTGGATCCGAGGCTCACGCGACAGTGGATCGGGCAAGTGCTTGCGAAATCGCGTGCTGCTGCAGACGCGGCGGCGGAAAAGGCGAATCAATCCGCAGACAAACCTGGGATAACGGATACGCAATCCGCAACGGCCCGACCGGAAACTACCGCACCCGTGATCGAGCAATCGGCAAAGCGACAAACCATTGGGGGACAAACCGCAGCACCGGCGGTCGGTACATCGATAGCGGCGCCTGCGCCTGCGTCCACCATTACGCCGCGAGTTGTTTCATCGGAAGGGCGTTTGGATCCAGACGAGCAGGTTATTGCGGATGAATGGAAACGACTGAGCCAGGACCGTGGGGTTTCATATTGAGGATATGGCATTTGCAATCTTCGCGCAGCAAACCCAGGAATTTACTAAATTGATTGGTGCAAATCATGCCGAAACTCGTGGTTCACGGTGCCCAGCTCAAATGCAGTGAAGGTTTGTCGCCGTCGTCGCTCGCGGTATTGCCCATCATTGGCTCGAGCTCGTCGAGCAATGCGGCGGCAACGGTGATGGATTACAAGCCCCAGGTCAATATCATGCCATTTGGGATGTGCAAAACGACGTCCAATCCTCAAGTTGCGGCGGCGACGGCTGCGGCATTCGGGACACTCACGCCGCAGCCATGTATTCCTGTGGTAACGGCGCCGTGGTCACCGGGGGCTTCGGGGGTGACATTGCAATCGAACAAGGCGTTGACGAATGATTCGAAGTGCATGTGTATGTGGGGCGGGAGTATTGAAGTGACGCAAGCCGGTAGTGAATTGGACGTGACTTGATTCGGAATAGATGCGTGCATGGGCGCGAATTCTGGAAAAGATATTTTTCCAAGGATGATCCAGGAACGGTACAATAGGGTTCGCTGCCGTCATTTCCAATTTGCTAGACCCTGACAAACCACGTTTGGAGGCCACGTAACGGCTGGTCAGTAGATTCCCGACGCGGCGATGTTGCAGTGGTCGTCGAGGAAAGTTGCGCGAATGCAGAAACGCCCGATCGTCCGGACGATCGGGCGTGGTGACTCAGACGAACCCCGGCACAGAAAAAGTGTTTGGCTCTGACAAAAGATTTGGCTCCTGGGCAAACTCGCGCTAGACTCGCCGTCGTGCCTCGAAAAACACCTCTTGTCGAGCGGATTGATGCTCGGATCTTGGCCGATGCGGAAGCGAGCGTTCGGGCGAACGTCGTGTTGCCATTGGGTCGACTTACTGCGGTCAAACTTGCGCCTTCTGCCCGCGACGAACTTGTGAGGGGGCTCGAGGCGCGGGGTTTGGAGCGAAAGACGAATGTGTTGCGTGTTCCTGTGGTTGCGCAGCTCGAGGCGCTTTTGTGTGGGGGAGCGCGGATTGCGCGGAAAGATTTGGCAAAGCGGGTAAAGGGCGCGAAAAAGGCGGAAATTGATAGTGGTTTGGCCAAGCTTGTGCGGGAGGCGCGGGCGCATATCGTTGTTCGAACAGAGCTGGAGGTTGTGGTTGGGGGAGGTGAACAGGTGTTGAGTTTGGCGGAGATGCAGCGATGGGGCAAGGCGATTACGAATCTCGCAAAAACGGTCAAAAAGGTGCAGGTGAAGGGTTTGCCCAAGACAATGTTGCGGGAGGACTTTGACGCGGTGCTGGGTTTGTCGGGGGCGATGGTGAAGTCTGGCGAAACGAACCGAGGAGGGGTGAGTGCCGAGCAGTTGGTGGTTGACGCGGTGGAAAAATTGGAGGATCCGAACCTGAAATTGGTGCGAATTGCGGATTTGGTGCGGAAGCTGGCGCCGCAGTTGTCGAAAGACGAGGTTCATCGGGTTTTGGCGAGGGCGTTCGAGTTGGGGACGATTGAATTGCGTCCGGATGCGGGTACTGAATTTTTGAAAGCGGAAGATGTGGCGCTTTGTTTGCCGGGGCCGCGAGGAACCGTATTTTCGTATGCGAGGCGAATGTCGTCATGATGGCTAGTCCGTTCGAGGTCATTCACGCGAATGCGTGGCAGGAATCGCTGGATGTTCCGTCGCTCAATGCCCGCGTGAGCGAGTACATTCGTGGTTGTGTCGATACGCTGCGGAAAGCGGAATCGGGGGCGGTGCTCGTGCCGAAATCGAGGTCTTTGCTTTTGCTTGGTCCGGCAGGAAGTGGCAAGACGCATTTATTCACGCGGCTGAGGAGGCAAGTGGGATGTCGGGGGATATTCGTGCATACGCGACCCGAGATTGGTGTCGAGCCTGCGCCGCGGCATGTGCTTTCAGCAATCGTACATTCATTGCGGCAGCCGGTATTTGCTCGCGAGGAGCGGCAGATCGATATTGTGGTGGGGACGTTGCTGGCCCGAGCGAGCGGGGCACCGGCGCATTTTCCGCTCGCATTTTTGGCGGATTGTCAGGGTCAAACGGACACGGCGCAATTGCGGCTTTGTGAACGGGCAATTGTGCGGGCGGAGGATCGTTCGGCGGACGTGTGGCCGGAGTATTTGAGCCATCTGCTGCGAATCCCTTTTGCGGATCGTATGGAGCAGCGGGCGTTGTGGACTTGGCTTTCGGGTGGAGAACCAAGTCAAGTGCAGCTCGATCGTTTGGGGCGACAAACCGCATTACATGACGATGACGTCATGCGCGCATTGCGGACCTTGGGTGTTGCCGCGACATTCGGGGCGCCATTGGTGCTCGTTCTCGATCAGCTCGAAAACCTGGCCGATGATGAAGGGAAAACCGGGCGGATCAGTCAATATGCTCGTCTGGTGAGCGAATTGCGCGATACGGTGCGGGGACTGGTGATCGTGCAAATGGCCCTCGATTCGGTGTGGATGGCGCGAGTGCATCCGGTTTTGCAAGCGAGTATGCGGGATCGTCTGGAAGAACGAGTGGAATATTTGGACGCGCCGACGGCAGAGGAGAGAGTGGCATTGGTGCGTTGCTGGGTGGAAGCATTGATCCTGCCCGCCGAACAGCTGGATCCCCACGGGTCGTTCCTGCTCGAAGATGTCCA
>DAOMZH010000004.1:0-55712 GCA_035437985.1 Polyangium sp. (in: bacteria) | reverse complement strand
AACGCCGCAAAATCAAACCGCTCCCAGGGCTATGGCGATCCGCTGTGAAAACCTGATAAACATCCACTTAGAGCGTTCCAGAAGTTTGTGACCGCCAGGCGTCGCCCAATACCACGTTTTGGACCGCTTCGCTGAATCGGTGCCCTGGCAATCGAACGTCGAACCTCGCCGCGCTCGTCCCCGCACCGTGATCACAGGGGCAACCATTTTTCTAACTCCGTGCGCCGCATCTCTCTTGACCCCCACAAGTCACACGCTTATCGCAGGCGGATGCGGAAAATTACTCTATCATCGCGTTTGGCTCTTTCGGGGGCGGCTCTCATCACGTCGGCGGTGGTATTCAGCGTGTCTGGATGTGGCGCTGATACGATGCCTTCGGGAGCCGCCCTCCACGACGAACAAAACCCAGCTGAAAGGTCGGCGGTTGCGAACGACAAACTCGTACCGGTGGCCAACGACTGGGCCCATGACTTGCGTCGCGCGTTCCCGGATCACGCCATGGAGGTGCTCGAACAGGCGGCACGATTCGATGAACATCCGGCCGGATTCTGGCGCAGGTGGGGAGGGCCCACCGACATGCACGCCGAACAGGCACCAGCCATCGGTTCCTTCGGGGTCCTCGACGCATTTCTTCCAAAAAAAGGCCAGGATGCCATTCGCTTGCTGCTCGGTGATGGGTTCGAGGTGCGGGTACGCGAGATTGGCGCCGAAGGCGAAGGCGTTCCCACGGCAAACGCCATTGCTTACACACGCGCTGGAGGCACATCGTTTTGGACGGCATCGGGCGCGGGTGTCGAGGAATGGTTGCACTTGGCCCCGGAATTCGTTCGAAGTGACGTACCCATCGTCACGTGGGAAATCGAGGGCGGAACACTTCGCGTCATGGACGACGGTGTTCGCGCGGCGGTTGTCGATGAAGCCGGCGTCGCGCGTATCTGGGTCACCGCTCCCGCAGCCTTCGCCGTGACTGGCGAGGACGTAAGGACTTCCTTTGAGGCCCAAGGAAATCGTTTGTCCCTGTCCATCGACACCGACGGCGAAGAGGTCCTCGTCGATCCCTTGTGGACCACGGTTGCCCCGATGATGACACCCCGTTCCCGGCCCGCGGGTGTTGTCCTGCCAAACGGCAAGGTTCTGGTCGTCGGGGGAAACACAGGAGGCATGACGACGAGTTCGGCCGAGATCTACGACCCCGCCCTCAACACATGGACAGCCACAGGTTCAGCGTATGTGACCGCCGCCCAGGAACTTGCGTTGCTCAACGACGGGCGGGTCTTGATGGCGGGAGGGAGCAGCGGAACGAATGCTCTCACTACAGCGATGATTTTCAATCCTGCCACGAACACATGGAGCGCCGTAGCCTCGATGGTCACCGGGAGGAACAGCGCCCGAAGTGTGGTTTTACAAGACGGACGATTCCTGATCACTGGGGGCCGAGACGTAGGTGGTCTTTCGCTGGCTTCTGCCGAGATCTACGATCCCAGCACGAATTCGTGGGGCGCCATGCCCCTCATGAGTACCGTCCGTGAAGATCACGCCATGGTTGTGCTCAATGACGGCAAGGTCCTCGTTTCAGGTGGCAACAACGTCAGCACGGGCGTGGCGGTGAACTCGGCCCAGCTCTACAATCCGCCGACGAATTCGTGGTTGAACGCCGGCAACATGATCGCGGCCAGGTATGATCACTCCCTAACGCTGCTCGCGGACGGGCGGGTGCTTGCGGCTGGCGGGAGCTCGGGAACGGGCGTGGTCGCCACCGCGGAGATCTACAACCCGGCGACAAACACTTGGTCATCCACCGGTACGATGAACGGACCCCGTAGACGGCACAAGGCAAACCGACTCAATAGCGGCTCGGTCCTTGTGGCTGCGGGACAAGACAATGCGTTGGCTACGATTGCGACGGCCGAATTGTTTAATACCACGACGAATACGTGGTCGACAGTTCCCTCGATGGCCGTGGGACGATATTGGGCCGTCTCAGGATTGCTCCAAAATGGGAAGGTGATCGTGGCGGGGGGTCGAATCGACGCCTCTGTGGTCACTGGCGCGGTTGAAATCTATTCGCAAGGCTTGCTTGGGGATATGTGCGCATCGGCAACCGAGTGCCAAAGCGGTTTCTGTTCCGACGGGGTTTGTTGCAATTCGACCTGTGGCGTAGCTGGTGATTGCATCATGTGTAATGCGCCTGGGTCCATGGGTACGTGTATTGCGGCACCGGCGGCCACGGTGTGTCGTGCTGCGGCCAGTGCGTGCGACGTCGCCGAAGTGTGCGACGGAATGAATGCCGCTTGTCCCATGGATGCGGTTGCAATGGCCGGTACCATTTGCCGTGCCGCCACAGGTACGTGCGACGTGGCCGAAACCTGCACGGGCACGAGCGCGTCGTGTCCCGCGAATGGGTTTGCCGCGAGTGGCGCTCTGTGCAGACCTGCAATGGATGTCTGCGATGCGCCCGAAGCATGCACGGGCACTGCTGCGGCGTGCCCATCGGATGTGCTGATCCCTGCGGGAGTTACGTGTCGGGCGTCTGTTGGCGCGTGCGACCGGACAGAATCATGCACGGGTTTCAGCGCATTCTGTCCTGCAAATTCGTTTGTCGCGGCAGGTACCACGTGTCGTTCGTCCATGGGACCTTGCGACTTGACCGAGTCCTGCACGGGGATGACCCCGGATTGTCCCGTCAATACGTTTGTCCCCGTGGGGACCATGTGCCGACTCGCTACCGGACCTTGTGATATGGCAGAGTTATGCGATGGTGAGGCTGCTGCGTGCCCACCCGACATATTTGCCCCCGCGGGCACGATATGCCGACCCATCGCGGGAATTTGTGACGCGGCCGAAACGTGTTCCGGGACCAACTCGGTTTGTCCCGCGGATGGGCCCGCGCCCATGGGTACGACGTGTCGTGCTGCCGCAGGCCCATGTGACGCGGAGGAAACATGCAGTGGTACTTCCTTTGCTTGCCCAGCGGATGGGCTTCTTCCGGCCGGCACGGTTTGTCGTCCTGCAGCCAATGGATGTGATTTGCCCGAAAGCTGCACAGGAAGTTTCAGCACGTGTCCTGGGGACTTGTTCCAACCTGATGGCCTTCTTTGCGACGACAACAATCCCTGCTCGATCGTCGATTCCTGCAAAGGCGGCCAATGTGCTGCCGGCTCTCCGCTCGATTGCACTGCGAAAGACGAATGCCATTACGATGGCGCGTGTGATCCGTCCACGGGCGCTTGCGTTGCGTCACCTCTCAAGCCCGACGGAACGCCGTGTACGGGGGGCACATGCCAAGGTGGGACGTGCATGCCCGAGACGTCCAGTTCGAGTTCGTCGACGTCGAGCTCGAGTTCGTCGACATCCGGTGCGGGTGGTGGTGGTTCTGCTGGCGCAGGCGGAGCAGGAGGCTCTGCGGGTGCGGGAGGCTCTGCGGGTGCGGGAGGTTCGGTCGGCGAGGGTGGTTCTGGCGGCAACGATCCGGGCACGGAGGGTGGTTGTAGTTGTCGTGTAGCTGGGGATTCCGAATCGGGCAATGCGCCCTGGTTGCTGGTGGGTTTGGCCCTTTTGGGGGCACGGCGGACACGACGAACGCTGCGTGGCGGGCAAGAAAAGTAAGACTTCTTGTCTCTTCAGGCAACAGCGCGATGACGTACCGTCTGCTTCTTGACGCGTTGCAATGGCGGCGGCAGCAGCAAAACGGGCGCGTCGAGCGTCCTCTGGATCAGGTGGGAAAATAGCTTCCCAAGCGCGCGAAGTTGGCGTAGGGTGGCAAAGACGCCGCGCGCTTTCGCCGGCCTCGTCCGTTGAGGGAACGCATGTCTTTTTCGCCTATCTCCCGAGTCTTCGTGGCTGCAGCGGTTCTCGTTCTCGGTTGTTCAGAAGAGCAGCCCACGGCAAAACCCGCCGCGTCGAGCAGCGCTGCGCAAGCACGTACAGCCGCTCCGTCGGCCGCTCCGCCTCCGTCCGCCGTTGCCGCTCCCGCGCCGAGCGCAGCACCTCCACCGAATCGCGAAGATTGTCCCGAAGGTTCGTCCGGGCCAGGGATTCTCACGTCGCCTTGCGAAGGCAAAGGCACGAGCCGCCAGATGGAGCTGTCCTGGAACAATAAAATCGACGACAAAGGGCCTTTTTTCCGGGTCGCGAGCAAATCGAAACGCACCATTCTGTATGGCAAGGTCTACGTGTATTTCTACGACAAGGCCGGCAAGCAGCTCGAAGTCAAAGATGAAGAAGGCAAATCGCATCCGTACAAGCAGTGTTCGGGCAATACGATTTTCAGCGGCGTAATGAAACCAGCCGAAAAAGCCGTGATTCAATTCTCTTGCGTGCAGAAGAAACACGTTCCCGAGGGCGCGACCGTCATCGAAGCCGAAATGCAAATGGTAGGCTTCGCGGATGAATCAGAAAAGAAGAACGAGTTTTACTGGCGAAACAATGACCTCGTCCCCGATGTTCGTCCCAAGGGCGGCATCAAGAAGTAATCTGTTGTCTTCGATGCCCCGCAGCTTGACCAGCGGCACCCATTTTGTGATTTTGGTTGCTCAACAAGAGCAACCCCGACCACCAAATCGCTTCCCAACGGGTGTCGACAGCGATCCCGACCACCAAATCGCTTTTGGAAGGGTCTGACCACCCCTTCGTGACGGTTGCAACCGTTCCGGACGGGTCTTGTCAGCACATGGCGAAAGCGCTGTACCTTCTACGGCCGTGCTGTCGCGTGAGCTGCAAGGCAATGACGGTGATCGGGACATGAATGCACTTGCCCGGAACGCTCCGACCCATGCGTCAAGACTCAGACCTCCTGATGTCTAGCGACAGCGTAGTCCGATGCACCGAGTGGAGTTTCGGCCGGAGATCCAGGGATCTTGGTAGTGGGCACGATGACGAAGACATGCGGTGGAGGCAGGAAGGCAGGCAAGGAGGCGTTCGGCGCGAAAACTCGCGGGCCATCACCCAAATATTTGCTCCCGGGGCTCGAATGGTGCTCGATGTGTGGCGGCATGATCCACGTCGCGCGAACGCGCAAGAGCTACGAGACGGTCGCGGCATACATATGTTCCAAATGGAAAAACATCGGCCAGCGCGTCAAAAATATGGACGCCGAACCGCAATCGTGACATGAGGCTCGTTCGACCAATTGGTATGGATTGACGAGCATGACGCTGGTAGACCTCGTTCGGGCCGAAGCACGTGACGATCTTGGTGGGCTTCTTCTCACGGCATCGGTGGCCGGCGCTGCCAATGCGTTCGTCATCTCTCTCGTCAATAACGCAGCATCGACGCAAGACGACAAGGCACGCCAATTCCTGATGATCGGATTGGCCGTTGCATTGTACGTAGTCTGCGCGCGGCGGACATATCACCGGACGACGGAGATCATCGAATCGGCGCTGACGAAAATCAAGGTCCGCATCATTGACAAGATCGAACAAGCGGAACTCGATGAGCTAGAAGGGATCGGCACGTCGGAGATTTATGATCGGCTCACGGAGAACGTATCGACCGTCTCGGATTCGGCGGGAGCGATCGCGAACGTGTTGCAATCGCTGTGCATCATCATCTCCGCTTCGCTGTATGTTTTGTCGATTTCCGTGCCGGGCTTCGTGCTTCTGGTGCTGCTCAATGCAATCGGCATCATGTTGTGGTCTTCGAGCAATGCCGAAATCGGCGTGCATCTTGATCGGACGGCCCAAGCTCGCGTCACATTCCTCGACCAGCTCACGGATTTGCTCGAGGGTTTCAAGGAGGTTCGCCTCAGCAGAAAACGCAGCCGCGACATTCGTTCCGACGTGGTAGCGACGACCGAGGCGCTACGTTCGACGACGGTAACGGCCAACAACCTGTTTAATGACAACATGGTTTTTGCGCAATGCGTGCTTGTGGCCATGCTCGTCGGTGTGGTATTCGTATTGCCGCAACACGTGACCATCGATAATTCAACCGTTGTCGCTCTCGTTGGCGGCGTCCTCTTTTTTTGGGCACCGTTGAGTGGCCTTGTGGGTGGGATGCCGATGTACATTCGGTCGAACAACGCGTTGGCCAATATCCACACATTGGAAAAGAAGATCGAGCAGGCGGCACGTCATCATGTCCCGGCCGGACAAACCAAGGATCCTTGGAATGGGCGGTTTTCAGCCATCGATGTGCATCGAGTGTCGTTTGCTTATCCGCCCGATGCGGGAGGACAAACCTTTCGCATTGGCCCGATGGACTTTTCGATTACCGCGGGTGAAGTCGTTTTCGTCGTCGGCGGCAATGGCAGTGGGAAATCGACGTTCATGAAGGTGCTCACGGGCTTGTATCCGGCTGATTGTGGCGAAGTGCGTATCGATGGTGAAAGACTGCACCCCGAAAACGTTGCCGCTTATCGTGAAATGTATTCCGCGATTTTTTCGGACTTTCACCTGTTCGCACGCCTCTATGGCCTGCTGGACGTGGACGAGTCGGCGGTGCAGGATCTGCTTCGACAAATGCAAATCGACGACAAGACGTCATTCGAGCAGGGGCGCTTCACGAGGCGTGATTTGTCTACGGGGCAACGCAAGCGTCTCGCAATGATCGTAGCAATGCTGGAGGACCGCCCGATTTGCGTCTTCGATGAATGGGCCGCTGACCAGGATCCGGAATTCCGCAAGTATTTCTATGAAGAACTCATCCCTTCCTTAAAACGAAGAGGAAAAACGGTGATTGCCGTATCGCACGACGATCGGTACTTCCATTGTGCAGATCGGGTCGTAACGCTCGAGTACGGCAAAGTAAGGTCGATCGAGCGCCGTACGGAATTGCAAACCGTCTCTGCGTAACGATGTTCTCGACAAAGTGTCCGACCCTATGAGTGCCGCACCCGCCTTGCCTAGAGTTGTTGCCATTCCATCGAGCAGTGTAGATATCGCGACGCATCCGCTATCGACGCTGCAGCGCGAAATATGGCTCGATCAATTGTTGCACCCCGACGTCCCGATCTACAATGTTGCCGGGTATGTACCGATCGACGGACGCCTCGATCTTGGCCTATTCCAGCGTGCATTGGAATGCGTCATCGCGCAGCACGATGCATTTCGGATCGTATTGGTTCCGGGGGACGAACTTCCGCTCCAAAAGCTCCTTGATCGAGCCCCCTCCCAGTTCCAAACGCTCGATTTTTCCATTCATTCGGATGCCGAAGAGCGAGCACGAGAATGGATGCGGCAGGCGGTCATCGAACCGTTCAGTTTTTATGAAAAACCCTTGTTCCGTTGCGCCATCCTGAAAATCGCGCCCGATCGTCACTTCTGGTTCAACAAGCAGCACCATTCCATTTTCGATGGCTGGAGTGTGACGCGCTTCGTCGAACGCGTCGCAGAAATCTACAATCTTCTCCTCGCCGGACAAACCGTCCCCGATTCCATGGCCCCGTCCTACGTCGACTTCATCGCGGACGATCGAAGCTACATGGAGTCGGAGCAATTCCAAATCGACGAGCGGTATTGGAAAGAAATCTATTCCACGCTCCCCGAGCCATTGTTTCCTGAGCGCCGCGATGTTTCCATTGGTGATTCGTACCGGAGCCAGCAAGCCGAAATCGTCTTGGACGTCGATTTGTGTTTGGCGCTGCGTTCATTTGCAACGCAACACGGAGTTTCGCTCAGCCAAGTTTTCCTGGGCGTTTTTTATTGTTATTTCGCCGTCATGGGCCGTCGCGACGACGTTGCTTTTGGACTTGTCTCGCGAAATCGGCGCACGCCGGCCTTCGACGCAACCGCCGGATTGTTTTCGACGACCTATTCGGCATGGTATCGATTCGGTACGCAACGCACGTTCCTGGAATTGCTGGACGCAATCAGAAACGAGGCACTGCGCGGATCTCCCCATCGGCGTTTCCCGCTCGGTGAACTTCGACGCGCCATTGGACTTTTGGGCACCGATCGAATTCGCCCGTTCGACGTTACTGTGTCCTTCATGAACCGTCGCTGCGAGGCTCGGTTTGGCGACGCGACGGGTGTTTTTCAGTCCATGACTCCAGGCTATCAAAATCATGGCCTATTCATCTATATCGAAGACTTTCTGGCGGAGGGGGGCATTCGCATGCTCCTCGACGGAAGTTGCACCGTATTCACCCAAGACGAGCTCGAGCGGGTGACCAAACGAATTGAGCGGCTCCTGCGAGAAGTGCTCCTTCATCCGACGATATCCATATCCCAGCTCGATCTTTTGCCTGAATCGGAGCGCCAATTCATTCTGCGCACGTCGACGGGTACGCATGCACCGCTCGCGACCCACGAATGCATTCACGAATTGTTCGAGGCTCGTGCAGCACTATCACCGAATGACGTCGCCGTGGAGTGTGCGGACACCAAACTCACGTATGCCGAGCTCGATGCTCGGGCAAACCGAATCGCTCGCCATTTACGGAAACTTGGCGTGGGCCTCGAGGTGCGAGTCGGAGCCTGCGTCGACCGCCAAATTGACATGGTCGTTGCAATGCTGGCCATTCTCAAGGCTGGCGGCGTGTATGTCCCACTCGATCCGGCCTATCCTCCCGATCGACTGACGTTCATGGCCTCAGATGCGCAGGTCCACATGATCCTCGCGCAAACGCAACGACTCGACAAACTCGGGCCGAACGGCGCGATCACCATTTGCCTCGATCGAGACGCCGAGCAATGGTCGGCCGAACCCTGCACGAAGCTCGATAACGAAGTTTATTCTGCCAATGCCGCCTACGTGGTTTATACATCTGGATCCACGGGGTCATCCAAAGGTGTTTTGGTTTCGCATGCAAGTCTTGTCAATCTGAGCCTTCGACTCGTCGATCTCTTTACGATCAAGCCTCATGACGCCGTATTACAATTTACGGCCTCGAGTTGGGATACATCTTTCGAGGAGATCTTTCCTTGTCTCATTGCTGGTGGTCGTCTCGTTCTTCGTACGAATGAAATGACCGATCCGTTGAACTTTTTAGCCGAATGTCAGCGAAAGCGTATCGCGGTAGTCGACTTGCCGACGGCCTTTTTTCATGAGCTCGTCACCGTAATGAACGACGGTGGCCATGCATTTCCCTCCGAAATCCATACCGTCGTCATTGGTGGCGAGGCCGCGCGTACGGACAAAGTTTGTGAATTCCTTGCGATTTCGCCCAAGAGCGTGCGCCTGCTCAATACGTTTGGAGCAACCGAAGCAACTGCGATCAGTACAGCATTCGACGTGCGTGATGGCGCAACGACGATACCCATTGGAGCACCCATTGCCAATGTGAACGTCCGCGTGCTCGATCACCTGTGTAAAACAACGCCCATCGGCGGCATGGGCAGCCTATATATTGGCGGGCATGGGGTTGCTCGCGGTTATTTGGGTCGCCCCGGGCTCACGGCGGAAAGGTTTGTCCCCGATCCATTCTCGCCCATACCTGGCGCGCGTATGTATCGGACCGGGGATCTGGCGCAGTGCCGAGCTGACGGACGATTGCTGTTTTTGGGGCGCCAAGACGCACAAGTCAAGATTCGTGGTCATCGCATCGAACCAGGAGAAATCGAGGCGGTCATTGCTGCGCATTCAGCGATTCGCCAAATCGTCGTCGAAGCACGCCTCATGGATACGAAGGACAAACGCCTCGTGGCTTATGTCGAGCCCCATGCCGGCCATTCCGTCGACCCGCAGGAATTGCGCCAATTCGCACGTGAGCGATTGCCCGATTACATGGTTCCCGAGGTGTTTGTTCTATTGGACCGATTACCTCTGTTGCCCACCGGCAAAATCGACCGTCGTGCTTTGCCGGCACCGACGATTCCAACTGCGACCTCCGATGACGCCACCACGCCACCAATTACTCCGACCGAAGAGGTGCTCGTCCAAATATTTGCCGAAATCTTGGGGCTCCCGCACGTTGGCAGAAATGACGACTTCTTCGCGCTTGGGGGGCATTCGCTGCTGGCCATGCGCTTGATGTCGACCGTCAAGAAATGCATGGGCATTACATTGCCCATGGCGAGCTTGTTTCAGCATCCAACCCCGCAATCGCTCGCATCATTGATGGATGGTTTGTCTGAGGATACCAATACGATCGATGCTCTTCGACTCGTACCTCGGGGTACGGTCGAAATTGCGTATTCAGGCCTGTCCAGCATGGAACGGCGGTTATGGTTCCTCGAGCGGTTGCATCCCGAGCGCTCTGCATATCACGCACCCCATGTTTTCCGAGTACATGGCGAATTCGACGAACACGCACTTCGCTCGAGCCTTTTGGCATTGGCACGACGTCACGAGATATTGCGGACGACATATCCCGAGCGTGAAGGCGAAGCCATCCGACGCGTCTCGGCCGACGTGAACATTCCCCTCCGAATCGTCGACATTTCTTCTGTCCCTGCGGACGAGAAAAACCAATCTCTGGAGACGCTGTTCGTCCACGAAGTCGCCGCTGCATTCGACGTCGAGAGCGGACCGCTGGCGCGATTGCTGGTGGTGTTGGAATCGGCTGAGCGATGGATATTGTTCTTCGACCTGCATCATATCATCACCGACGAATGGTCCGCGGGGATTCTCTTTCGTGATTGGTCGCTGCTGTACGAGGAGGCGCATCGCGGTAGAGAAGCGAAATTGCCGTCTCTTTTTTGGCAATATGCAGACTATGCGCGCGCCGAACAAACAGCGCTCATGACCGAAAGATTCGCTTCCTCGCGGCATTATTGGAAGTCGCATCTATCGAATCTGCCCCGTCTCGAATTGCCTTGGCTTCGAGCATCCGCGGCCCCGGGACTCGAAGGGCGAGCTTCGTTTCGGCTTTCTCGCGAAGAACGTCAGGCATTGCGTGTTTTTGCGACGACGAACGGGGCTACTGTATTCATGGTTTGGTATGCCGTGGTGCTCGCGCTTTTTTCGCGTCATGCCCGGCAGACCGATTTCGGCTTGGGATCTTTGGCCGCCAATCGAGACATCGACGGAATGGCGGACCTTTTGGGTTTTTTCACGAATCGAATCGTTTTGCGTACGGACTTATCCGGCGACCCAACTTTTTTGGAGATCCTGCATCGTGCGCGCCGCACGGCCATTGACGCGTATCGTCACCAATCGGTTCCTTTCGACGTTGTCGTTCAGGACGTCGGCCCCCTTCGGCGTAATGGCGAAAGCCCGCTTTACGAAGTGAGTTTCTTTCAAGTGGCCGCGCCGCCGGTCCATGCGGCGTCAAATTGGTCGCGGGTTCTTGGAGCATTGCCAAATGGCGCAATGGTCGCGAAACACGCGCTGGCCATTGCGGTCATTCAAGGGAGCGACGACGTAGATATTCACGTCATGTACGACATGGCCCGCGTCGACGCCTGCGCCGTGGATCGATTGCTCGGCCATTTGCGCACGATTCTCCTCGATGCGCTGGCTAGTCCGCAAAAGCGTTTGTCCGACCTCGAATTGCTCACGAAAACGGAGCGTGATGAGTTCATCCAATCGAACGAAGATGCGCCGACGTACCCGACGAACCGATGTTTCCACGAATTGTTCGAGGAACAGGCGGCGAAGTCCCCAAATGCAGTAGCCCTCGAATACGGTACGTCGGCACTCACGTATTCCGACCTCGATGCTCGAGCCAATCGTTTGGCGAATCATTTGTGTCAGCTCGGCGTGGGTCCCGAGGTGCTCGTCGGACTTTGTGTCGAGCGCTCGATTGAAATGATTGTGGCCATCCTCGGAATCTTCAAAGCTGGCGGTGCATATGTCGCAATCGACCCCACGTGGCCTCGTGACCGCATCGCGGCTCTTCTTGAAAAGGAGACGATTGCCGTCGTTCTGACCGAATCGCGCTGGATGTATGGTCTACCGGCGGAAACTCCTATCGTTATGCTCGGCGATCCAAGGCTGGCGGCGCATTCTCACATTCCATCCCGAAGCCACGCCGTTGGTAGCCAGTTGGCTTATGTGTTGTTTACCTCGGGCTCGACGGGCAAACCCAAAGGCGTTGGCGTGGAACACCGACAACTCGTCGATTATGTTCTTGCCCTTGCCCATCGTCTGAATTTGGGCCCGAACAAGCGATATGGGTTGTTATCGACAATTGCTGCAGATCTTGGCCACACCGTGATTTTTCCCGCGCTCGCCTTAGGCGGTACGCTGCGTATCGTGGCTGAAGAACGAGCCATGAGCGCCGAGGACGTGGCGGCTGAATTTGAACATTACCCTGTAGATATTCTCAAGATTACCCCCTCGCATCTCGCGGCATTGCTCACGGCAACGCGTCCCGAACGTGTATTGCCTCGTGAACGTTTGGTGCTCGGTGGTGAAGCTGCGCGCTGGGATCTCGTCGATACCATCCAATCGTTGGCCCCCTGGTGCATCGTGACGAACCATTACGGCCCCACGGAGACGACCGTGGGTGTGCTCATGGGCGACGTAATGCATGCAGGTCGCGATCGATTGTCGGCAGGACCGGCGCTCGGACGACCGCGATCCAATGCGCGTATTCACGTCGTGGAGCCAAACTTGGCGCATGTGCCCGTCGGCGTCGTTGGGGAATTGTTCATTGGGGGAGATGCGGTAACTCGTGGTTACGTGCATCGTCCTGCGGCGACTGCGGAGCGGTTTGTCCCGGATCCATTCTCGTTCGAGCCGGGCGCGCGCATGTATCGCACAGGTGACCTCGTGCGCTGGAATGACGACGGCAATCTCGAATTTGTCGGGCGTATCGACAACCAAGTCAAAATTCGCGGATTCCGAGTAGAAATTGGGGAAGTTGAAGCCGCATTGTCGTCCCACGCGTCCGTGCACACCTGTGCCGTGCTCGCGCGGGAGTACGCGCCTGGCGAGAAATGCCTCATTGCATACGTGGTTACCCGCGCGCAAGGATGTGCGCCCGACACGTTGCATGCGCACATGCAAAAGACGCTTCCCGAATACATGATTCCTGTCGCGTTCGTCGTCCTGGAATCATTACCTCTGACGCCCAATGGCAAGGTCGACCGGAACGCCTTGGGGGCTCTGGAATTCACGCGAGAAAGTCGACAATCGACGTTCGTGCCGCCCCACGATGAGACCGAGCGCGCCATGATCGGGATTTGGGAAGAATTGCTGGCGGTGAATCCCATCGGGGCGACCGATGATTTCTTCGCGTTGGGTGGTCATTCATTGCTCGCCGTGCGCTTGATGTCCGCCGTGAAAAAGCGCTTCGGATTTGCGCCTCCCATGGCCACGTTGTTCCAGCACCCTACCGTGCGTGCGTTATCTGCCTTGATTCAAGGTTTCGCCGAGTCTTCCAATGCATTACGTCCGACGGCCCATACGTTGGGCGAAACTCCATATACAGGTTTGTCAGGCACCGAGCGCCGTCTATGGTTCTTGCATTGTCTCGCGCCGAAAACGCTCGCCTACCAAGTGCCCACGATTTGCCGAATTCATGGCGAATTCGAGGAATCGACGTTTCGCGCGACTTTGAGGGCATTGGCCGATCGCCACGAGATTCTCCGCACGACGTATTCCGAAGTCGAAGGCATTCCCAGGCGTGTCGTTCGACCACGGCTCGACATGACCGTACGCTCGTTTGACGTATCAGGCTTGCCTGCTGAACAACAACGCGTCGAAATATCGAAATGGTTTGCCCAGGAGATCTCTACTCCGTTCGACCTCGAGAACGGCCCATTGACTCGAATCCTCTGCGTCCGCGAAACGGCTGACGTTCACCTCGTGCTCGTCCACCAACACCATATCATCACGGACGAATGGTCAGCGAGCCTGTTGTTGCGGGAACTTGCGGCACTCTACGAAGCGTCGTATCGCGGCACGGTACCGAGTTTACCTCTGCTTGCGTACCAATTTGTAGATTACGCACGAGCCGAGCAGCGAGCACTGGATGGCGATGGTTTGTCGGCGTCACGGCTGTATTGGAAGGAAAAACTCGCTGGTGTTTCACGCCTTTCGCTACCCATTCTGCATCCGAAAAGCGGAATCGATCCCGGAATCGAAGAGCAGATGATTCTTTGTTTGCCGAGCGAAACGAGCAACGCCTTCGCCGCATTGGCGCGAAAACATGGTTGTACCCCGTTCATGGCCTGGTATGCCATTTTTGCGGGACTTCTGGCACGTTACAGCCAGGAGACCGACATTGCCATCGGCTCCGTCGTGGCCAACCGCGATATCCCTGGGACTGAAAGATTGCTTGGTTTCTTTACCAATACCGTCGTGCTTCGAATCGATCTTTCAGGCGATCCTACCATTTACGACATGTTTGTCCGGGCAAAGCAGGCCGCGGTCGACGCCTATCGGCATCAAACCATGCCTTTTGATGTCGTCGTGCAAGATCAGGGGCTTGCGCGTCGGCCCGGCGAATCGCCGATCTTCGAGGTGAGTTTTTTCGAGGTTACCGCGGCCGACACGTTGACCACTTCATGTTGGCGCATCGAGTCCGCTGGTTCGTGGGGGATGCTTTCCCAAGGCCAAGTTGCCGCCAAAGAACCTCTTGCATTGGCCTTGGAACATACGTCTGAACGGGCCACGCTCATCGCTTCGTTCGATACGACCCGCGTCGATAGGCAAGCAGTGCAGCGACTTCTCGGGCACATGCAGACACTCGTCACCGGCGCCATCAGTGACCCGGACAAACGTTTGTCCGAAATGTCGCTGCTCACCAGCGACGAAGTCGCGCAGTTACGCACGTGGAACGATACTGCGACCCCATTTCCCACAGATAAGTGCATTCATGAATTGTTTGCCGAGCAAGCGGCCAAGACCCCGCATGCTTTGGCGCTCGTGTTTGGGAAGGACCAACTCACATTTGCCGAGCTGGAATCGCGGGCAAACCATTTGGCGCATCATCTTCGGTCGCTCGGAGTAAAACCCGATACGCTCGTCGGCTTGTACGTCGAACGATCGATTGACATGATTGTTGCAATGCTCGCGATTCTCGAGGCTGGTGGCGCGTATGTTCCCATCGATCCCACACTGCCTGCGAATCGTTTGCGCTTTTTGCTCGAGGACACAGGAACGCCGATTGTCCTGACGCACGAGCACCTCGCACCCCGTTTGCACGTAGAAGGTGCTCCAACGCCTCTCGTGGTTTTTTTCGACGGACCATTGACGGCGATGACTTCAGGGCCCGATGACGTCGCGAAGCCGCACCATTTGGCATACGTCATTTACACATCGGGTTCGACCGGGGATCCGAAAGGCGTGATGATCGAACACCGCTCGCTCGTTGCTCACGCTTTCGCGTATGCACGTTGCCATGGTTTGTCTTCGTCAGATCGTGTGCTCGCATTGTCGTCCTTCCATTTCGATGCCTCGGTCGAGCAGATTTTCCCGGCTCTCATCGCCGGGGCTTGTGTCGTCTTGCCCAATTGGGAACTCGAACCGCATGTTTTTTCTGAAAAACTCGTCGAATTTGAACTCACCGTTGTCGATACGACTGGTGCGCATTGGCGGGCACTCGTGGATACGTGGCTTGCCGCCCCAGAACTTGCCGCGCTGCTTCGTTTGCGCACTTTGATCGTTGGCAGCGATGTCATGCCTGCGGAAGTATTGCCGCGGTGGCGACAAACTCAGCTTTTTGGTCGGACGAAGCTATTTAATGTATATGGCCCCACCGAAGCGACCGTTTCCGCCGCTGCGTTTGAAGTGACGCACCATTACGATCAACGACTGCCTCGGATTCCGATCGGAAAACTTCATCCAAACAGGACAGCGTGGGTCCTCGACGCGTCTCGTTGCCCCGTTCCCATCGGTGTGCCGGGAGAACTTTTTCTTGGGGGCATCGGGACGGCGCGCGGATACCTGAATCAACCAGAAATGACGGCAGCCCAATTCATCGAGGCTGCATCACTGTCATTTATCGAGCAGATGCCATTGGAGGCGCGACGCGGCCGAGTGTATCGGACAGGGGATCGCTGCCGCTGGTTGCCTGACGGTACGCTCGATTTTCTTGGTCGAACGGACAATCAGGTCAAGATTCGGGGGATGCGTGTTGAAATCGGTGAAATTGAGACGAACCTGCGACGACTTCCTTCGGTTCGTGATGCGGCAGTGATCGTTCACGAGGCAGGCCTACACAAATCGCTGGTGGCGTATGTCGTGCCAAACGATGCGTCTAGTGAAGAACTCGACCGTAGCCTCGCTGGAGCACTTCGAGAACGATTGCCTGAGCACATGGTGCCATCGCGCTTCATCCTGCTCGATGAAATTCCGCGAATTACGACATCGGGCAAAGTACATCAAGGCGCGCTGCCAGCGCCGACGGCCCCTGTCAATGCGGTTCGTTTAGCGCCGCAAACGGCGGCAGAAATAAAGATTGCGGCAATCTTCCGTGATCTTTTGAGCGCCGTCGAGGTCGATGTCCACGACGATTTCTTCGATCTTGGCGGTCATTCGCTCTTGGCCACGCAGCTCGTGTTACGCATCAATCGAATTTTTGCCTTGAATTTGCCGCTCCAGATGGTTTTCCTCCATCGCACGGTATTCGAGCTGGCTGCGGAAGTCGAGCGTGCGTCTCTCGAAACGCATGGACTGTCTCGAACTGGCGATACTGTTCCTATTCGACGCGCGTCACGAGACAAACCATTGCCGCTTTCGTATGGCCAAGAGCGCCTATGGTTTCTCGATCGTCTTGGCAAGGGCAGAGCTTTTCATATGCCACTATCGATGCGTATCGAAGGGCCACTCGACGTCGACGCCTTTGCCCGCAGTTTGACGGAAGTCGTGCGTCGCCATGAAGGATTGCGGACGACATTCGTTCTGCAAAACGACGAACCCCGACAGGTGATTCATCCGCCGTCGCCATTCGATCTACCCATCGTCGATTTGCGCCACTTGTCTCCAAGTGCGCGAGAAGTCGAAATCGATCGCTACGTGCGAGCCGAAGCGCAGAAACCATTCGATTTGGCCACCGAGTCGATGGTGCGTGCGACGCTTCTTCGACTCGCAGATTCACCAACCCCTGCGTACGTGCTCCTGTCGACCATGCACCACATTGCCTCCGATGGTTGGTCGCTCGATATTTTCGCCCGCGAAATCGAAGTTTCATATCGGGCATTCATTGCTGGGCGTCCGTCGCCATTGCCTGATTTGCCGCTGCAGATCGCCGATGTCGCAGTTTGGCAGCGGGAATCGCTCGGGCGCGAGGCATTGGCCTCGCACGTTGCATACTGGACAAACCAGCTCGCCGGTGCACCGCGCTCATTGCAATGGTCCACGGATCGGTCGCGTCCGCGCGGCGTCAATTCAGCCAGCGCGGCGTTTTCGTTCCACATCGACAAACAACTGACGAACGAGTTGCGTGCGCTCGGAAAAACCGCCGGGGCGACGATGTTCATGACGTTGCTCGCGGCTTTTCAAATTCTGATTTCACGATCTGCAGGGCAAGACGACGTGATCGTGGGTTCGCCCGTGGCGGGTCGTATTCGTGAAGAATTCGAGCCGCTCATTGGTTTTTTCGTCAACAACTTACCATTACGAGCAAGGCTTGCGGAAAATCCGTCGTTCTCTGATTTCCTGCACCAAGTCCGGCAAACGACGCAGAACGCGCTCGCTCATCAAGTGTTGCCCTTCGAAAAACTCGTCGAGGAACTTTCGCCCGAGCGAAATCCGAACCAGCATCCCATTTTTCAAGTTGTTTTCTCGTTGCAGAATGCACCCAGCTACGATTTCACGCTGCCTGGGCTGCAATTAACGCCCATCGCGATGCATTCGCCCATCGCGCGCCTCGACCTCGAAATGCACATCGCTGAAGTCGACGATGGTCTGCAAGGATCGCTCATTTACGATACGGGGCTCTTCGATGTCATGACGATCGAGCCATTGATTGAACGATTTCGTGTACTGCTCGCCGGAATCGTCGCCGATCCAATGGCGCGGGTAGGGGACTTGCCAATGCTCGGTGACGGGGAACGATATCGTGCGCTCGTCGAAGTCAACGAAACGGCGACGTCTTTTCCAGATGACGTTTGCGCACATGAACTCATTGAAACGCAGGCGGCTTGTAGACCGGATGCCGTAGCGCTGCTATTTGACGACGGCGCACGAACATTTACGCTCACCTACCGTGACCTCGTCGATCAGGCGCGTCGGCTCGCGCAATACTTGCAGTCGCTAGGGGTTGGGCCGGAAAAACTAGTCGGCCTGTGCCTCGAACCATCGCTCGACAGTGTGGTTGGCGTGCTGGGAATTCTCCTCGCCGGCGGTGCGTATCTGCCGCTTGACCCAGCGTACCCGGCCGAGCGTCTTCGCTTCATGTTGGACGAAACTCGGCCCGAGATGGTCGTGACCCAGTCGGCCCTCGTCCATGTTCTCCCGGCAGGTACGACAAAGTTTGTCTGTTTGGATCGAGATGCAGATGAAATTGCCCGGGCTCGGACCGAGGCGGTCAAGCGTGACGTTCGTCCAGACAACCTTGCATACGTGATTTATACATCGGGGTCCACGGGCAAACCGAAAGGTGTGCTGATTCCCCATCGAGGGCTGGTCAATGTTGCGGAGGCGCAGCGTCGTACCTTTGGATTTGGCTCCGGCGACAGATTGCTTCAATTCGCATCGTTGAACTTCGATTCAGCGACCGCCGAAATCTGGATGGCCTTGGCCTCGGGCGCCACGCTTTGTTTGGGTGCACGTGAACAGGTTTTGCCAGGCAAACCACTCGTGCAGTTTTTGTCGAAGCATCGAATGACGATGGTGACGCTCACCCCTTCCGCCCTGGCGTCATTGCCCGCGGTCGACTTACCCGATCTGCAGACGATAGCCGTTGCGGGCGAAGCGTGCTCCTCGGCGATCGTGGATGTTTGGGCGCGCGGACGTCGTTTTTTCAATTTGTATGGCCCCACGGAAGCAACGATTTGGTCGACCGTGATGTCCTGCGTCGATTCGACCGAAACGCCACGTATTGGTCGTCCCATAGCCAATACACGAGTGTATGTCCTCGATCACCAGGGCAAACCCGTTCCGTTTGGCGTGCCTGGCGAGCTTTATATTGGCGGCGTGGGTGTTTCACGCGGGTATCTGAGGCGCCCGCAGCTCACCGCTGTACGGTTTGTCCCGAATCCATTCGGCGACGGCAGACTTTACCGAACCGGTGACCTCGTTCGAATGCATTCGAGCGGCGAAATCGAATTTCTGGGGCGTATCGACCATCAGGTCAAACTTCGTGGTTATCGCATCGAGCTCGGCGAAATCGAAGCTGCACTGGCCAATGCCCTGAGCGTGCGGGCGGCGGTCGTCGCCATGCGGGAAGACAACCCAGGGGACAAACGACTCGTTGCTTATGTAGTTCCGCGAGAAACCTCATGCGATCCCGCCGTTTTGCGCGAGCACCTTCGTTCGACATTGCCGGAATTCATGATTCCCGCCGCCTGGATGATACTCGAGACGCTTCCGCTGTCGCCGAACGGTAAAGTGAATCGGAACGCATTGCCCGCGCCTGGAGACGCCTTGGCGCCGCAAACGAACGTCAAGACGCCTGCGCGAACGCGCACCGAGGAGATTCTGGCGGGAATTTGGGGCGAGGTATTGGGAGTAGCTTCCGTTGGCATTCACGAACGTTTTTTTGATCTCGGCGGTCATTCGTTGCTCGTCATGCGAGTTGCCGCGCGTATTCAACTGGCGTTCGAGCGCGAAATACCCTTGCGAGTTCTATTCGAGCGCAGTACGATTGCGGCACTTGCTGATTGGGTGGACGGCGCCACGGCGACGAAGGACATGCCACCTTTGCTTCCCGTGCCCCGTACGGGCCCAATACCCTTGTCCTTGGCCCAAGATCGGATGTGGTGGCGTTATCACGAAATCGAAGGCTGGCGAACGGCCTATAACATGCCTTCGGCATTCCGTTTGTCCGGGCCGCTCGATTTGGGTGTCCTCGAACGCGTATTTGCGGAAATCGTTCGGCGCCACGAGGTCTTGAGAACGAATTTCGTTCTCGTGGATGGGCGGCCCATGCAGCTTGTTCGCGCGGTCGATTTTCATTTGCACGTCATCGATTTGCGCAAGTTATCGAAGGACGAACAGTCCCGAGAAGTCCAACGAATCGCGCACGACGATGCCGAGCAACCTTTCGAACTGGCGGGTGATCTGCTATTTCGCGTTGCGGTGCTTTGTTTGGCCGATAAAACCGAACATGTCCTCTTGATGAACATGCATCATACCGTGTCCGATGGTTTGTCCACGGGGATTATCGTGCGCGAGCTTGCTGTGCTTTACGCGGCATTTCTTGCAGGTTTGCCCTCGCCGCTTCCAGAGTTGTCGATTCAGTACGGCGATTACGCGGTTTGGCAACATGCGTGGCTTTCTCCGGAACGAATTGCCGAGCAGATCGATTACTGGCGACGAAAACTCGATGGAGCGCCAGCTTTGCTCGGTTTGCCCATGAAGCAGCCACGACCTTCACGGCCCTCCTTACGGGGAAAAACCGTTTCCTACACGTTGACGTCGTCGGTGGTGCAAGCGCTTCGCGTAATGAGTCAATCGCGGAACGCTACGCTCTTCGGAGTCTTGCTCGCGGCGCTCGAACTCCTGCTCGCGCGTTTGGCGAGGCAAAACGATATCGTCATCGCGACGCCCGTAGCTCGTCGTAATCGCGTCGAATTGGAGCAAATGTGCGGAAACTTTCTCAGCATTCTCGTGCTCCGGACGGATGTTGCGCCAGATATCGGCTTCCTCGAGCTGGTCGATCGGATCCGGCGGACGATGACGGAAGCGTTTTCGTATTCCGACGTCGCCGCAGGGAAACTCGACACGCTATTGTTTCCCGAACGCGACTTTAACCAAAGCCCGCTGTTTCAAGTCTTCTTCGACATGGTGCCCATTGAATCCTTCGCCGGCAAGCTTGCGGGGGTCGAGGTATCAGTGGTTCAAGTAATGGGCGAAGTTCCTGCAAAATACGACTTGGAGTTTTACCTGATTGAGAATGGCCCGGAGATCGACATTCATACGGTTTACAAAGTCGACGTCTTCGCTTCGGAGACGATCCTGCACCTCATCGAACAATTTCACCAAGTGCTCGAGCAGGTGATTGCGGATCCGACGCAGCAAGTCAATACGTTTACGATTGTCCCGGTGTAACCATCAGCGAAAACCGCGATTCAGCCGGATTTGGCGGGCGCGGCAATGGCTCCACTTTCGCGTAATGCCGCAACGACTTCCGAAGCTACGCGTTCTCCGGCTCGAACCGCACCTTCCATCGATCCGTCGAATTCGTGGGCAGTGTCCGTTCCGCCCCAATGAATGCGCCCGACAGGGGGACGCAAGGCCGGACCATATTTGGTCAAGACCTTCGGCCCTAGCGGCGATGTGCAGCCGCTCGACCATTTATCTGAATACCAATCCGAATCGACGAAATGGATGGGGTTGCGAGCACCTTCGTCGAAATAGGTTACCAATGTTTCCACGACGAGTTCTTTTCGCGCGGCGACGTCCGACGGCAAATCTTCGCCCGATCCAATGGCCACGAGAACGCCTGGTGTACCACTTTGAGGCGAGACATCGAAGGCGTAGTTCACAGCTTTGCCATCGCCAATGGCCACACCGAGAAGTTGATTTTCGCGCCAAAATGCCTTTTCGTACACGACATGAGCCTTGTACGAATGAGCCCCGCGCCATGCGCGAATGAGCCCCTGCTTTTGATCCGGTAATTTGGGCTCGAATTCAATTCTTCGGAGGTCGGCGGGCATCATGGCAACGATGACGCGATTACATTCAATCGAGAACCGATCCGTTTCGACGCGTAAAGGCCCCGCTGAATCATCGACGATACGCGTGACCGGCGACGAGAGCATAATGGCATTGCCGAGTTTTTCCGCCAGCTTCTGCGGAATTTGTTGAGCTCCGCCGATAAACGTGAATCGTTGGCTTTCCGAAAGCGACATGAGCGGGTCTAGCCCCCCATAAGCTTGCACGGCAGTTACGAAACGGAGCAACGAGATATCTTCCGTGTGAACACCGAATTTCCAATCGACGCCAAGAGTCAGGTCTCGTTTGCCCCAGACCGTCGACGCATTATCGGCAAGCCAATTGAACATCGACATTTGATCGTATTCGATAGCACGCGGCGCTTTCCATGGTTCCCCGGGCGGAAACTCCTTCGCCATCGCTTGAACCTTGTCACGTAGTCCGCGTAGTTCTTTGAGTTCTTCCTGGGACCAGAGCCGAGAAAAACCCGCTACACGTACGCCCCCGAAAAGGAAAATAGGATTGCCTTCCAAAAAGGCTTCCTTGGTTTCGACGCCGAGTTCTTTGGCGAGCTCCAACATACGCGTATGCCGGGGACCGACCCAATTTCCACCGCCGTCGACAATGAGTCCAGGAGCCGCTTCCTGCCCATGAACCAATCCACCAACACGATCACGCGCTTCGACCACGAGAACCGAGCCCACCCCGGATTTGAGCAATTCTCGCGCCGCAACAAGCCCGGACAAACCTGCGCCGACGACCACCACGTCTGCCGTTTTTTTCTCGAGCGGCCCCGACTTCTTCCGGCATCCCGAACTTCCACCCCCGAGAATCAATCCGCCCGTGACTCCAGCGGCCCCACGCAAAAGGCTACGACGACTGAAGTCGACCCGATGGTCCGAGAACTTGCGCATGATATTTCTCAATCGAGCAACAAAAGACGTGAAATGCGCTGACTCATACAGTCAGCGCATTTCCACGACAAACGTGACCGAAGATCAGCCGAGGCCCCAAACTTTGCCGAGCTTGTTCTTCTTCTTCTTTTCTTTCACGACCACGATGACGGGTTGCGCATTCGCGGGAATGGCTTTTGCGGCAATTCCCTCCTGGATTGCATCCTTGATGCGGTCCATGAGCGAACACTCGCGGCCCTTGCGGAGCTTGCGAACCTGACGGCGCTTCTTCTTGCCCATATCGATGATAATGGGTTCGCGCACTTCAGGAGCAGCAGCAGTGGCAGCCGGTGCTGCCTTGGTCGCATTCGCGGACGTCGTTTCGGTAGCCATGGTCATTCCTTCACTTTCTCTCTGAATCGGTTTCCTCAATCAAAACAGCGTGCTGAGCTTGAACTGCCTGCGGCCCTTGCGCGATGCGTTGAACATGTTCTTGTTCAGATCCTTCATCCAACCGTTCTTCTTCTTGCGATTCGAACGCTTGTGGCGCTTCAAGTATTGATCGAAAACCGATCCACCGGAGCGCATGCTTCGGCGGGTCAATTTCTCGAAAAACTTGAAGCCCTTCGATTGCTTCTTGCGCTTGCGACCCTTGCTCTTGAGCTTGATCGTCTCACCTGTGCCGCCATTCGGTTGCGCCGATGCGGGAATGATAATGCGCTTGATACCCTTGATCCGTATGACTTGCATGACGCCTCCTAAGAAGCTCGCTCTTTTCGCTATCGACCGTCGAAATGCAAAGTTCGTCGAGTATTGACGACTTGCATGCCGGGGCCAGGTCCGAAATTCGGACAACGCATTAACAAGATCCGTGCCAGACGAGATGTCTCTCGGCCAGGCTTGTTTTCGCGCGATTTTTGAATGCGTCACGGCGCCATCACCTCACGCCGTAACGAGATATGGTGAGTGATCTCGAAACGTGGTGATCGACGTCATGTGCGCTCCGGTCTGACCAGACCGAGTTTTTTCAACCGTGCGCGGAGGGTATTCGGATGCACGGCCAGAATCTCCGCCGCTCCACCAGGACCATTGATCCGCCATCCGCATTTCTCCAGCACCGCATGCACATGTTCTCGCGCCGCGGAATCAAAACTTTCGTCTCGACCTTCATTTGCGCCATCCCTCAGCCCGCTTTCCGATATATCGAAGTCGAGTTCGTCATGATGTAACAGTTCGTCGTCGAGCAACAGGGTTTTTCCTGTCGACAGGATCATGGCTCGCTCGAGAACATTTTCCAATTCGCGCACATTGCCCGGCCAATCGTGATCGATGAGCGTGTCCATGACCTCCTGCGGGATCTCGTCAATTCGTCTCCCGAGGGAAACTTGGCGTTCTTCGACGAACGCTCGAACCAAGAGCGGAATGTCTTGTTTCCGTTCGCGCAGCGGTGGAAGTTCGACTGGAAAAACACTGAGACGATAAAAAAGATCGCGTCGAAAACGCCCCTCGGCAACGGCTCGTTTGAGGTTTTGGTTTGTCGCAGCAATGATCCGGACGTCCATTTTGCGAGTCCGCGTCGAACCAATGCGCTGGACTTCCCCATCTTGCAACAAGCGCAGCAGCTTCGGTTGGAGTTCGAGCGGTAGATCGCCAATTTCATCCAGAAAAATGGTTCCCCCGTGGGCCAACTCGAAACGACCTTGATGCGCCGAAGTCGCCCCGGTGAAGGCTCCTTTTTCGTGGCCGAAAAATTCGGATTCGATGAGCGACGGAGGTAATGCGGCACAGTTGACCTTGACAAACGCCTTTTCTCTACGTGGACTCCGCTCGTGAATCGCCCACGCGAAAAGCTCTTTACCTGTACCCGTTTCGCCGAGAAGCAAAACGGTCGTCGGCAGGGGCGCAACCAATGCGATGCGATCGAGTACCCGGGCAAACGACGAACTTCGGCCGATGATGCGAAATCGTTCGAGCTCCCATCCCTCGATTGAATTCTCGTCCCCCGTCGGCTCGGGTTGGAGTCGCGCGTGAAATTCACCGAGTTGTGTGCGAAGATCATGCTCGACATTGCGGTGTTGCGCGACCAGGGCGAGCAGTTGACCTACCAACCGAAATCGATCCACCGCTTTTTCGTTCCATTGTCGATATTCGTGAAATGTCGCCGCGGCCAAAGCGTATCGTACACGACGCCGGATCGCTATGGGAACGACAAGATTCGATTTGATCCCCGACTCTTGCACATAAAGGCGTTCATCCGCAGCATTCGGCGGCAAGTCCTCCGGCAAACGCGGCATCGCAATAGCGTTTCCGCCGGCAATCGTATTGGTAAACCATGTGCGGCGGGAGGCGTCCATCAGGGTGGGGGCGAGCAGATCATCACGGCTTTGGCCATGAATTACGAGCTGTCGACGATCGCTCGAGAACGCGTACAACGCGCAGCGTTCCGTTCCCATCCACGCATTCAATACGTTGAGCGCAAGCTGGATTTCCCCGTCGATGTCGTCCGAAGACAAACCCGCGAAACGCCCAAGCATCTCGAATAAGAGCTGTTGAAATGTATCCTTCATATTGCACCCGATGGTTGTCGATGCCGAAAATTCTAGAGGCTTTTCATGTCGATTTTCTTCCCGATCGACGCGGAGACGTCGACGTCGACGATGGCCAATCGATCGTTACGAAGAATGAAAATCGAGCGGGGAATCGTGCAGGTCGACAGGTCTCGCAAGAAATACTCCATCAGCGTGTCGAGGCGCTTGCGCAGCTTGCCCGCGTGAATGCCGTTGGTTCGGCGCCAGTTCTTCATTTCCTTGGGAAATTGCCGGTTGGCTCGTTCGTAATCGACGACGGAAACGCCATCGATGAATTCCATGACCAGCACGCGTTCGGTGCAATATCGCGGAAAAACCTTGGGCACGTAAACCGTTTTCGACCGAACTTTTTCGCGGAGTTCGCCCATCATACCCGCTCGTACGCGATAATCGCTCGATTTTCGGACCCAGTTCTCTAGTTCGATGACGACTTCGTCGAGCTTCGCTGATTCGCGAAGGCGAAAAAATCGCCCGAGCGCGGTGAGCTTGGTCAAGATCGACAAGTCCTGTGCCAGGGTCATTTTCGATCCCGGATTCTGAATTTTGATCGCCACTTTGACGTCTTTTTCCCGCAACCAGGCAATGTGGAGTCGACTGAGGATCGTTGCCGCAATAGGCACGACATCGAATTCACGAAATATTTCGTTTGGGGAGCCCCCCATTTCGGTGCGAATCGTGTGCCCTACCGATTCACCAGAAAGCGCAATCGCGAAATCGGTTGTTTTTGCCAATTCAGTACAAAATGTCCGAGGATAGGCGTCCCTACGCGCCGATAACACGTGCGCGACTTTGACCCACAATCCACCGAGCCGCTCGAATTCGTTGCGCATGAACTGCGCCAACGACAAACCATCGTCCGGCGCCGGGCGCTTCGTCGTGAGGACATGCCAAACGATACGCACCGCGAGCCAAACGACGAATAAACTCCGAGAACCTCGAATGGGACGCGGAGGTAAGGGCGGTTCGACCTTGTTGCTCGGCAATTGAGAAGGAATCCATTTCCGTTTCAGCATGGATGCGACAGCCGCGAGATGCGCTTATCCGAGCGTACCTCGAAACGAGATCCGAGTGCAAACAGATCTCGGATCCGATGTTTTGCGACGTGTAGATAACTCACCAGGAGAAAATACAGATATCATTCAGGAGATGACGGACGCTTTCGGGATTCACGGGTCTACGGACCATCGAATCGAGATGGATCATTTGATCCGCCTGACAAAACGAGCGAAAAGACGTCAAAGTGATCTTCGTAAATGAAAGCTTGAAATGTTTACGAAGCTCTGCTAAACGCGCGCGTTTGGTCTGCCTGTATCAGCTATGCTCGGAATGAGGAACCTTTATTGGAGCCGTTCATGCAAGATCGTCGCCCCGCTCGAATTGCCTCCATTGGTACATACGTTCCTGCACGACGAGTCTCGAACGTCGACAAGCTCGCGCAGTTCGCGCTCGATGAAGCCTTTCTGCAAAAGAAGCTCGGTATCGCCATGCGTGCCGAAAAGGAGCCGAACGAAGATACGAGCGACATGTGCTTGAAAGCGTTCGAGGATTTGCAACAGCGTTCGAGGCTCGAACTCGCATCCGTCGAAGTCTGCTGCGTCGTGACGCAAAATCCGGATCGCAACATTCCGCATACCGCCGCGATCATGCACCAAAAGCTTGGTTTGTCACGGCACTGCATGACGTTCGACATCTCTCAAGGATGCGCCGGATACGTCCACGCCATCGCGCTCGTGACTTCACTCATGGAACGTCTCGGCTTCGAGCATGCGCTCGTCTTCACATGTGATCCTTATTCGAAGGTGGTAGATCCGAACGACAAAGGTACCGCGCTCATTTTCGGTGATGCCGCATCGGTGACGCATTTGTGCCGCGCGGGCGATGGGTTTATCTTGGTCGATGCAACTTTCGGCACCGAACCGGGTTCGACATCGTGCCTGCACACAGGCAACGGATCGCTCACGATGGACGGGACAGCCGTGCTGTTTCACGCGACGCACAACGTCCCGGCGAGTGTTCGGAGTCTCATCGAGCGAAACGGGAAAACGCTGGAAGATGTCGATGCGTTTCTGCTTCATCCAGGCTCGAAACGAGTCGTCGATTTGCTGAAGAAGGATCTCCAGCTGCCGGATGCGAAGGTGCCTTTCGAGATCGCCGAGATCGGAAATACCGTTTCCTCGTCCATTCCGCTCATTCTTCAAAGGCACGTACACAAGAAAAACGACGAATTGCTGTTACTCAGCGGATTTGGAGTGGGTTTTTCCTGGGGGACCTGCTTGTTACAGTTTGAACGCGACAATCCAAAGGAGAATACGTGATGGTGACAAATGAAGATGTCTTGCAAGCTTTGGAAGGGGTCGACGTATCGACTCCGATCGCCGAGATCAAAGTGGACGTTCCGCTCGTGCAACAGGGACTCGATTCGCTCGATCTGGCCACGCTGATGCTGGCCCTCGAATCGAAATACAAGAAAGCGATTCCGCCGGAGAAATCGGCACGTCTACGCACGATCAACGACATCGTCGCGTTCTTGAACGCTTGAACTTCACTCGCATCGTCACGCGTATCTCGTGAGTTGATCCGCTAGGAAATTCCTGACGCGCTTTTCCTCTCCTCGCTCCAATTCGTTCAGCTCCACCACCGGCCAATATTTGTGGCCTGGAGGCCAGGAGCCATGAAGTCGTACCGCGTCATCAAGCTGGAAAAGCATGCAAAACACGCACACAAAGACGCCCCCGACACCACACCGAACGTCATGGAGATTCGGCACAAGGTCAAGGTCGTCAAGCCTTGGAAGATAATGAAAAAACTTTGGGGCTTTTGGTTATGACGCGTTGACCGCGAAGATGGGAAAGTAGCTCTCGATCGCACCCGCTTCGTAATCGGCCGCGAGTGTCGGAATCTCATCCCACGAGTACGTGCGGCCCTCGACTTGTGGCATCCATCCACGTTCCTCGGCAAACGCGACCGCCGCTATTCCCTCTGGATAACGTGCGTAGTGCGTGAAGACGTGAATATGCCGCGCGATGCATTCCATCGCGCGGACCGTCGGGTAGGTCATGATTCGTTTCCAGCCGGAGGTCGCAATCACGCCTTCGCGCGCGAGGGACTTCAGCGTGCTCTTGTAGTTGGCGCCGATGTTGTCGATAAAAATCGATACCCCGCGACCATTTGTCCGGGAACGAAGCGCCGCGAGAAAATCTTCTTCGAAGGAAGTTTGTCCAAACGCACCCCGATCGATGGGTTCGATGCCGGCCTTTTCGAGCATGCCCATGCGTTGCTTTTGCGATGTCAACATGGCGACTCGACAACCCACGAGTTTGGCGAGTTCGAGCTCGGCGATCGCGACGCCTCCGCCCCACGCGCACACGAAGACGTTTTCGGGCGGAATTTCTGGCAATTGCGCCCGATAACAACCCCAAGCGACGTTCCAATTGGCCCAAGCCGTGACGTACCGAAGCGAAAATGCAGCCCATTGTTCCAGGGAATACCGCGATCGCTCGGGGATACGGACGACCTGTTTTTCGCGCATCTTTATCGTCTTGGCCAAAACGCCCATCGTACCGGGACAATCGTAGCCCAGGATCGTCGTCGGATAGCCGTATTCATCTGGAGTGCCATTACAAAAAACGATGCATTTGTCGCCTTCGCGTACCGACGAAACATCGTTTCCAACTCGTATGATTTCTACGACACCTGCATTGCCGATGACGACTTTCGATTCATTCCGCAATTCGCAGATGTCGATCGGCGAACGACGAATCGCGTGGTCCATGTTGCCCTCCCAGCACCCGAAAAGGGGTTTGGCAAGGACTTCATCGTGACCGATGTCGTCGAAGGAAAACGTTTCCTGAACGAGTTTTCCGGGTACACCCGCGTTTTCGCCGCGGTGCAGGACCCAAGCTTCCGTGGAGATCATCGACGTTGCTTCGTAATGAAAATCGTCCACCGACGCAAGTGCGCTTTTCGGGGCGCTTATCTGCGTTCCTGCACCTTGCCCACCGAGACTTCCTGCGGATTGCTCGACGCCTTGCCACCGCCAAAACAGGAACGTTTGACTGTACTGCAGCGCCGCATCACCGACCCCGAGGGCCTCCTGCGCGTCATTGGTTCATCGCTGGTGTGCCGACCCAAGCACAGATGTCCTGCGTATCGCCGTGCGCGAGATGTGCCGCCTCAGCATGCGCGTTGACGACCGTGTTCTTGCCGTTGTGACAGATGATCCGCTTTTCGCTGCGACCGGTCATATCGAGGAGAACCTGCCCCAGGTGGCGCATCGTCACATAGCTCGCTCCATTGGGATAGGTGCGAAACGCGGCGACGTTTGGATACGAACTCGCATTGATTTGCGCATGGGAGATCGGGACGATGTTATCGAGGGCCCCATGGTAGATGAACGTCGGAAATGTGGCCGCCGAATAGTCCGTCACCGGTGAGTTACACCAAAGATAGAAATCGTGCGAAGCGCCGATATCTGAATGATTCACTGGGTCCCCTGCGTCCGCGAGCCTCTGAAATTGCCATTCGAGCAAGCCTGGCACCGACGCATACACACTCAGGTCTGGAGGCGAGAGCAGGAAGGTGAAGAACGATGGGAAATCGATGAGGAATTGTTGAGCGCCCAAGTATTGCGTGGGCGATGTAATGGGGCAGAGCGCAAACGTTTGACTTGCACTGAGGGCGCTCAGTAATTGCAATTGTTCGACGCGAGAGGCATAGAGAGTCGAAAACGTGGCCGCATACACGCCACCACCAGCGGCGGCGACGACTTTGACTTCCCCATATCCGAGTGCCGTCAAAAGATCATTCCAATCCGCCGCGTACGAGGCCGCGGTCATCGACGAATCGTAGGGGGTTTCGCCATAACCGGTGCGTTCGGGCAGAATGAAGCGAATTCCCAGCGTATCGATTGCAGTTTTGTATGCCGCGAATGCATCTACGTCTTCGGCGGTCGACAAGCCTCCAGAGATGTAAAGTACCGGTTCGCCATCTTCAGGGCCGAATGTTGAATATTGAACGGTGCGTCCCGAAGCTACGGTGACCTCGAACCTGGGAGCCGCAGTTGTCGGGTACGGATCGAACGTTGCTGGAAAGTCCGACGCAACATTCGTTTCATGCGCGTTGTCCGCCTGTGCGATGCTAGGTAGTGCAATCGCGGCAGTCATTGCAGTGGCGAGCGTCGCCGCTCGCGTCCAAACCCAAGCATTTTTCCTCAGAACGTTCTGGTTCATTCTCGTGACCTCGTGTTGACGGCAAGCAATCGCTGTGCCAATTCGGTTGACAATCAATCTAAAGTGGTTGCGGTGAAGTTGTCTGCAAGTTTTGCGTCGAAAGCGAATCGTCTGCATGACCTGGGCTTTGCATCAAGGGTGCACTGGGCAATTCGAGTTTTGGGCCCGCATTCAAGAATCGTCCGCACGAGACAGCATGGATGGGTGCTCGGGGGTCGAATCGTGCTTGTTGCAGATTTATGGGTCTCACTGGACAAACGGATTCGAGCCTGGTCCTTTGGCTCCGAGTATCTTGGCAACTTTGCCCATATTGTACAGGACGTAAAGTGCCACGATAATGATGCCGATCCAGACACCGGGTGAGAAGGAAGGCATCGAGCCGAAGACATCTCGAACGGGCAATTGCGCGAGAAGTTGTTTGCCGCCGTCGTACAAGCGCGAAAAATATCGTGCTATCGCGGTGGCTGTGGCGATGATGCCGATATTCAAGATGATTCCGATGACGGCCATCCCGATTCGCGCTGCTTTCGAAATATCGGCTTGAAAGCTCATGGCTCGTTTACGGATCGAGTCGGCTTGATAAAAGAAGTTCTCGCCGAGCATTGCGGGAATTTTGCTCGCCTCTTCGATCGCGGCTTGCACGTTGTCGCGATTGTCTTTCGACACGACCTGCACGATCAAACGGATGCCTTGCGCGCCGTAGAACCGCCGCATCATTTTGAAAAAATCCACGTTGGGAATCATGTAACGTAATGACGCATCGAGAGCCGTCATCGTGCGCATGAGCCGCAGATTGCTCCACGAAGGACGCAGCTCGTTATCGCCCAGAATCTTGGCCATGGTCGTAAGAACCGCGGTCAACGAGCGCTGTTCGTAAGGGACGCCTTTCGCATCCGTCAATCCATCCCAGTTCTCGATTGTCCGCACCACGATTTTCCGCAATTCGTTCAAATTGGCGGTCGCCGGGATGCTGGGCAGCGTCGTCAAATACGTATCGGTGAATTTCCCGAAGTCTTTTTGCACGAGCGCCTGCATGCAATTGTTGTAGTTGGTGATGAATCCGGCATCGAGCGAACAAATCGAGCCGAAATCGATGAACGCAATGCGGCTCTTGCGCAGCATCATGATATTACCAGGATGCAAGTCGCCGTGGAGAAAGTTGTCTTCCAAGAGCTGTTTGGCGAAGCTGATGTACAAGGCATGGCCGAATTTCCGCGGATTGATTTTATTTTCTTTCAACCACGCCTTGGCCCGCACGGGATCCGTGGCGAGCACCCGCAGATAGTCCGACATCAGCACGCCATCCAAGAACTCCATGACGATCAAGCGCTCCGTACAATATTTCATGCACGGCTTGGGGCTGATGATATCCACGACTTTGAGATTACGCCGCATGCGGCGCATAGCAGCTACTTCGAGACGATAATCGAGTTCTTCTTTGAGGCTGCGTTTGAGATTGTCGAACATCTCATCCCACCCGGCCCAGGGCAGAATGCCGAAAAAATTCACGGCACTGAGGCAAACGCTCAGAATGGCCAGATCCTTGTTGAATATTTCGATGATGTTGGGCCTTTGTACTTTCACGGCCACTTTTTTCTTGTTCCACAATTGCGCGACATGCACCTGACCAATGGATGCCGCGGCAATCGGTTGAGGATCGAATTCCCTGAATACCTCCTTGATCTCCCGCCCGAGCTGCTCCTCGATAATCTTGATGGCAATTTCGCCGGGAAAACCATGCGCTCGATCATGCAATCGACTGAGTTCGTCGCAAAATTCCTTGGGAAAGATATCCCTGCGCATCGCCACGAGCTGCGCGGATTTGATCCACAAACCACCAAGGCGCTCGACGGAAGCCGTGACCATTCGCGCGAGGCCGAGGATCGCGTATTTTTCGCCGGATTTGCGAAAACGCATCATCAGCACGTACCAAAGCGCCTGAATACAGAGCACCAAGATGTGCAAAGCTCGAAATCGAACTGGCTTCGGGAGGTCGTGCCATTGCGGCTTGTGGTCGAAAATCGGGGTGGGGATGCGCTTTTTCTTCAGCATTTCAGCACCTAAAACCTCTTCAAGAGCCACCCTTCAAATACGGATTCGTCCCTGGCGACTTGATCCCGAGCAGCTGAGCCAATCGACTCAAACTGCGCAAGAGATACAATGAGGCGACGATGATGACGATCCAGACCCCTGGAGCGAGTGAAGGCAACGAAGCGAAAATATCGCGCACGGGCGTCGATGAAATGGCGTTTTGTCCTAGGTAGTAGGTTTTCGAGATATAGCGGACGACCATGATGACCGTCGCCAGAATCCCGAGATTGAAGAACAAGCGAATCATGACCTGTCCTGCAGCCGAAGCTTTCGAGAAACCTGCCTCGAAGGCCAACGCGCGCTTTTTGATCATGTCCGCCTGAAAAAAGAGATTTTGGCTCGCCTGATAAGGCAGTTTGAGCAATTCGGTGAGGCCGCGGGCGAGTTTCATCCGTTGAATCTCGGGACTGAGCGTCTTGGGACGACGTGCGCGGCGCGCGTTGTAATAACGCCGCATCAAATCGTAAAAGTTGAGGTTTGGCAATACGAAACGCAAGGAAGCATCGAGCGCGGCCGTGCTGCGCATGAGGCGCAGTGCATTCCACATGGGCGAAAATTGGTATTTGCCGACCACGTTGGACAACCCGGTCACGAATGCCGTGAGGCTCCGTTGCTCGTAAGGAATGCCGCGCGCTGTGGTCTTGGCTTGCCATTCTTCGGCCATGGCCACGATTTCTTTCTTCACGTGGTTCAAATCCACGTGCGTAGGCATATCTGGAATCATCGTGAAATAGATGTCCGCATAGGCCGAAAAGTCTTTGGTTGCTAGAGCGCGCATCGACATGACGTATTTGGCAAGATAGGTCATGTCGAGAATGCTGACCGAACCGAAATCGATGTATGCGATCCGGTTTTTCTTGAGCATCATGATATTGCCCGGATGAAGGTCGCCATGCAGCAGATTGTCATCCAAAAGCTGGTTCAGCATGCTGATGAAAAGCTTGCGCCCAAATTTTTTGGTATTGATGCCATTCTCTTTGCACCATCGCTTGGCCCGCTTGCGATCATTGACGAGAACACGAATGTAGTCCGACATCAGAACTCCATCGATGAACTCCATCGTCAATACACGCTTGGTGCAGTATTTCGTATGCACCTTGGGGGCTACTATCTTATCGGCTTTCAACGTGCGCCGCATGCGACGCATCGTCGCCACCTCCAAGCGATAATCGAGCTCGTCGACGAGGGTTTGCTCGAGTGTTTGGTACATTTCGTCCCATCGCGCCCAAGACATGACGTTAAAGGCGGCCAAAAACGAAAAATACTTACTCAGGATCCCCAAATCATGTCGAAATGATTCCGCTACCGCCGGCCTTTGAACCTTGATGGCGACTTTTTTTCCCGTCTCCTGAAGCCAAGCGACATGAACCTGGCCAATCGAAGCGGCGGCAAGTGGTTTGTCTTGAAAATCCTTAAACACAGCATCAATCGGCTGCCCAAGTTCCTCTTCGATGATCTGCCGCGCGATTGCCCCCGGGAACCCATGCGCCCGATCGTGAAGTCGCGAAATCTCGTCACAAAATTCGCGCGGGAAAATGTCGCGGCGCATGCCCAAGATCTGAGCCGCCTTGATCCAAATACCACCAAGACGTTCGAAATCCGCAGTAACCATCCGCGCGAGCGACTGCATGGTGTACTTACCGCCGGCCCCTGCCCGAATCTTTCTGATGTACCAAGTCACCCGGAAAATGAGCGACAAGATGAAAAAGAATCGATAACGATTCACGGGCTCGGGAATGTCACGATCGACACTCTCCGAACTATGCACGAGCGGGGTCGGGATGTACTTCTGCTTCATGAGCGGGCGACGACTCTAATGCAAATCGTCGACGAGGATCTAGAGCCACTATGCAAGTGACGAGAGCGCCCCTGTCGTAGACCACGCAAATTCGAGACGATGAGAAATGGATCTCAACAAGCGAATTTACTTCTTGACTTTGGGAGAGCATCACTGGGCACGACCGTCGATCCTGCTCTTCGGTGCACAAACGAACTCGCTCCCGATACGTTTGGCGCGGCTGATTCCCTAGACCGTCGAAATATTCAACGTCGACTGGCGCGTGTGATTGACTTCTCCGTTGCCGTTACACGTTTGGGAGGAAATCGATGAGTCAGAATGACACGGACCATGTGAAGCAAGTCGTCAATTTTCAGCCGTACGCACCGGGATACGATGAAGACCCTTACCCTGCGTACAAGGAGCTGCGGGAGAAGTCGCCGATCCACTATTGGCCAGAGATGGGGGGCTGGCTCGTCTCCAGGTACGCCGACCTCATGGCCATTCTGCGAGACAAGCGATTCTCGACCAACCGCAAGCACTGGGAGCATGCGGCCGCGATGCAAGGCATCGTCTTGAGCCCCGAGCTCGAAGAAGTTGGGCGGAACAGCTTGAGCGAGTTGGACGAGACGAACCACGCCCGGGTGCGCAGGCTCATTGCGCCCGCGTTGAACTTCGCGGCGATCGAGCGGTTGGCACCAGAGATCCAGCGCATCGTGGACGATCGCCTCGACAAACTCCCCGCCGAAGGCACCGTCAATGTGATCGACGGACTTGCCGATCATGTCCCGGCGATGATCACTGGCACGATGTTCAATTTGCCGAAGGGGACGGAGACGAAATTTTATTCCTTCACAGCCGCGGCGTCGAAAGTGGCGCTCCCCGGTTTGGTCGATCCGGCGGAATTCCCAGGAGTGCTGAAGGAGCTCCACGACGGGCTCGCGATGATTCGAGAGCTGGTCGACGATCGACGCCGTAACCCCATCGAGAACGACATCCTCACCGGCCTGATCCATACGGAGGAGCAAGGGGACAGGCTCTCCAACCTTGAGCTGCTCGGGCTCATCTCGCACCTTACCGTCGCCGGTTTCGAGCCCACGAAGTACCAGGTCGCCTTCACCGTGTACAACATGCTGCGCAGGCCCGAGGTGTTCAGAGACGTCAAGGCTGACCCAACGTTAGTCAAGGGCTTGGTCGAAGAGATACTGCGTTACGACAACTTCGCCAAACTTGGGCCTCCGCGCTTTGCGACCGAAGATGTGGAGATCGGCGGCGTTACGATCAAGAAGGGGGCGATGGTCATGCTGCTGTTGTCAAGTGGGCTGCGTGATGCGTCCGCGTATGAGAATGCCGATGAGTTCGACATCCGAAGGACCACGAATGCGAACCTTGCGTTCGGCTTTGGCGCTCACTTCTGTCTCGGGATCCACCTGCTGCGGATGACGGTGCAGATCGTCATCGAGACGCTCGTGCGCCGGTTTCCGGACATGGAGCTCGCCGGAACGCCTGTGTTCAGCCCACATCCGCAGATTCGGCGGATTGTGAACTTGCCGGTGAATCTGCGCCCACTTTCCAAGTGAGCTGCCCCGTATATCTCGACTGTTTTCCCCGGTCCCAAGGCCATGGGAAACGGAGCACAATCGCCACAGCATTTACTGCTTGACAATTGGACTGCAGCAGTTCTGGCGCCGACCCGGACTTGCTCTTTTGCGCAAACGAATCCGTCCCCGACGATCGCGCTAGCAAGTCAATCGGATCACGAGCTGTTCGACTTGGCGCTCTTGCTCGGCATTTTCGAGCCATCTCCACAAAATCGCCCGAACAGCAAACATTGTCTGAATTTTACGAATGATTTCAATAAGATCCACATCAGAAGACCAAAGCACTACCCACGCGCTCCCGCCAGGTGTATCATGGAGTATTTTGCCACTCGTTCTTGGGATACGGAGATGTCCATCAACGCGCAACTCCCACGTCCCGAACGATTCGCGGTGAAATTTGCAGTCGTTGCGTGCAGGTCGAAAGGGTCTCGTCACGCGACGCGTACCATGTGATACTCGCCCCGTGTTCAAAACTGCAAAGCTCATTGCCAGAGGCATCGTCAAGACGTTTGAACTCGTTCGTAGCGCCGACTCGGCTGCCTTTTACGAATACCTTGGGGACGACGTATTAGAAGGGTGTGATACTGGCTTCAAAGACAATGCCAAACCTCTTTGGCTCAATCTTGGTTATTGGGAAACTGCACGAACATTCCCCGATGCTTGTGCGGCAATGGCCGATTTGGTGGGTAAAGCCGCACGTCTTGATAAAAATACCGAACTACTCGACGTTGGTTTCGGTTTTGCGGAGCAAGACTTTTATTGGCTGGAGCAATTCCAGATCAAGCACGTCATTGGGCTAGACATTACCCCGACGCATGTAGAACGTGGACAACAACGCGCCAAGGACCGTGGCTTGAGTGCGCGGATGGACTTGCGCCTGGGTTCCGCCACAGAACTTTCTCTCGCTGACAAATCGGTCGATGCGGTCACCGCCCTTGAATGTTCGTTTCATTTCGACACTCGAGAAAAGTTTTTTGCGGAGGCATTTCGAGTTCTTCGGCCGGGAGGCACCATAGCTACGGCCGACATTTTGCCTGGTGATGGGTTGGGGCCACCGAATGCCGTCGCCAAGTTTGCGCTCAAACGCGTCGCTTTGCCTCTTGCCAATCTTTACGATCGCAACGAATACAAGCGAAAATTGGAAGCGTTGGGATTCACGAACGTCACGTGCACGTCGATCCGGAATCATGTTTTTCCGGGATATACGAAATACACCGAGCTGCGGCGAAAAGGCAAGAGCATCTACGACGCGAAGGTCGAGCTTACGCCCCAAGAGATCGCCGACTGTTACGGAATCCACCATTGGGTTCCCATCGGAATCTCTGACTACATCATTTGTTCGGCACAGAAGCCCGCGTGACCCGAAAGACGCCCATGCCCCACCATTATCGTGATGAGATCCCCTTGCTGCCGGGAGCCAACGGCTTTTTAGGACACGCGCAGGCGATTCGGAATGATCGCTTTACCTTGTTCGAGACGATTGCCAATACCCAGCGCGACATGAACCTCTTGAAGCTCGGGAGCGAATATGTCATCACGCTGAGCGGTCCGGAGGCATTACGTGAAGTTTTGGTGCACAAATGGAAGTCCTTCACAAAATCTGCTTCAATTCGCGTTCTCCTTTATCCCTTGATTGGCAATGGTGTGGTAACGAGCGACGCCGACGTGTGGCACCGTTCCCGCAAACTCATGGCCCCCTTGTTTCAGCCCTCGTATCTCACGGCCAATGCGGATGGAATCGTGCAATGCATTCGGCAATGGATTGACGGATTGAAGGAAGGTGACGAAATCGACGTCGTCGACGAAGCGACGCGTTTGACGATGAACGTCGTGTCGAAGGCTCTTTTCGATCTCGATACGACGAGTCACGCTGCGGAGCTCATCGGCGCATTGGGCGTCGTGCTGGAAGAGGTGAGTCGACAAGCGATATCGACGGGGTTGCTTTTCAAATCGGCGGGAGTGGACGCGCTGGAAAAACTCGAAGGTCGTTTGCCGGGGTTTTTGGAGCGCGCGCGGGCGGGGACGCTGAACACGTTGCGTCAGCCTTTCCCGTTGCCGACACGATCGTCGCGCCAATACCGCGAGGCTTTGGCTACGGTGCATTCGCTTGTCGACCACATGATTGCCGAACGTCGCAAAAGTGGTTTGCATCGGCATGATTTTCTCACGCGACTTTTGACGGCCCGGGACGAAGACGATGGGGCCACGATGAGCGACAAACAGGTTCGTGACGAGATTCTGACCTTATTTTTCACGGGCCACGAGACAACGGCAGTCGCCATGACCTGGGCGCTGGTATCGTTGTCGCAACGTGCGGACATTTTGGCGCGAGTAAAACAAGAAGTGGCCATTTTGGAGGGACGCGCTCCGAGCGTGGAGGACCTGTCCAAACTGCCTTATTCGCTGCGAGTTCTGAAAGAGGCGATGCGGCTTTATCCATCGGTTCCCATGTTCGATCGTATTGCGAAGGAAGACGTGGAAATCGGAGGGCATTCATTGCCGCGAGGGACCATGCTTTTCGTCCTTCCGTACGCGTTGCATCGCCGCCCCGATATTTATGCCAATCCACACGAATTCGATCCGGATCGCTTCTTGCCGGACGCGGAGGAATCGCGCCATCGCTTGGCATATTTGCCGTTCGGAGCCGGGCCGCGTATATGCATCGGCGTGCATTTCGCATTGATGGAAGCCCAGTTCGCGCTGGCGATGATCATGCAACGATTGACGCTGACCGCATTGCCGAGCGATATCACGCCCAGCAACCTCGCATTCTTTCGGCCGGTAGAGCCATTCAAGATGAAAATTGAGCGTAAGCTCGAGGAAGGAGCCTGCGCATGACCACGGATAGTTTTGGGGCTCGATTATGGCGAGCCTATTCATTTCGGCGAAATCTGCGTAATTTGGTCCAGGCGCCGGATTCCCACGATCGACCTCTCGATGGATTGCGAGCTCTCTCCATTTTATGGGTGCTTTCGATCCATACCATTTGGTTTTTGCCGGTCATGCTCTCCGTCGACGACTTTCGAGTCGAATTCGATCGGTTCGAGAACAATGTTTTCATTCGGTGGCTGCACCGGGGAGAACTGGGCGTTGATTTGTTTTTCGTTCTGAGCGGCTATCTCATTGGCTCGCTGCTCATGAAAGAGCATTCCGCAAATGGGTCCATTTCGATTGGGTTGTTTTACGTGCGGCGTTTCATGCGCCTGATGCCGGTCTATTTCTTGGTGCTTGGTCTCGCGTATTTGGCCGGTTTCCCCAATTCGCACAATATTTGGGCGAACTTGCTTTACGTCAACAATTTCATCCCCATCAAGGATGAGTTTTTGAATTGGACGTGGTCGCTGGCGATCGAGGAGCAATTTTACATCGTATTCCCATTTTTCCTGGTGGGATTGTATCGATTGGGTGGTCGCCTGAAAGTGCTCGCGGGGCTACTTGGACTCAGCGTCGTGATTCGAATGGTGCTCATTTTCCATCACCATTTCACGCTGCCGATCGTCATGCATCCGATTTTCGACGAGACGCGTGCCAATCATTTCTACGATACGATTTACTTGATGCCGCATGCGCGTTACGGATCCCTGTTGGCGGGAGTGATCGTTGCGTATCTTTTGCAATATACGAAGGTGCGCGAGACGTTGCGTGAAAGATCGGGACTGAACTCCGCGCTTCTTTTCGGGGGTATGGCGGCGATCATTCTCGTGGCGTCCGTACCGATTTATTCGGCGCGAGCTTGGCCTGCGGGTCTCGACATGGCCTATTTGGCGATTTCGTTTCCCTTGTTTGGCGTAGGTGCGGGGGCCGTCCTTCTTGCGGTCATTTGCGCTGCCGGAGCAGCTCGACCCGTAGCCAAGATTCTTTCGGCGCGTTTTTGGCTCCCGATTGCGCAATTGTCGTATTCGGCGTACCTCGTGCATCCAATCGTCATGGTTGGAATGTATTTGGGGGAAAAGCAAAAAGGCACGGTGGGTCCGATCGGGTCGAACATCGTCTCGATGTATCTTCGGAATGTCGTGTTCGTCTTGATCGTGTCACTCATTCTTTATTTGTTGATCGAAAAGCCGATCATGAATTTGCGACCACTTTCCAAGAAGAGCGCTGAAGGGAAAGCTTCCGACGATGCCGCAAAATCAATGGAAAGCACCTGATTCGATCAACCTGCGCGAAGCTTCGTCGAAAACGATGCCCATGGAAGAGTCGAGAATATGACCACGACATTCGGAGTGCACGGACCGGCAAATCCACGAATGGGGCGCCTTGCCCAACGATTGATGACGTGGATGTTGCGCTCGAAAGCCCGCAGGAAGCAGTTCTACGATGCGGCGAGCGATTACACCCGTGTGACCGGTGAAGCCATGAAAGAGAAGCTTCAGCGGGGCGAGCCGGTGTATTTGTTGGGCATCGGCCCGGGTGGGCACAATTCGGGCATTGCGCTCGTGCGAGTGACGCGCGAAAATGGCGTCGAGATGATTCTCAACAACGAAGAGGAACGATTTACGGCGAAGAAACACTGCGCTGCATTTCCCGTTCAAAGTATCGCAGCGCTTCGCGAGGAAATGCCTCGGCTGGGTATTGCGCCGACGGACATCCATGCGTGTGCGGCGTCGTTCGATTATCCGACGTATTTCGGTTATGCCGTGCGGTCGTTGTTCGAAGGGTTTCCGAGAACGCTCGGCACGTTGAAGCCGCAAAAAAACGCCGACGGATCCGTCGATGAATTGATGGAATCAATGACCCGCGTGATGGAATTCGATGCCCCGCGCCTCTTGGCCGAAGGTCTCGGCTTGGAAAAACCTTTGCCCATCATTGGCCTGCGACATCACGACAATCACGCATATTTTTCATACGCAGCGTCTCCGTTTGCCCAAGACGGCGAACCGACGATGATTGCGATTCTCGATGGAATGGGCGACGACGGCTCGATTTCCTTGTACGAGGCTCGCGAAGGTCGCGTCGATTTGATATTTGCGAACGATTCGATATGGGATTCGTTGGGCGCGCTTTATTCTTACATTAGTTCTACCCAAGGCGGCTGGACGCTGCTCAGCAGCGAAGGTCGTTACATGGGGGCCGCAGCGTGGGGCGACAATGAACGATTCACGAATCCCTATTACAAGCGGCTGCGCCAAATATTGTATTTTGGCAGCAATGGCGACATCCGCCTCAATCGCGTCATGGCCAATTGGCACAACGAGCTCGATGTCAATCCTTACGCCGCCGAATTGGCCGACATTCTCGGTCCGCCGATTCCCAAAGAAAAGTTATGGAATCCGGACGCCATTCTCAACGTCGATGACGTGGACCATTCCGAAGTCACCCGGGAACGAGTCGACAAAGCTGCGGCATTGCAGCTCGTATTCGAAGACGCTTTGGCGCACGTGATTGAAAATCTCATTGCCCGGACGAAGGGGCATCGTTTGGTCCTGGCCGGAGGTTGCGCGCTCAATTGCGTTGCCAACATGCGCCTCTTGGAACATTTCGACGAGGCATATTACGAACGTTATTTCGGATTGAAAAACACGCGCCTCAAGTTGTGGGTTCCTCCGACGCCGAATGACACGGGAGTGACCGTGGGAGCGGCTTTCCATTTTGCGCTTCGCCATGGAGGCGCAAAACCGGGAGCACCATTACGTCACGCGTTTTATTGCGGATCGGCGCCGAAAACGAGCGATATCGAGCAGGCGCTCGCGAATACGGCAGAAATTGGTCATGTGCGGCTTGGAAACATCAATGATTCCCGCGAACGCGAATGGATCGCAGATTTATTGGCCGAGGTGATTGCCAATGATGGCGTCATGGGCGTTTTTCAAGGTCGAGCCGAAACGGGTCCGCGAGCGCTCGGGCATCGGTCGATTTTGGCCAATCCCTGCAATCCCAATTCGCTTGCTCGACTCAACGCGCTCGTCAAACATCGCGAAAAGGTGCGTCCCCTGGCGCCCATGGCCACTTACGAAGCGGCTCAGCGATGGTTCGAGCTTTCACCGGGAGCGGCTGATGATGAATACAACGCTTATCATTACATGGTGCTCACGGCGCCTGCACGCGCCGAAAGCCTCGAGGTCATACCAGCGGTCATTCATCGCGACGGTACGGCTCGGGTGCAAATCGTCCGAGAAGATACGGATCCCTTCATTCATGCATATTTGAAGGCGATGGGGCGGAGGGTTGGCGTGGAAGTTTCAGTCAATACTTCATTGAATGTGGGAGCGCCGATTGCGCAGACGCCGTCCCACGCGCTCGATACGCTCAAACGTTCTCGGGGAATGACCGGAATTTTGCTGATTGGCGACGATGGACAAGTCTTCGTGGCCTGGCACCAAATTATCAAAGCACCGAAAGATGGGGGGGCAGAACTGCAGCGCTTGATTCAAGTCAAGAAGGGTAACGATCCGACATGATGGTGCGGGAGACCGAGCTGTGCGTCTTGATAGTACGACGTTTGGCACAGATCGTTTCGCTTGATGCAGCACGGATCGACATCGAAGAACGTTTCGATCGTCATGGATTGGATTCCCGTGGCGCGATAAGGCTGCTCGAAGAGCTCGAGCAATCGGTTGGCCGTTCGTTGTCGCCCGTATTGATTTGGCGTTACCCCACACCCCTTGCGCTTGCGCGCCATTTGGCTGGTGGACAGACCGCCACGCAAGGCGATTTGTCACAATTTCGAGGGGTTTTTGACGAACCCATTGCGATCGTGGGGATGGCGTGTCGTTTTCCTTATGCGCCCGATTTGGATCATTATTGGAAGGTGCTTCGTGACGGAATCGACGCGATTACGGAGATTCCCTCGGACCGCTGGAATGCCGACGCGTATCCCACGCCACGGCAGGGCGGATTCATTAAAAACGTCGATCGCTTCGACGCGGGGTTTTTCGGCATTTCGCCTCGAGAAGCCGCGCAAATGGATCCGCAGCAACGATTGATGCTCGAATTGTCGTGGGAGGCATTGGAAAATGCCGGTTTGTCGCCGGCACTGCTCCGTGATAGTCGCACCGCCGTATTCGTAGGGGCGATGTGGCAAGATTATGCCAAACTATCGACGGCTGCAGACTATTCGCAACATAGCGCCACGGGCCAAGATCTAAGCATCATTGCCGCCCGTATTTCTTATACATTGGGCTTGCGAGGGCCGAGCATAACCTTGAACAGCGCGTGTTCATCGTCGCTCGCCGCAGTACACCTGGCGCGTCAAAGTCTCATTTTGGGCGAATCCACATTGGCGATTGCCGGTGGAGTGAGCCTCATGCTCACGCCCGACGCGACAATAGCAATGTCTCGATTCGGAGCGCTCGCCCCCGATGGCCGTTGCAAAGCCTTCGATGCTCGCGCCGACGGTTATGGGCGCGGCGAAGGCGCCGGATTCGTGATCCTGAAACGACTTTCCCGCGCTTTGGCTGATGGAGATCACATATATTGTACCATTCGGGGCAGCGCCCTGAACAATGATGGATTCAGCAATGGTTTGTCGGCGCCGAGCCCCGAGGCGCAGGAAGCCGTACTCCGCGACGCGTATGCCAGCGCCGGGGTCGACCCGCGTGACGTTCAGTATGTCGAGACGCACGGAACGGGTACGAAATTAGGCGATCCCATCGAAGCCGCGGCCCTCTCCGCCGTTTTATGCGCGGATCGCCCGGCCGAACGCCCGCTGCTTCTGGGTTCGGTCAAGACGAACATTGGTCACCTCGAAGCCGCTGCGGGTATCGCTGGTCTCATCAAATCCGCATTGGCCCTCGAAAATGGCGTAGTTCCACCCAGCTTGCATTTCGAAATTCCCAATCCCCACATTCCGTTTGACGGTTTGCGCCTGAAAGTCGTCACCGCGCTCGAGCGAATCGCTGAACGCGCCGAAAAACCAATCGTGGGTGTGAGTTCGTTTGGGTTCGGTGGGACGAACTGTCACGTCGTACTTCAAGCATCGGGCAGGCCACCGACCCATTTTTTGCCTCTCGCCGCGCCAAATTCCGAAATGCTCCGACAACTCGCCACTCGTGTGCGCGACGTTTGTCGGGATGAAGCACGGGCCATTTCCATCTCCGAATTATGTGCCCACGCGAGTCGGCATACGCACCAAGGAAATCACCGCCTGGCGATCACCGCCCGAACTCGGAGCGAGCTGGCGGCGCGTATCGATGATTGGCTCCGTAATGGTAATGGTCGACATCCTCATGTCACCTTCGGCGAAGCGCGGTCTGGTATTCACGGCCCCGTATTTCTTTTTGGAGGACAGGGATCGCAATGGCTACACATGGGGGCCGATCTTCTCGACGAACCTGCTTTTCGTCGCGCGATCGAGCATTGCGACCATGCCATGCGGCCTTACTTGAATCGTTCCCTCATCGATGCTTTGTGTTCAAACGATGCCCAATGGATCGAAAATACGGCCTTGGTGCAGCCGGCTGTCGTGGCCGTGCAGATCGGACTCGCGGCCTTATGGCAAGCCTGGGGGGTCGTTCCGAGCGCCGTTGCTGGTCAAAGCATTGGAGAAGTCTCCGCTGCGGTTGTCGCCGGCTGTTTGAGCATCGAAGACGCAGCGGGGGTTATTTGTACGTGGAGTCGTCTGGTTGCCCGCACATCGGGTCAAGGTCTCATGGCGGTTGTGGAGTTACCATTGACCGAAGCGCAAGAGGTCGTGGCGCGCCATGCAGGTAAAATCGTAATTGGCGGAGAATTGAGCCCGCAATCGACGGTAATTTCCGGCGATGCCGCCACTTTGGACAAATTCATGGCCGACGTGGAGCACGAGGGGGTATTCGCGCGGCGCATTCATATCGATTATGCGGCCCATAGCCCGCAAATGGAACCGCTCTTGCCCGAACTGTTCGGGGCTCTTGAAAATATCGAGCCGCGAATGGGTTCGATTCCATTTTATTCCACGGTAACCGGAGAACGTTTTCAAGGTCCGCTGGATGCCCGATATTGGGGGCAAAATCTGCGGCAACCGATGCAATTCGCCAAAGCCGTGCAATCACTCGTCGCCGCTCATCATGAAATTTTCGTGGACGTCAGCCCGCATCCCGTCGTTGCGTTGGCGACGACCCAATGCCTCGCCGACGCGGGGAAGAGCGGTATCGCCGTATCGTCATTACGTCGCTCGGCACCGAGCCGCGACGCATTGCTCGATTCTCTACGCACGTTGTTCGCCCACGGGCAAGATTTGAATTTCGCGGCGGTCCATTCGACCTCGCTTCCGCTGGTTCCGGCATTTTCGGAAATTTGGTCCACGTCCGACACAGACGAACCACTTCCCGCTGCGTCGTCATCCAAAACGCCGACACCTCTTGTTGTTTCCGGAAAAACTGCGCCAGCATTACGAGCGCAAGCGGCGCGCCTGCGCCAATACCTCGCAAACCACCCAGTCTTGGATCTCGGCGATGTCGCTTATTCTTCGGCGACGACGAGATTTCCTTTCGATCACCGCGCAGTCATTTTCGCCGCCGATCGGGACCACGCCATGAACGCGTTGATCGCTCTCGAGCAGGGAAATCCGTCGCCGGACATCATCGAGGGGCACAATCGCCACCATCTCCACAAGCTTGTTTTCGTTTTTCCCGGCCAGGGTGGACAATGGGAAGGCATGGCGCGCGCGCTATTCCTGTCTTCACCCGTATTTCGCGCGCACATCGACGCTTGCGCTTTGGCTCTCGCCCCGCATGTTTCATTCTCGCTGGTGGATGTGATCCTGGGAGTACCGGGAGCTGCGTCTTTGGAACGAGTTGGTGTCGTCCAGCCGGTTCTTTTTGCGGTCATGGTCTCTCTTGCCGCCCTTTGGCAGTCGTTAGGAATCGTTCCCGACGCGGTTGTCGGGCATAGCCAAGGCGAAATCGCGGCCGCTCATGTGGCTGGCGCATTGTCGCTGGAAGACGCTTGCCAAGTCATTGCCTTACGCTCGCAAGCTCTGGCGCAGCTCGACGGTCATGGCGCAATGGCCTCCGTCGAATTGCCCGCGGACGTTCTTGCTCAGCGTATTGCCCGCTTTGGAGCCAAACTGGCCATTGCTGCCCGAAACAGCCCGCGTTCTTCGGTGATCGCCGGAAATATCGACGCCGTGGATGCCGTCGTCGAGGAACTCGCCAAAGAAAACATATTCGCCCGAAAAATTCGGGTGGGTTATGCCTCCCATTGTGCCAGCGTCGAAAGCATTCGGGAACGATTACTTATTTCACTTGGAAAAATTGCCCCGCAATCTTGCCGCATTCCATTTCATTCCACCGTTACGGGTCAGCTTATCGATGGAAGCGAGCTCGATGCGCAATATTGGTATCAAAATTTGCGTCAATCCGTTTGTTTTGCTGACGTCATTCAATCGCTCATGACCGAGGGGCATCTGGGCTTTGTCGAAATCAGCCCGCACCCCGTCCTGTCATTACCAATCGAGCATACGGCGGAAGCTGGGGGCCATTCGGTGACGGTCGTTGGCTCATTGCAGCGCGACGAAGGCGAATTGGTGCGCATCTTTCGTTCCCTGGGTGAATTGTTTACGCAGGGATTCTCCATTGATTGGGGCAAAGCTCTGCCTCCAGGGCGGCGAATTCCTTTGCCTGCGTATGCCTTTCAGCGTGAGCGCCATTGGGTGCCGCAAAAAACACCGCCCCGCGTTGACCCGCGTTCCCTGGGGATTGAATCCAGCAATCATCCTCTTTTCGGGGCGGCGATATCTCTTGCCGCCGACGATGCATTCGTCTTAACCGGCTGTTTGGCGAAACACACACATCCCTGGCTCTTGGATCACGTCGTATTTGATCAAGTCTTGCTCGGGGGAACTGCTTTTGTCGAATTGGCTCTGTCTGCTGCGCAGCAGGTAGGCCTTTCACGAATCGAAGATTTCACGGTCGAAGCCCCCCTCGCATTGCCCACGGAAGGCGCCGTTCAGCTGCAAATTCGTATTGGGTCGCCCGATGAAACCGCGCGCCGCCCTATTCTATTTTTTTCGCGGATGGAAGCGTCGGCAATGAATGCCCCATGGAAACGTCATGCTCAGGGAAACCTGACGAAATCCATCTCGAACGCGCAATTTCAATGGCGTGAATGGCCGCCGAACCAAGCCCAATCGGTCGATTTATCCGAAGTGTATCCGCGCTTGGCTCGCGCTGGGCTCCCGTATGGCGCGTGTTTTCGAGGTTTGCGGGCCGCGTGGCGACGTGATGACGAATGGTTCGTCGAGGTTCAATTACCCGAAAGTTTCGTCGCCGAATCGAGCGAATTCGGTCTTCACCCGGCTCTTTTCGATGCCGTTCTGCATGTGCTCGAAATCGACTCCCTCGACGAACACGGGAGAATCGGGCTTCCATTTTCGTGGTCCGGCGTTTCTCTCTATGCCACCGGAGCGAACTGTTTACGGGCACGTTTGTTACGGCACCCTGACGACTCGGTGCGCCTCGAACTCGCAGATGTCGCCGGTGAACCTGTGCTTTCCGTCGACGCACTACGTATGCGCCCGGCATCGAAGTCCATCGTCCGCAATGCAAGCGCCGCGTTGTCCGATTTACTCCATCGCGTGCAATGGCGTGCAGCGGAGAGAAGGGATGGTTTCCACGTCTCCCGTTCGTATGCCTGCATTGGTTCGCTTTTCCAAACGATACCCGCCCAAGCTTCCGCGAAAGATGCCCATGTCAAGCGATACGCGGATTTTGCGCAATTCGACGCTGCCGTGCGATCCGGAGAAACTACGCCCGAAGTCTTGATCCTGTCGCCCGACGAATCGAGTGCCGACGTCATTGCTTCTGCACATCAATCGACTCATTACATTCTCTCGGCCCTGCAAACCTTCGTCACGGATCCCCTGTTTGTCGAGGCTAAACTTGTCTTGCTCACGCGGCGCGCCGTCGCCACGCGTGTCGAGGAAGACGTCGTTGCATTATCTCACGCCCCGTTATGGGGCCTTTTGCGCACGGCGCAGTCCGAACATCCGGATCGCGCCATCCTGGCGCTCGATATCGATGACCACGATGAATCGTGGGCCGCGCTTTTCCAATCCATCGATTCGGGACATCAGCAGGCGGCTCTGCGCGAAGGAATGCTGCATGTTCCGCGATTGACGCGACCTGCCGAAGCGGATGCGCTTTCCATACCTGCCCATGCGGCCGCGTGGCGGATGGAAATTCCAGTCAAAGGAAGTTTTGATGAGCTTCGTTTGGTCGCGAATCCCGACGTTTTGGCGCCTCTTGCGCCCGGACAAGTACGCGTTGAAATGCGCGCGGCAGGACTCAACTTTCGCGATGTCCTCGATTCTTTGGGAATGTTGCCCCGCGACGTTGGTCCGCTGGGGGCAGAGGGCGCGGGAATCGTTACGGAAGTCGGTTCGGGAGTATCCAACTGCGTCCCCGGTGATCGCGTCATGGGCTTGTTTTTGGGCGCATTCGGGCCCGTCGCCGTAACCGATCATCGATGGCTGATTCGGATGCCGGCCAATTTTTCATTCCTTCGCGCAGCGTCGATTCCAATTGTATTTCTCACGGCGTATTACGGCCTCATCGATCTCGGTCGGTTGCAGGCTGGCGAACGCGTATTGATTCATGCCGCAGCGGGGGGCGTGGGAATGGCTGCCGTGCAAATCGCACGTCATTTTGGCGCCGAGGTATTCGGTACGGCAAGTCCTCGAAAATGGGCAACGCTGCACGCAATGGGTTTGAACGAAGCGCACGTCGCTTCGTCACGAACCATTGAATTCGAGAAGCAATTTCTAGAATTCACCGCGGGCGAGGGGATGGATTTGGTTCTCGATTGCCTTTCTCGCGAATTCATCGACGCCTCGTTGCGCCTTTTACCGCGGGGTGGTCGATTCATCGAAATGGGCAAAATCGATATTCGCGACCCAGAAATCATTGCCCAAACGTATCCTGGTGTGACTTATCGCGTTTTCGATATCTTCGACGTCGACCCCGATCGAATTCAGCACATGCTCGCCGAGCTGGTCGCTTTATTCGAGCGCGGCGCACTTCATCCGATTCCCATTACTTCTTACGATATTCGTAGGGCTCCGGAAGCTTTTCGCTTCGTGGCCCAAGCCCGACATACCGGCAAAGTCGTTTTCACCTTGCCTCGAACCCTGGATTGCAACGGTACGGTGCTCATGACGGGCGGAACGGGGAAACTCGGCGTTCTTTTTGCTGAGCACCTCGTATCGAAATATGGCATTCGGCATCTGCTACTGGCATCGCGCCAAGGCCCCAATGCCCCTCACGCGGAAGCTCTGCAACGTAAACTCGAAAATATAGGAGCTCGGGTTACCATTGCCGCATGCGACATTGCCGATGGCGCTGCATTACAAAAACTTCTCGCTTCGATATCGCCGGAGCATCCTCTCACAGGTGTGGTGCATACCGCAGGACTTCTCGATGATGGCGTGTTGACGGCATTGACGCCAGACCGCATTTCGCATGTTTTCAGCCCCAAAGTTGATGCCGCGTGGCATTTGCACGAACAGACGCAAACGCTGGATTTGCCGCTATTCATTCTTTTTTCGTCCCTCTCGGGGATTCTCGGTAGCGCAGGTCAATCCAACTATGCTGCCGCGAATACGTTCCTCGACGCTCTCGCATTTCATCGTCGCGCCCGAGGTTTGGCGGGGACATCGTTGTCCTGGGGATTTTGGTCCGAGTCCTCGGGCATGACTGAGCATCTTGGCCAAGCCGATCGGGCACGTCTCGCCCGCAGCGGAATGGGCGCCTTATCATCGGCAGAGTTTATTTCTCTTTTTGATGCGGCAATGAATGGCGTCGAGCCTTGCTTCGTGCCAGCTCGTTTGGTGCCCCCGACATCCGGAAAAACTGGGAGCCCACTGCTGCATGATTTCGTCCGCTCGACGTCGATACGTGCGGCAACGAAGGGGATTGTTGCGCTCGAACAGGCGCGTCCCGCGCTGGGGCGAGGTTTGTCGGTCGCTGACCAAGAGCGCGTTTTGGCGGAGAAAATCCGCGCAGAGATTGCTGTCGTTTTGGGACATGCTTATGCCGAAACGATCGATGCGCATCGACCGCTCCAAGAATTGGGTCTCGATTCACTCATGGCGGTTGAATTGCGTAATCGGCTTTCTGCGGCGACAGGTTTACGTTTGCCGTCGACGCTACTTTTCGATCACCCCACACCCGACGCTCTTCTTCGGCGTATTGGTGGTGAATTGTTCGGTCGCAATGACGAACCCATTTCGCCAAAACCCATGACTCAGGCAACAATCGAGGATCCGATTGCGATCGTCGCGATGAGTTGCCGCTATCCCGGGCAGGTGCAATCGCCCGAAGATCTTTGGAAATTATTGTTCAATGGTTCGGATGCCATCTCCGATTTTCCCAAGAATCGTGGCTGGAACGTGGAGAGCCTTTACGATCCCGATCCCGATGTTCCGCATAAGACCTACGTTTCCCAAGGAGGATTTCTGCACGACGCCGATCATTTCGATCCGGCATTCTTTAATATCAGTCCGCGGGAAGCGTTGGCCATCGATCCCCAGCAGCGTATTCTGCTCGAACTTTCTTGGGAGGCATTGGAGCGTGCAGGAATCGATGTTCCTACGCTCAATGGCAGCTCCACCGGCGTATTCGCAGGCGTCATTTACAATGATTACGGTGGGAGGCGCACCCATGCCCCGGAAGACCTCGAAGGATATCTTGGAATTGGTAGTTTTGGCAGCGTTGCATCAGGACGAATCGCCTATACGTTTGGCTTCGAGGGCCCAGCAATCACGATTGATACCGCCTGCAGTTCGTCGCTCGTCGCCATTCACTTGGCTTGTCAAGCATTACGTCGCGGTGAATGCTCCCTCGCTCTTGCTGGTGGGGTGACCGTTCTCGCCACACCCACGATTTTGTTCGAATTCAGCAGGCAACGCGCGTTATCGCCGGAAGGACGTTCCAAAGCATTTTCTGCCGCAGCCAATGGCTTCGGAATGGCGGAAGGAGCGGGGATTCTTCTCCTTGCCCGATTGAACGACGCGCAACGCAGCGGTTATCCCATCGTTGGTGTCATTCGCGGATCGGCCGTCAATCAAGATGGAAAGAGCCAAGGTTTGACCGCGCCAAACGGACCCGCACAAGAACGCGTCGTTCGCCAAGCGCTCGACAATGCGCAACTTTCGCCACGCGACATTGGCGCCGTCGAAGCACACGGAACGGGCACCGAACTTGGGGATCCAATCGAGGCCCAGGCTCTCATGGCCGTCTACGGAAAGGGACGCTCCGCGGACGAACCCTTGTGGCTTGGTTCGCTCAAATCGAACATTGGTCATGCCCAAGCAGCGGCAGGTGTTGGCGGGATCATTAAAATGGCGCTGGCCATGCACCATGGTATATTGCCCAAAACCTTGCATGCGGATGTGCCTTCGAGGCATATCGATTGGGCGGCGGGGCAGGTTCGTTTGTTGAATGAGGCCATTCCCTGGACTCGAAATGGTCGTCCCCGACGCGCCGGCATTTCGTCGTTCGGAATCAGCGGGACGAATGCGCATGTCATACTCGAAGAACCTCCCGCACTCGAAAATCGCGTTTCTCCAGAAACGAACATCGATACTCCATTACCGTTCTTTTTGTCGGCAAAAAGCGAAAGCGCGCTCTGCTCCTGGGCGCGTCGCTTGGCCGATTTTATCGTTGCGCACCCCGAATATTCCTTGGGGGACATTGCTTATTCCTTGGCGACGACCCGCACGCATTTCGAGCATCGTGCCGCCATCGTTTCCTCCAACCGCGAGACCCTTCTTCGGGCCCTCGATGTTTTGGCGCAGAATGGCGAAGCTTCCGACATCGTCCGTAATGATGGGCGCAAAAAGGGTCGACTTGTTTTCGTTTTTCCTGGCCAAGGAGGGCAATGGCCGAACATGGCCCGCGTATTGCTCGATTCCACACCGGAATTTCGAATGCAAATCGAAGCCTGCGCTCGTGCCCTTGCGCCTCACGTTTCGTTCTCATTGCTGGACGTATTGCGTCAGGAAAAAGGGGCTGCTTCGCTCGATCGTGTCGATGTCGTGCAACCCGTTCTTTTTGCGGTCATGGTTTCGCTCGCGGCAGTATGGCGATCTTTTGGAATCGTTCCCGATGCCGTCGTAGGACATAGCCAAGGTGAAATCGCGGCGGCTTATGTGGCCGGTGGTTTGTCCCTCGAGGATGCTTGCAAAATCGTCGCATTGCGTTCGCGAGCCCTTGCGCAGCTCGACGGACACGGGGCAATGGCCTCTGTGGAATTGGCCGTCGACGTACTCGAGGCGACAATCGCTGCCTGGGGAGATAAATTGGCCATTGCCTCGCTCAATGGCCCCCGCTCGAGCGTGGTCAGTGGCGACATTGGCGCAGTCGACGCATTGATTGCCGAGCTTTCAGCCGGAGGAATTTTTGCCAAGAAGATTCGTGTCGGTTATGCATCACATGGCCCCCAAGTGGAAGCGATTCACACGCAATTGCTGACCGCTCTTGCGGATATTTCGTCATTGAAGTGCACGATTCCATTTTATTCGACGGTAACTGCCGAGCTCTGCGAGGATTCGCCATTCGACGCTGCATATTGGTATCGAAATCTGCGCCAGACGGTACGTTTTTGCGAAACCACGCAATCCTTGCTCGCGAATGACTTTCGATTTTTCCTCGAGATCAGTCCCCATCCGGTTTTATCGTATGCGCTCGAAGAAACCGCGGCGTCCATGGGCATCGAATCTGCCATCGTGCCTTCTTTGCGCCGCGAAGAGGGGAACTTTTCCCGCCTTCTCCTTTCGTTTGCCGAACTGTTCATTCATGGCTTGCCCGTGGATTTGGCCAAGGTCTTACCGAGCGCTCATCGCGTACCTTTACCGACGTATCCCTTTCAGAGATCGCGATATTGGTTGGACCCCCAGAAAGAATCGCTCACTCGCCCCGAAGTCGCACTCGATTCGCTTCGGTATCGAATCGATTGGCAACCTTTTTTGGGCCCGCGCGATGCCGATATATCCGGGTCATGGTTATTGTTTCATTCAGGTAATCCTGATGAATTCACGCTCGCCGTCTCTCGAACACTCGGCGAGCAAAAAGCCACTATCGAATTCGTACGCTTGGATGAAGCCGACCTCGAACGCCCCCATCTCTGTTCGCGCTTGATCTCTCTTCTCAATGGTCGTTCTTGGCGCGGAATCCTATCTCTGCTCGCGCAGGATGAAACACCGTTGCCTCGATTCGCCTCGCTGCCACGCGGATTGGCATTGACGTTGACGCTGATTCAAGTGCTCGACGATTGCGGCTCGAACCTGCCGTCGTGGCTTTTCACGCGCGGAGCCGTGAGCATTGGTCGTTCGGACGTACTTCGCTGTCCAGCCCAAGCGATGGTTTGGGGATTGGGGCGAGTTTTCGCTCTTGAACGACCCAAAAGCTGGGGTGGCCTTTTGGATCTTCCAGACAAACTCGACGCTGTCGATGCATCACGACTCGCCATTGCTTTGACCTCTCCGAATTCCGAGGATCAATTTGCTTTACGCGGATCGGGGCTCTTCGTGCGACGTCTCATGCGTGCTCCGCTGGATTTGGCGCAGATGGCACAAGATTGGAAGCCCCGCGGAACCGTGCTCGTGACGGGCGGAACGGGCGCATTGGGAGCGCATGTAGCTCGCTGGTTGGCGCGATCGGGGGCTACGCATTTGGTGCTGGCGAGTCGACACGGCCAAGAAGCTCCCACGGCCAAGGTTTTACGAGACGATTTGGCTTCGCTCGGCGTTCGGGTATCGGTGCTCGAATGCGACATGAGCAATCGGCAATCGGTCGAGAAGCTATTGCAAACAATCACGGCATGCGGCGATACGTTACGAGCTGTCGTGCACACCGCGGGAACGGCAAAACTCGTTCCGCTTGCGAAAACCACCCTAGCAGATCTCGCTGAACTCATTTCTGGCAAAGTTTCGGGTGCACAGCATCTCGATGAATTGCTTCAGACCACCACGCTCGACGCATTTGTTATGTTTTCCTCCATTGCAGGGGTTTGGGGTGTGGGACAAGAGGGCGCTTATGCCGCAGCGAATGCATATTTGGATGCGCTCGCCGAAAGACGCAGCGCCATGGGCCTGCCTGCGACTTCGATTGCCTGGGGAATTTGGGCTGGGGCGGGGATGGGCGCAGGCATTGGGCACGAGCGACCCGCACGTCATGGCGTGATTCCACTTCGTTCCGAATTGGCTATGCAATCGTTCGAGCAAATATGGCGTTCGCGCGAAACGACGATAGCCATTGCCGATATCGATTGGGCCCGTTTCGCGCCTGCATTTGTTGCCGCTCGTCCGCGGCCGTTGCTGCACGAAATTCTCGAAGCTCGACGCGCTCTCGAAACATCCATTCTGGCCTCTTCAGACGACACGTTCTCGGCACAATTGCAAAACATGCCCGAAAACGAACGTCTGCCGCATCTTCTCGCGCTCGTCCTCGGGGAGACGGCTTCCGTCCTCGGTCATCCGAATGCCGACAATATCTATCCTCGTACAGGATTCTTCGATTTGGGCCTCGATTCGCTCACCGCAGTCGAATTACGCCGCCGACTTCAGCGTGTTGTCGGGACGAACCTTCCGGTGACACTTGCATTTGATTATCCATCGCCCGAACGGTTGGCCAGTTTTCTACAGAATCGTTTGCTCGAAAAAACGAAACCTCGAGAATCGATTCTCGTTCCGGTTCCCAACGTCGACAGCTCGAGTGATGACGACCAAGTGGCTATCGTCGGCATTGGATTGCGCCTGCCTGGCGGTGTATTCGATCTGCAAAGCTTGTGGGAATTTTTGGCGCAGGGGCGAGATGCCATAAGCGAGGTTCCGACAGCGCGTGGTTATGACTTGGGTACGCTTTACGATCCTGATCCTGATGCAAGCGGCAAGTCTTATGCCCGTCAGGCAGCGTTTCTCGACCGCATTGATTTGTTCGATGCGGAATTCTTCGGGATAACGCCGCGCGAAGCAATACACGTCGATCCGCAACATCGCCTTCTATTGGAGACGACGTGGCAGGCCTTGGAAAATGCTGGTTTGGTTCCCGCGTCACTTCGTGATTCCCGGACCGGTGTTTTCGTGGGCATTGCCACGGGCGACTATGGATTGCTGCAAAAGGAAGCGCGCGACGTAGACGCTTATGTCGTAACGGGATCCCAAGCAGCGTTTGCTGCTGGACGCTTGGCATTTACGCTCGGCCTACAAGGGCCGGCGCTTTCGGTCGATACGGGATGTTCGTCGTCGCTCGTTGCCCTGCATTTGGCTTGCCGAGCATTGCGGGATCGGGAATGCGATTTGGCTTTGGTCGGCGGTGCGGTGGTCATGGCTGCTGCCGAAACATTTGCCATTCTTTCTCGCACGCGAGCGTTGGCGCCTGACGGACGATCGAAAACATTTTCCGCAATGGCGAACGGGTTTGGCCGGGGTGAAGGCGCAGTCGTCTTGACTTTGGAACGATTGGGCGATGCACGCGCCAAAGGACGGCAAGTACTTGGGCTCATTCGTGGCAGTGCGGTGAATCACGACGGAGCAAGCAGTGGCATTACGGCGCCGAGCGGTCCGTCGCAAGAAAAAGTGATTCAAGCCGCCCTCGACAACGCCCGCATTTCCCCTACCGATATCGATGTCGTCGAATGTCACGGCACAGGTACGGCGCTCGGGGATCCCATTGAAGTTCACGCCCTCGCTGCAGTGTATGGTCGTGGTCGCGACCCAAAGCGCCCATTGTTCCTCGGCGCATTAAAAACCAACATTGGTCATCTCGAGGCTGCCTCGGGACTCGCTGGCATTGCGAAATTGCTTGCCTCGCTACGTCATGGCACAGTAGCGCCGACTCTTTATTGTTCGCCGCGTAATCCGTATATCGATTGGAATAATTTGCCCCTACACGTGATCGATTCATTGCAAACGTGGCCATTGCCGATCCGCGATTCACGACGACGTGCAGGCATTTCTGCATTCGGGCTTTCGGGCACCAACGCCCACGTAATCATCGAGGAAGCACCTGTGGCTGCGGAAAGGCATG
>DAOMZH010000003.1:0-57999 GCA_035437985.1 Polyangium sp. (in: bacteria) | reverse complement strand
CCCTTGGTCCGACACAATGTTTTCTTTTCCGCAGATTATACTCGAGAGTTCCGCGAGCTTTTCGATCGGCACGTCTTGCCGACCGATCCAACGGTTTACGTTTGTGCTCAAGATCGTGACGACAAGGGCCAGGTTTTACCCGGTCCGGAACGATTCTTGATTCTCGTGAATGCCCCAGCCACAGGCGATAGCAATAGCCCTTCAATATCGGAGATTCAACGATGCGAAACCGCAGCCTTTTCGCTCCTTCGGCGAGCGGGTCTAGGCTTTCCCCGCTTTACCGCGCCACCCGTCGTGACGACACCGACCGAATTCGAGCGGATGTTTCCAGCAACGGGGGGAGCGCTTTATGGTCCGGCATCGCACGGGATGACATCGCCATTTCATCGAGCGACCTCGCGCACCAAGATTCCGGGATTGTATCTCGCGGGCGGAGCAGCGCACCCGGGAGCGGGCGTACCGATGGCAGCGTTGTCGGGCCGCCTGTGTGCGAAAGCAGTGGAACAGGACCTCGCTTCGACGACGCAATCCCGCGAAACGGTTATGCGTGGTGGTATCTAGATGCTCTCTCCGACGATGGTGCGCACGGTTTGACCATCATTGGTCTCGTAGGTAGCGTCTTTTCGCCATTCTATGCTCGCGCTCGGCAACGCGGAATGGGTGATCCCCTCGCGCATTGCTCGATGAACGTCGCTGTTTATGGCCCAAAACGTAACGCCTGGGCGTTTACGGAACATGGTGGCAACGACGTTCGTCGGTATCGCACGGCCTTGGTCATTGGCGCGAGTTCGATGGAGTGGGAAAACGACGTATTCACAGTTCGTTTTTCAGAAAAAACTGCACCACTTCCCGGGTCCATTTCGGGAACCGTGCGTATCCATCCGCTAACGCTTGGCGCGGACAAACCGTTTGTCTTGGATAGCCATGGTCGACATCGTTGGGGGCCCATTGCCCCCATTGCCCGCGCCGAGGTGCAATTGCAGCGCCCCGGCGACGTGCGCTGGACAGGACTTGCATATGTCGACACGAATGCGGGTAGTGAACCACTCGAAGATGGATTCTCCAGCTGGAATTGGTGTCGCACGACCACGAAAGAACGCATGATCGTCACCTATGATGCATTTCGACGTGATGGCTCGCGGCACGTCATTCAACATGCATTCGGAGCCAATGGTCAGACAAACCCAGTGGAGCCACTCGTCGAACGGTATCTCGATAAAACGCGCTGGGGTTTGTCGCGCACGATGCGCGTTGACCCGCATACTTCGGGACGCTTGATCCGCACGCTAGAAGATACGCCATTTTATTCGCGCTCGGAAGTCCGCGGCTCGTATTTGGGGTCCTATGCGCAAGGCGTTCATGAATCGCTGTCCCTCGATCGTTGGAAAAGTCGCATCGTGCAATTCATGCTCCCTTATCGCATGCGGCGCGTAGCTCCTGGCGCATGAATTCGCCTTCACCGTTTGGCATGACGATCGTATGTTGGTCCATGGCCGTTTTTTGGACGTCCTTGGAAGCCATGCGGCGCCGAATTTGGTATGACCGCGCCGTGCGTCGAGGCAAACTGCCCCAAGACCTTGGTCTGGAAAAACCATCGGTCTTGATCGTCCGCCCCTGCGCTGGCGCCGAACCTTCGTTGGAGCGTACGTTATCGTCCTTGACCAATGCGCGGCGATCCTTCGACATGCGCTGCCGTTTCGCCATTGAATCGGAAACGGACGCTGCAGTCACCGCGGCGCGACGAGCGGTATCCATCCTGGCCAAAGATGGTCTCGACGCCGAAATCGTTTTTACCGGTGGTGGAGGGCCCAATCGCAAAGTCGCGCAATTGGCGGCGGTCGCAAATGATGCGGATATCATCGTCGTCGCCGATAGCGACGTGGACCTCACCGACGTCGACCTGGACGTGCTCATTGCCCCCGTGGTTGCTTCGATGTCCATATGGGTCGCCTGGGCACCCCCGGTGGAATGCGCCGAACCAAGAACCTGGGGGGATCTGGCTTCAGGGGCGGTCCTTGGAGCATCTTTGCATTCATTTCCCATTCTCGCCCGACTCGATCCGCGGGGATTGGTAGGGAAATTGTTTGCCATTCGAAGAAATGCTCTGAATACGATCGGCGGATTTGAATCTCTGGTCGGGTACCTCGGCGAAGATATGGAGATAGCCCGACGAATTCATGAATGCGGCGGGCGTATCGTAACCGTCCCCATCGTCGCCCGCTCTTTGGCGTCTGGTCGGCCTTGGCCCGCAGTCGTCGCTCGATTCGCTCGTTGGCTCACCGTGATCCGGGCGCAGCGAACCATTTTATTGTGGAGCTACCCGGGGCTATTCTTCGCCACGTGGCCGATCGTGGTCGCTTCTTTATGGTTGTCCTTTATGGAACCAATTTCGGGTTTTCTGTCAGCCGCCCTCGTTTTGACCACGCGATTTCTCATTGCTCTTTTTGCGACGCACATTGCCGGTCGACCCATTCGATTCTTCGGTATTCTGCGTGATGCAATCCTCGCCGACGTTACCCTCGCCTGCGCATTTGCCCACGCCTTGCGCACGCGCACGGTCAAGTGGCGTAATCACGTGCTCATCGTCGACCGCTCGGGCATCTTGCGCGAATCGTCCTAAATCCAGGAGCAATCCGCCAAGGCAAGTTTCCGCACCGTTATTCGAATCATAAAAGTCACCAACATCCGTTGATTTGTTTGCCGACCGTGAACATCAGCCCAAACATTTCTGGGCCCGGTATTTGGTGCTCGCATTCACCATGCAATGTTCCTAGCGCACGCTACAAATGTGCATTGTTGCGAGGATGGATATACACGAAAATTTTGTGGGTAGCGCACGAATGTTCTTGCGATGAAGGATTCAATTCCCTTACGTTCGCCGAGGCGATTGGGTACGACTGGCAACAACGAGGATCATTGGCATGTCAGACGAGGGCGACACGGCAGAACGAATCGTGGCGCATGACGACGTGTTGGGGAAGACTGCTCCTCGGCCACGTGTCGTCGGAATCGGCGCGCCAACGACTCGCTTGGACACATTGACGCGACTTTTGGATCGGTTGCCAGCCGATACGGGATTTGCATTCATCATTGTCCTTCACGGCGAGCCTTCGCGTGATGCATTGCATATCGACGTATTGAAGCGTCACACCCCAATGACCGTGATGCACGCTTCAAGTGGGGTGTTTGTCGAGCCAAACACCATGTACTTGATTACGCCGGAGAAACACCTCACGATTCTGCACGGCATTTTGCATTCCACTACCGCATTGACGCCGCAGGAATTGCTACTTCCAATCGATAGTTTCTTTCGTTCATTGGCCAAAGACCAAGGGGACCGGGCGATTGGAATCCTCTTGGCCGGAATCGACGCTGATGGTGTGCTAGGGCTCGAATCCATCAAAGAGCACGGTGGCTTGACGCTCTCGACAGCCAGCCTCCTCGACGCGGCCCATGAATGGTCGATCCATTTATCTTCCGACCCCATTGCGGATCTGGTCGGCACCCCTGAAGAAATCGCGACCAAATTGATGAATTATGCGGCTCGTCTGGCGCAGACGACCACGGACGAGGCGCATTTTCATAACCTTCATGGCGAGACGTTGCAAAAAATCCTGAATCGATTGCAACAACGGATGGGACATGATTTCTCCGGATACAAGAACAATACGATCATACGCCGAATCATTAGGCGCATGACGCTCAGTCAAGTCGGCAGCGTCGATGATTATGTGCGGTTGCTCGATTCGGATGCAGCGGAAGTCGAGGCATTATTTCGCGAACTTTTGATTGGAGTTACTTCCTTTTTTCGTGATCCCGAAGCGTTTGCTTGCCTGGATCACCTCGTGCTCCGCCAGCTGTGTGCGCGGCGTGAACCCAATAATCCAATTCGAGTTTGGGTGCCGGGGTGTTCGACGGGGGAGGAAACATATTCATTGGCGATCATGCTTCACGAGCGAGCGCTTCGACATCAGAAACCGCTACAATTTCAGATATTTGCCACAGATATCGATTCCCGAGCGCTCGATAAGGCCCGCAAGGGACGGTACCCGAGGAGTATTTCGGCGGACGTGGACCCCGGACGGTTTCGGCAGTTCTTCACCGCGGAAAGAAACGAGTTGACTGTGGCCATCGACCGTCAAATTCGAGATTCGGTGGTCTTTGCGGCACATAATGTCTTCAAGGATCCTCCTTTTTCCAAGCTCGATCTGATTTGTTGTCGAAACTTGATGATTTATTTCGGTCCCGAGCTACAAAATAAGATCCTCCCGATATTTCATTATGCACTCCGCCCAGATGGATACCTTTTTTTGGGAAAATCAGAGACCATTGGAGATTCTCAACGATTTTTCAGGCCACTTGATCACAAATGGAAGATTTTCCAGCGCCAAGAAGTCGCCCCGAAAACGAGCGCGGTCGTAGCGATACAGAAGTCCGAGCGGAGCAAACCCAAGCCATCCGCGACCATTGCTCTGGACAAACCAATCAATTTGCGTGAATTAACCGAGCAAATCTTGCTTGCCGAATATACCCCGACATCCATCGTCGTGAACGAAGACGGCGACATGTTGTACATTCATGGACGTACGGGTAATTTTTTGGAGCCAACGACCGGCGAGGTCAGCACGAATTTGCTGAAAGTAGCTCGCGAGGGATTACGCATTCCGCTAGCAACGGCCGTGCACAATGTCAAAACCCATCAAAAACCATATCAATGTGACACAATTACGGTACGCCACGAACAAGGCATGATTCGGGTCCGCCTGACAGCAGCGCCAATTGTAAAATCAGCACCAGCATCTCGCTTGATTATCATCACGCTCACGGAGTTGTCGCCACCCCCGGAGTCCGCTCCGAAAGACGAAATCATTGACCTCTCGAGCGCCGAAGCAAGACGCATCAACGAGCTCGCCCACGAATTGCAATCCACCCGGGAATATCTATACGCGACCATTGAACAACTTGGGCAAACCAATGAAGAGTTCAGGTCGGCGAACGACGAGCTGCAATCTTCCAATGAAGAATTTCAAAGCATCAATGAAGCGCTGCAAACGTCGAAAGAGGAATTACAGTCGGTCAATGAAGAACTCAGCACGTTGAATACCGAGTTGCATCACAAGATCGACGAATTGACGAATGCTCAGAGCGACATCAAGCACCTTCTGGATAATGCCCGCGTGGGCATGATTTTCTTGGATGCGAAATTGCGCATTCGTCGGTTTACGCTCGCGGCCACAGATGTTGTCGACTTGATTGTCGCGGATATCGGGCGCCCCCTCGCCCAATTCATACATCGGCTGCGATACGACCACCTACATGAGGATACGCGCCGCGTCCTCCAGACGCGTGAGCCCCTCGAAATGGAACTGCAAACCCACGACGCACGTTGGTTTCTCGTCCGCATTCTGCCTTATCGGACGACGGCCGATGCGGTTGATGGTGTCGTCTTGACCTTCACTGACGTAACTCAGCTAAAAGAGAGCAACGACAAACTCGAATTCCTTTTCGACGTTTTACCCGTTGGTATCGCGGTTCTCGACCACAATCGTCAACCCCTCAAATACAATGCCGCGTTCCTCCGCATGAGCGATCTGACTGCGGCGGAATTCGTCAATGGGACCTATAAGGCTCGAAGGTATTTCCGCGCAGATGGCAGTCTGCGAGAGCTTGAAGAGTTCTCCGTCTCCAGAATCTTGGCTGGAGAAGCATCGGCACTCGATGTCGAAACTGGATTCGCGCGCCGAGATGGCAAATTCACTTGGCTGGCCGCGAGCTCGGTGAGTTGCAAATTTGCAGATTGGAGGATCGTGTCTGTCACCTCGGATACGACCGCCCGAAAAGAAGCGGAATTTGCTCTTCACGCGAGTGAAGAAAAATTCTCGAAGGCATTTCATTTGGCTCCGCTCATGATCGGAATCTTCGACCTGGAAACGCTGACTTTGGTGGAATGCAATCAGCGTTTTCTCGAAGTGTCAGGATACACGCGCGACGAAGCCATTGGTGCATCCACGCTGAAGCTGGGCTGGCTCAGCCCCGATACGGCGTCAAAGCTTTTGGCGATAATGGCGGATTGCGGTTATGTCCGCAACGAAGAAATCGTTTGTCGGGCCAAAAATGGTCGCGAGATCGATTGCCTCTATCATGGTTTCATCATGAGCGTGGGCGGAAAACGGCAAGTCGTGTCGATGGTGCAGGACATCAGCGAACGAAAACGCAGCGAAGAGTCCATCAAAGCAACGTTGCGCCAAGAGAAAGAAACCGTTCTCCGGGAGCTGGCGCATCGGACGAAAAACAACATGTTCGTGATTCGCTCAATGCTGAATTTGCACGCGATGCACTCGCAAAACGAGGAAGTACAGCGACTTTTTGCCGACGTAGAAAACAAGATCGTCGCGATGGCGCTCGTTCACCAAAAGCTTTATCAATCGAAAAACCTCTCCCGTCTCGACCTCGGCGAATATTTGCGTGAATTGGCTCCAGCGCTCGCCAGTAGCCATTCTTTGACCCCGGAACGGATTGTTGTGCACATCGATGCCGAAGAGATCTCCGCGCTGATCGATACGGCGATTCCCTGTGGGTTGGTCGTCACCGAACTCGTCACGAACGCATTCAAACATGCGTTTCCCGCGGGGCGCGTAGGGAACATTTTCATTCGGCTGCGCCGTAAAGCACCCCATACGATTCAACTCGAAGTCCGCGACGACGGTATTGGCCTTGGCCACGAATTCGATGCTCGTCACCAAACGACCCTCGGCTTACAAACCATCTTCATGATTGTCGAGCATCAATTAAAAGGAACGGTTGCATTTCACGCGTCGCCTCAGGGATTGGCTTGTCACATCGAATTTGCCGATACGCTCTATTCCGAGCGCGTATGACCATTCCAAATTGAAATCACCTCGAAAACTCCTATCGAAAGTCAATTGGAGGACCGCTAGATGACGACGAAAAAAGTGCTCATCGTGGAAGACGAGGCCATCGTGGCAATGGCGTTGTCCCGAGCCCTACCGCGATTCGGGTACGAAGTCAGCCGCGTTTTCGCTTCGGGTGAAGAAGCCTTGGCCAGTATCGCGGCTTTGAAGCCCGATTTGATTCTCATGGATATTCATCTGCTCGGAGCATTGGACGGTATCGAAACAGCGGCGCGAGTTCGCATGCAGCACGATACTCCGATCGTCTTCATGAGCGGTTACGATAGCAATGAAATACACGGGAAAACTCAGCATATCAGCAATGCGACGATCGTTGGAAAACCCGTCGGAATTGCGACGCTGGCCGATGTGCTCGAACAGATGCTCGCCAACCCGAAAACCTGATTACGATTTACGACTTTCGTCGCTTTGAATTGGCGCCATGAGTTACCAACTAACCGACATCTGGCTCTACGGTGTATCTCTGACCTACGAGGAGGCACTTCCTATTTTGGAGCATGCCGGACATATTGGCTTCTTGAACGAATCTGAAGACGAATTCAAATTGCTTCGCGAGGATTTCGTTGTCGATCCATTCGACTTGAAAATATATTACGAAGATTTACAAGTGGGTCTGCCAGTGAATCATCTGTACAAGGCGTTCGAGTCATTTGTGGATTTCTTCGATTATTTCGGATTCTGCCGTTATCAAGTACCGGCAAGGGATCGCGACACGATTCCGAGCGCATTCGACAAACAGCGGAACATTCAATTCCACCGGCTACGCTATTATGCGGATTTGTTCTGCGAAGACGCCGATTCTCGCGGGGATTCATTACGTATCATGCCCGATCGCCCGACCATTTATGGTATCTACATCGCGTCGGATGGCTACGCCTACAGAGACAACATTCGCGATTACGACACGGCTCCGCGAATCGAAGCAAATTTCGACAAACATTGCCGCCCGGTGCTCGAAAAATTTGGTTTGGCACGTACCCCCACGCGGGTGTGCATCTCGCAAATGTGGTAATCGTACCTCGACGAACTAGTCGGAACCCATCGCCTTCAAAATCATACGCTTTCGCCGCTGCCCGTCGAATTCGGCATAAAAAATCTGCTGCCACGTGCCGAGGTCGAGTTTTCCCTTCGTAATCGGAACAATCACCTCGTGGTGCACGAGGAGCGATTTCAAGTGCGCGTCACCATTGTCTTCACCTGTCCGATGGTGCTTGTAATCCTCGCGTGCCGGCGCCAAATGCTCGAGCCATTGCCAAATGTCCTCCCAGAGCCCCGGCTCGTGATCATTGACGAATACACCTGCCGTGATATGCATCGCCGAAACCAACACCATACCCTCACGAATACCACTCGATTCGACGAATGCCGCTACGCGATCGGTGATATTGACGAGCTCGCGACGTTTTTTCGTTTCGAACCAAAGATAATCGGTCGCTGTTTTCATGGTTCTTCCCTACCCCTCGATAAAACTATCTTGATAGGTCGCATCTTCGACGCCAATTGCCGCTTCGGTCACGGCAAGCGGCTTCCACGTATCGAGCATGACGGCAAGTTCGCTCGTTTCGCGCGCTCCAATGCTCGCTTCATACGCGCCTGGATGCGGCCCGTGCGGAATCCCTCGCGGATGATGCGAAATGCTCCCCGGACCAACCCCACGACGCGACGTGAAATTGCCTCGGCAATAGAAGATGATTTCATCGCAATCCACCGAGGAATGCGGATAGGGACACGGAATGGCTTCGGGATGAAAGTCCACCACCCGCGGCACGAAACTGCAAATTAGCCCCCCGCGCGCCGCAAATGTGCCATGCCAATCGGGCGGCAGGTGCACGAGGCCCGCGCGTGGCTGAAAATTCAGGATGGGAAAAACGAACGGATAAATCGTGCCATCCCATCCCACCACATCGAGCGGCGAATGCTGCAACGTAAATCCATGAAATGCATTCTCGTTTTTTACGACGAGCTGCCGAATGCCTTCATCCATGGGTCCGCGAAATTCGGGCTTTTTGAAATCGCGGTGGCAATAGGGCGCGTCCATTCGCAATTGCCCCACGTCGTTACGCCATTTCGAAGGCAAATGAATTCCGCCCAGCGCCTCGATGCAAAACCAACGCTGCGGCACGGCGTCCGGTAAAAACCGGTAAAACAACCCCTTGGGCACATAAACGTAATCGTCCTTTTCGTACCGCAAATCCCCAAGCATCGTGCGGAGCAGCCCAGATCCTTCGAACACGTAAAACAACTCGTCCGCGTCGGCATTCGTGAAATACACGGGATCCGCCGCATCCGGGGTCGCCATGGAAAGCACGAGGTCGTCGTTGAAAAAAACCGGCAAACGCCCGTCCACCTGCGCGCCGCTTTTCATGGGCAGCGCTGAACTGCGATAATGCCGTTTGGCCAGCGCGCGTGCTCCCGCGGTTTTGGGCAAGACAAACCCATGTTCCGCCTTGCTCACACGATGTTCATGCGGTCGACGCTCGTGATACGCAATCGTGTATGGTCCATCGAAACCAGCGCGCGTCACGCATTCTTCGTAACGCAACGAGCCTTCGGTATTGCGCAACGTAATGTGGTGCTTGCGCGGCACGTCCCCCCAAACGACGCGCTCGATCACGACGAAACCTCCACTTTTTGTCGCCGCTCGATGCTCTCGAAAAGGGCCCGGAAATTACCCCCGCCAAACCCACGATCACCCTTGCGCTGAATGATTTCGTAAAAAAACGGTCCCGCCGACGGATCGCCATGCGTGCCCGCAGATTCCTTGAGGAAAATCTGCAACAGGTATTTGCCCGGCCCCTCGCCATCGACGAGCACTTCCAATCCGCGCAACTCGTCCACGCTTTCGTCGATTTTGTCCACGCCGAGCTGCTTCAAACGTGTGGGTAGCATATCGTAATACGTGCCCGGCGTAGGCATGAACTTCACGCCTCGCGCCCGCATTTCGCGCACCGTGGAAATGATATCCGGCACCGACAACGCCACGTGCTGCACGCCATCGCCCCGATGCTCCTCGTTGAATATGTTGATCTGTGAGCTCTTGAAATACGGGCGGTATGGTTCGTTGTTGGCGAATTTTACCCGCGAATTCGGATCCCACATGACCGCAGAACGCAATCCCGAACCATGATCACCTCCCTTGGCCACATCGTCCGTGTGGAACTGAATCTCCCAAAAACGCTCGAATCCAAGCACGTGCTCCATCCACAAAAGCGCTGGCGCCATGGTCTGGAAATTCGACGTGACGTGATCGAAATGCGAAAATCCAAGGCGATTTTGCCCACCCCGCGGCGTCTCCAAATGCACGGCACCTGGAAATAACGCCCGGTACCCTTTCCGCTCGACAAACCGGAAGGTAGTATCGCCAAATGGCGTCGTAATCGAAAACGACGCGAATTCGCCGGAATCATCCTTGTCGCGGGCAATTGCATCAATGGGCGTACCGCCTCGCTTGTCGAGCAACTGGAACGTTCGCTCGATATCTTCGACCTCGAAAATCAACGTGCCTACCCCATCGGGATGTTTGCGCAAATATCGCGCCGCACGACCACCTTCCCCAAGGGGCGACGAACACACGATCACGCATTCGCCGGCCTGAAAAACAACGGACTTCTGCCGCGCTGCCGCTTCGAGTTCGGCGCTCGAATGCGCGACTTCTTGAAAATCTAGTTTTTCGCAGTAAAACTTGCGGCTTCGTTCCAGATCTGCAACGTAATAATGAAGCGCTTCAATCCGCTTGATGCCCAATGATTCGACCTTCGACATGCTACCTTCTCCTCGACTTTTGATATTTGGGTTCCCGAACGACCCCTCGTCGCGCATCTGCATTCACGCGGATTTTTGCGCGTCGACCTGTTTGTCCGGATGAGCTGCCTGAAATCCAGCCCGTTCTTGGCAATTTTGCTCGATTTTCAACAATAGCGGATATTGTTCGACATTCACGCCAAGCGACCGCGCACTGTACATTTGCGGCACCAAACACACGTCCGCCATGGATGGCGCATCCCCAACTGAATAGGCCCCGGCCACGTCCATTGCCATGATCTCGTACGCCCGCAAGCCCTTTTCGATGAACCTTCGCGCCACCGCCGCATCGTCTCCACCGAGTTCATTCTTGATGAGCGCCCGCATCGTCAAGTTTTGGAACGGTTGAATTCCCGAATTGATGATTTCGGCCAGTTGTCGGGTACGCGCACGCAGATACCTATCCGCCGGAAGTAGCGGCGCCGCGGGAAAACTTTCTTCCAGCCATTCAATGATCGCCAAAGATTGTCCCAAACGCCGAGCTACCCCATTTTCCTCGAATTCGAGAATCGGCACTTGTTCCATCGGATTGATCGCCCGATACGTCTCTCCATGTTGCTCGCCGCCGTCCTTGAGCAAATGAATCGGGAGGTATTCGAACGCAATGGCCTTGTGGTGCAAGGCAATCCGCACCCGATAACTCGCTGAACTCCGCCAATAACTGTAAAGCTTCATGGAGACACCACCTTTTGTTCGATTCGTCCAAAAATATCTTGACCTGCCGCATCGAGCATTTCGATCGCAATCGTGTCGCCGACCTTCATGAAGGGAGTTTTCGGGGCGCCTTGGGTAATCGTTTCCCGCATGCGTCTTTCCGCCAAACACGATATTCCACGCGATTCGTCTTCGTTCGACACCGTGCCGCTTCCCAAAATGGTTCCCGCCCCAAAAGCCCGCGTTTTGGCAATGTGCGCGACGAGATCGAAAAACGAAAAGTGCATTTCCGGCCCCGCATCACAATCCCCAACGACTTGACCATTGTACGTGCTGCGCAGCCGCAAAAACACGCGGCCGTCGCGATACGCGTCGCCAAGCTCGTCCGGAGTCACAGCAAAAGGAGAAAACGCCGTGGCTGGTTTGGAATTGAAAAAACCAAATCCTTTCGCCAATTCAGCAGGGACCAGGTTTCTCAAGGTAACGTCATTGGCCAAGCAAAACAGACGTATGCATTTCGCCGCCTCGGCTTGGCTCGCTCGAATGGGTACGTCCCCAAGAATCACACAAATTTCCGATTCGAAGTCGAGTCCCCACGAAGCGTCGTGCAAAACGATGTTTTCCCGCGGCGCGAGCAATACCGACGAACCCCCCTGATACACCAAGGGATCCGTGCGCAGCGTCTCCGGCGGCTCGGCCCCACGCGCTTTGCGAACCAAAACGATGTGGTTGATGTACGCAGACCCGTCGACCCATTCATAAGCCCGAGGCAATGGTGGAGCAAGCTGATCAAAATCCAGCATTTCGCTAGCAATCTCCTGGCGCTCGAGACGCGCAGCGAGATCCCGCAGAATGCTTTCGTTGGTGCTCCAATCATCGAGCGCCGCTTGCATCGTCGGAATTCGTTCTCCCGCCCGGACAAAAGCGCGCCCATCCTTGCGGACGACGATCAGCGTCCCGTCTCTTCCGGGCCCGCGTAGACTTGCTAGCTTCATGGGTGCCTCATTGAACATTTGAAGCGTTGGGCTGCCTGTGGCATCCTTCGCCGCAAATCACTGCGGGACGGCTCGTAGCAGAGGCGCAACGAACCTGCAAGGCACGAAAGAACGATTACGGAATGGTTCGGCGAATCACGCCGCGAATACGTTTTCCGGATGGCGAAATGCTTTGAATTCCAAAGGATTTCCACTGAAATCACAAAGGAACATCGTCGCCTGTTCACCCGGCTGGCCGGTAAATCGAATGCGGGGCGTAATCACGAATGCAATCTGGGCGGATTCGAGTCGTTTTGCCAATCGGTCGAATTCGTCCCAATCGAGGATCGCTCCAAAATGTGGAATGGGAACCTCGATTCCATCGACGTGACCATGCGCAACTTTGGTCGGCATTTCGGCGGCAACGTGTGCGGAAATTTGGTTTCCGAAAAAATCGAAATCGACCCACGTATCGGTGCTTCGACCCTCGGCACAACCGAGCAGTTCACCATAGAAGCGCCGTGTGGAGGCGAGATCGACGACGGGAAAGGCGTAATGAAAAGGTTTCGGCACGGCGCCAGACGATAGTCGATACCGACCATCATGGCAAGCGCCGTGCGCACCTCATGATTCACGCCGCGGGGCTGAGAAGTTTCCCGTAGAGACGGCGCCGCGCCTCGGAATCGGCAGGCTTGACCCAATCACGACCAATTGCATCCCAATCAGGATCGGTCGGATCGAGTCCGAGCGTTTGGATGAAGTATCCGTCGACAATGAAGAAATGCCTCTTGTACGCGAGCAAGTACCCGTTGATCTCGGCGCGGAGATCCCGGGCTTCTTGATAATTTGCGTACCAATGATTGAGCGCTCCGCATCGCGAAGGATAAAGCATCGTCCCAAAGTCGTTTTCGGCTTCGTCGCCCGACAAAACGCGCTGGGCGTGTTGATATCCGGCGAAACCGAGCTCGCGGGAAACGACGGCGAAACAATGCTTGCGCTGAATCGCTACGGCGAATTCTTTCAGGTTTTCCGGAGTGGATTTGCGGAGTTCCGGCAATATGCGTAACCGCTCGAGCGCGTCAGGTTCACCGTGCTCGATACGTTTCTGCAGTAATTTGGCCCGAACTTTGATTTCTTCGATCGGATCGACCATTGCGTGTACCTCGTTGGATGGCCGGCACCCGCTCCCTTCGGCCCGAGGAATGTTGCAAAGACGCCGACCTAGGTTGGTCATTTGGGGCTGCGGACCGTCTGTGACGGCCTACGTCCCAAACCCAATGACGACGCGAGGGTGAAGACTTCTTTCTGGCGGGACGGGCGCCCCTCAGCACCCGCACGACGCGTACCATGTATTTTTGCTGGGCGCAAGAGGAATGTCATGAGGCCTCGAATCTCGGCCTCTTCGCTCGGATATGGGCGAAATCATGCGCAACGCTGCTTCCGTATTTCAACTTCAATCGTTTGGCTTTAGAGTGCAGATATGGGAACGACGGGTCTTTTGACAGTGCGTCACCGCCGCCAGGACGATGACGATTTCATTCGTGACGTGGCACAAGAATCATTTGCTCGTTGGTCCCACGCGCCAAAACAATCCATCACAGCGATGATTCACGGACGTCTGTCGCGCACGATCGTGGCGGAAAAAGACGGCGAACGTCTAGGGTTTGCCATTGTCGCATTCGAGGCGTTGCCTCGGCCCTATGGACCGTGGTCCCACCCCGTTCTTGCCCACCTCGATGCCATTGCCGTCCGCAAAAACGCACGACGCATGGGCATCGGTCAAGTCCTTTTGGCCAGCGCCGAAACTCTCGCCAATGAAGCAAACGCCATTTGCATGACGCTGAATACCGCGTGCAGCAATCGCGCGGCCCTGGCCCTTTTTAGAAGTTATGGATATCAGGCGACCCGCGAGATACCTGAATTCTATCGCGGCGGCCAGTCTGCTTGGGCCATGACGAAATTGCTGGCCAAGTGAGAAAACTGGCCCGCCGCCCGGATTGAATCCAAAACGAACGGGCCAGGTAATCTCGACGACTACCTGAAACTCATTGACAGACGCCGTTGACGCACATCGTGCCCATGGGGCAGTTGTTCGTGCTGTTGCACGGAATTCGGCATTGCCCACCAAGGCAAATGCCATTCTGACACAACGTCGTTCCCGGGGTCGCATCGTCGACCGTACCGTCACAATCGTCATCGATGCCATTGCAGACTTCGGCCACGGGCTGGCAACCCGTCGTGACACAAGTGCCCGTCGTCGTGCAGGTTTGGCCGGGCGGACAAGGCACCATCGGGCCGCATTGCGTCGTCGTGCCGCTGCAGGCACCATTCACGCATTGCCCACCATTCGGACACAAAATCGTACCCGGTGCAGCATCGTCGATCACGCCATTACAATCGTCATCGCGACCATTGCACGTTTCTGGCGCCGGCATGCAGCCTGTCGTGACGCAAATGCCCGTCGCCGTGCACATCTGGCCAGTCGGACAAGGTCGCATCGGACCACATTGCGTATTCGTCCCGCCACACGTACCATTGACACACGTGGTGCCATTCGGGCACAAGGTCGTCCCCGCAGGTGTATCGTCGACCGCGCCATCACAATCGTCGTCGATGCCATTGCAAGTTTCCGGGCTCGCCATGCAGCTGCCGACGCACACGCCCATGGACGAGCACATCTGCCCCGGCGGACAAGGCGGACTATTCGGACCGCATTGTTGCGTGGTGCCGCCGCACGTACCATTGATGCACATCGTGCCGTCCGCACAAACCGATCCGGGTCCGTCGTCGATCACGTTATTGCAATCGTCGTCGAGGCCATTGCAGATTTCCGTCCTGCACATCGAATTCACGCACGCGCCATTGACACAAATCTGCCCCTGGAAGCAGTCGGAATCGACCATGCAAATGTTGGTTCCTCCCGTGCATTGCCCCATCACGCACATCGAGCCATCCGGGCACAACGGAAGCGCCGGATCACTCTGATTGTCGATGTTGCCGTCACAATCGTCGTCGAATCCATTGCAGATTTCCGGGTTGCACATCGAATTCACGCACATGCCATTGATGCAGATCTGACCCGGGAAACAATCAGAATCCGCTCGGCAAACGTTGCTCGTTCCGCCGCATTGCCCCATCACACACATCGACCCGTCCGCGCAGAGTGGGAATGCCGGATCGGATTGCTCGTCGACCGCACCATTGCAATTGTCGTCGATGCCATTGCAGATTTCTGGCCCTGGCGCGCAAACGGCCACACACAAGCCCGTCGTCGCATCACACGTCGTCCCCGCCGGACACATGCCATTGGATCCGCATTGCTGCGGAACAACGCAATGACTTCCTTGCCCGCAATCGGCCGTGCATACCCAACCCCCCATCGCATCACAACCGCACGCCGAAGGATAACAGCTATTCGGATCGAGGTCCGGGGCGCATATTTGTCCCGAAGGACATCCCGTCTGCGTACAGCTCAGTGGACTCGGCACCCCATTACACGTTTGGAGAGGCGGATCCCCATCACACATGCCATTGATGCAAGCTTGCCCATTGGCACAATCAGAATCCGTCATGCACGCCGTCGTACCCGTATTGCCCTGATTCCCCATCCCCATGTTCCCACTGCCATTGCCCCCATTACCCCCATTGCCATTGCCCCCTATGATCACAGGCTCAATGCAACCGGCGAAAGCAAAGACCAGCCCGAGACGAAAAAGCGACGAAAGAACGACGTTGTGTTTGTTTGTCATGACAAGCTATCCCTTTCCGCATCCAGTCTTGACGGATGCGCCCTACCACCACACGTTGAGTGGCCAGTTCACGACCAGTCCGTGAAAAAATCGTCAAGGCGTTCGAGGACACGCCTTGCGCACCCGATCAGCCAACGGAGATCGTGGATTTTGGCTCAAAAATGCCTCGGCTTCGGCCTGCGCTTCCTCGACTCGACCAAGCTTGCACAACGCCAAGACCCGCGCCGCAGCCCGCTCTTCTCGTAACTTCTGCCCCTCGTTCTCCGCCGCCTGCTCCGAAAGTAGCGCCAACGCCTTTTCCGGATCACCTTTTTGCAATGCGCCATGTGCCTCACGCAATCGTTGCGTCTCGGCCAAAAGCGAATCTTCCGTTTCTTCGGGCGCTGCGGGAGCGCTCGTCGTGCTCCCCGCATGAACGGGCTCGGGCTTGGCAGAAATGACTTGTTCGGACACCTCGAAAAAAGGCTCGATTGGTTTTTCTGGAGCAACTTCGGTCGAAGATTTGGGAGCCAGGGCGACTGGTGCGTGCACGATGGACGCCGCGGGTTTTTCTTGTATGCCCGTTGCAACCAAAGGTTTATGGGGCGGCGGCGCCCATGCATACCAGGCACCTGCGCCCGCAGCACTCAAGACGGCCAGCAACATTCCTTTGGCAAAAATACTCCCAAACAGTGTCGCCACAATGGGTTTGCCAATTCCAATCGATGTCGGCAGTCCCAAATCGGGAGCTGGGTTTGTCGTACCCGCACTGGCTTGATTCGCCAATGTCGTCACCGCTCCCGCCGCGATCGTGGCCATGAGCGCCGCATGAATTCGCGCGCGATCCCCAGGCGATGGATTGTCCCCATCTCGCCCATTGCGAAGAATCTCCCGTGCCTCAGGTCCGAGCTCACTCATCGCAACCTCCACGTATCCCGCGCCCGCTCTCGCGCTACCGCTTGCTCGAATTCTCGACGCGCCGCTCGAAGTCGCGCATATACGGTATTTACATTTTCGCCCAACGTATCCGCAATCTCGGGCACCGTCATCCCTTCGAGCTCCGCGAATACGAGTACAATGCGTTTTTCGTCTTCGATTTGGTCGAGCAAACGATGTAGCAATTGCACACCCTCCATTCGCTCCAGCCGCTCGTGCGGACCTTCGACACGCTCGTCCGCAACCTCGTCCGCTTCGATCGCCATTTCTGGATTTCGCGCATGCGGGCTCTTCCGACGAAGCGTACGTCGATGATCACTCGCCACCCGCGTGACGATGGAAAAAATCCACGTTTTTAATGACGAACGCCCCTCGAATTGCCCCATCCGCCGATAAACGACCAGAAATACCTCTTGCACCGCATCATCCACCAAAGCCTCGGGAACACCCAACCGGCGAATATTGCGAAAAACCAAATCAAAGTGCTCGTCGTAAATGACCTCGAACGGCGGCAGAGTAGGCAATGCCTGAGCGCACACCACCGACGTTCCGTCCACGGGGACAGTCGTCATCGACGATGCATGTACAGACGCGAGAGGTGCCAAGCATTCCGCTGAGTGGCCAGCACGTCGACCTTCCGTGAAGAAAAAAATCAAAACTGCACCTCGAGCCCCAAAGCAAGGCGCCCCACGATCGACGGGGGCTCATACGCCACCCCCAATCCCGTCACGATAAACTTCGGACGCGCCAAGAGCATGATTCCGTCGACCTCGAGTCCCGTACGAACATATTTGGAAATGCGCACCGACAAGGCACCCCCTGCACCAAAACCAAGCGAATAAAAACTTCCCCGATCAACCTGCGAAACCCCAAAACTCGCCGCCTGAAATCGTCCGACATCGAATCGAACATGCGGAACGATTTCGATTTTCGAATAAACAGGAATGACCCGCCCAGCAGCAACGTGCAGATCGAACAAACTCACCTGGGCACCGGCATTCGGCAGCTCGGAAAATGAACTGCTTTTTTGAATGAAATAAGTGGCGCCTACCTGAAACTTCCATAAACCGGGGATCACGCCCAACATACCTTGAAAACCCACCGTCGGACTTGGCAACGACCAGAGATCGTTTACGAGATAAAACCCTGCGGCGAATCGAGGTCGCGAAATTTGAGCTTTTTTTCCGCGCGGTGGACTCGGAGCCGGCCCTTTTGCCTCGGGCCCCAGCCAAGGTTTGTCGCGGACCAATGGCGGCAATACCCATGGAGGAACCAGAGTATCAGCCGGGGTTTTTCCTGGCTCATGCGGCTTCGTCGTCGGAGATTCGGGCCGCGGCTCTGAAGCGGGAGGCTCCGGATTCGCTGGCGCCGTCAACGCTGCCTCGGGATCAATCATCATCGCCATGATCAATGCCGTCGCTTGTCCCAAAGCCGCACACGACACGGCACTCACTTCACGGACTCGAGGACCATCTGGGCCGGGTATTTCCAGACGAACCACGTAGGCTCCGTCGTCCTTTCGCCGCACTTTGGCAACCACATCGAGGCTCGGCCCCTCCGCCAGCGTACGTGCACCAAGCAAACGATCCACTTCGGCGAGCACCGCTTCTTCCGTCGGACAATCGACTGGCGCCGACCAGCGTAACGCCACGCGCGCTGACGCATCTGCAGGCGAGGGCAGCGCGAGGCTCAAAACCAAGAAAAGAAAGAACGTCCGAACACACATGCGTTTTGTTCTGAGCCCATTGTAGACGGTATTGGACGTGCGCGTGGACTCGGCGCGACCAGGTCGCAAAAGCAGCTCACGACGACGAGCAAGTCTGGGCTTTGGGCGGAGTACGCCCCAGTCGAGCCGGAGACTCAAATGTTCGAGCCGAGGGTTGACAGATCTTTCACGGTGCATATCGATCGGACCGGGTTCACAAGCAAGAAGGCGACAGCCAGCATCCAATTCGCGGAGGAATAAACCACGCGGCTCAGGAGCTTTCACTTTCGAATCCCAAGATGCAACGACGTGCGGAAAGCGATACGTTTTCCCGGTCGTGGGGTATTGCCATGCTCTTGAAATACCTGCCACCACAAGGCTCGAGGAATGCCGCCTTGGCGCTCGATGTGTTGCGTTCGGTTTGGCCGACAGCTGCAACACCAGCGACATTTGCGCCGCCCGTCGACATTCATGAAGATGATTCGGCCTTCACGATTTATTTCAACATTGGGACGAGAGCTGCTTCGACCGTCGACGTGCGCTTCTCGGGTCCTATGATGTTCGTGTTCGGAGAAGCTTTGGAATTGCCCATGCAACCACGCGCAATCCGGAGTTTCATGCTGCATTCGAATATCGACACAATCGGAGTTTCCACCCGCCTCGAACAGCCGATGTTGATCGTGCGTATACCAAAAACCGACGCAGGAAGACGCACGATCGTCGTGCGGCGTCGGGAATGAGATCACCACGAGGTCCAATCGACATCGAACAACGTGTTGAACGACAACCCATCGCCGCTAGGACGGCTGGAGAGGTCTGTCTCTCATTCGGCTCACAATGGTTCGACCAGGCAAACGGTTTTATCGAGCGTGCTCCCGAACGTCGAGCGCGTTCATGCTCCCAAGCTGAGGTGCAAAATGAATATTCAGAAAGTTTTTTCCGTTGGTGCTGGGGCATTGCTTCTCTTCGCCACGGGTTGCCAACGCTCGTCCGCTCCCCAAGGTTTGACAGGCGAAACGACTTCGGCCGGTACAGCCGCAACGGCCGCAGCCCCTTTTGCCACTCCACCCGTGCTCTCTGGGACGCCAGACGTTGCGACCCTCGTCGCCCGTGTTCAACCTTCCGTCGTCAACATCACGAGCGAGCATGAAGTCAAGGTTCCCCGCACGCAATTCGACAATCCATTTGGTTGGTTTTTTGGGCCAAACCAACGTGGTCCACGTGAACCCTCCGAACGCGGAATGAAACAAACATCCCTCGGCACAGGCATTTTGGTCGACGCATCGGGACACGTGGTCACGAATGCCCATGTCGTCGACGGCGCGGATACGGTTCGCGTCAAACTCGCCGATGATCGTGAATTCAAGGCCAAGGTCAAAGGCCGCGATCCCAAGCTCGACGTCGCCGTCCTCGAACTCGAAGGCGCCAATGGTTTGCCCGCAGCCGCGTTGGGCTCGAGCGGCGCATTACGCGTGGGTGAATACGTCATTGCCATTGGGAATCCTTTTGGCCTCGGCAATACCGTCACGATGGGTATCGTCAGCGCAAAAAGCCGCACGATTGGCGCTGGGCCGTACGACGATTTCATTCAAACGGATGCTTCGATCAACCCCGGAAACAGCGGCGGTCCGCTCTTTAATCTCCGCGGAGAAGTCATTGGCATCAATACGGCCATCAATCCTAATGGGCAAGGCATTGGTTTTGCCATTCCTATCGACGACGTCAAAGAAGTCTTGCCCCAACTTTTGGACACGGGCCACGTTGCCCGCGGAAAACTGGGCGTCCTGATTCAACCCGTGGACGCTGGTTTGGCCAAAGCTCTCGGCCTAGAAAAACCCCGTGGCGCATTGGTCGCGCAAGTCGAATCCAATAGCCCGGGAAGCAAAGCCGGTATCCAAAATGGAGACGTCATCACCCAAGTCGACGGCGTGGACGTTCCGAGCTCGCAAGATCTTCCGCGCATGGTCGCTCGACATGCTCCCGGCACGAAAGTCAATGTCAATGTCTTGCGCAAAGGCGAAACAAAAACGTTTGTCGTGACCCTCGCCGCTATCGCCGACGAAGGCGCCAAAGCCGATTCGTCGAATTCACCGACCCTCGATAATCGAGGCATTGGTGCGGAGCTCGCCGATGCTCCCGACGGCAATGGCGCAATCGTGCGTCGAGTACGTCCAGGCAGCACAGCCAGCGAAGCACTAAAACCCGGAGATGTCATTGTCGAAGTGGGTCAAGTGCGCGTAAAGAATGCCAGCGATGCCGCAGAACAAATCGAACGAGCCACCAAAAAAGGCTCGGTCTTGTTGCGCGTCGAACGAGATGGCAAAGGCCGCTACGTCGCTATCGAGCCCTCGAATACACCATAATGACGAGAAGATCGTCCACTCGGGTAGACGGACCTTGCCCGTGGGAATGATTTCCAAGTATTGACTTTCGTTTGCTGCCGCGCAAGTATGGGCCCCCGAACGGAGCAAACGAATGAACTACGGTGACGACAACAACCCCTACGCCCCGCCGATCCAATCAGACTTCCGAAACGGTTCGCTCGACGACGAGATGCAATTTCCTGCCGGACGAGGCGACCGCTTTCTTGCGCGCATGGTTGACGGCCTCTTGCTCCTTGCTTTCATCATTCCCTGGGCGATCGTCCTATCTGCGATGGACATGATCAGCTTCACCAACCTCCAAAAGAACAGTCTCGAGGCGCTGAAGCTTTTGCCGGCGGAATTACCCGTATCGATTTATCAATGGATCCTGATTACACGCTCGGGACAAACCGTCGGCAAGAAACTCATGCGCATTCGGATCGTCAAAGTCGACGGTTCCACCCTCGGCTTCGGCGACGGTGTTGCATTGCGTGAATGGGTCATGCGAGTCATCGGAATCGTTCCCTGCGTTGGACCGCTCATCAGCCTCGTCGGCATCCTGATGATTTTTGGCGACGAACAGCGTTGCCTACACGATCGCATTGCGGGCACGAAAGTCGTCAAGACCTTGGGCGGCTGAACAATCAAAACACGGCTTGCATCGGCCTGTTCTGCGGCGATTTCCGGTTCGGTCGATTCTGACCGAAATAAATGACCGGCTCATCACGAACATTACCTTCGAGACGTTCCGCAATCGCATCGAGCGATACGAGAATGCTCGCACTGAATTGAGCGTCGGGGCTGAAAAATGGATTTCGCCTCGTGCCGTCGGGCGCCAATTGCAACGTATTGTTGTCGTACCCCAGCCCAATACCCCACTCGGCACTCGGAAAATAGTTCAGGCTGATCCCGAAGTCCGTCACGACCCGGGCCGTCAATTTATCCGGCAAATGTCCCGCTGATGCGCATCCTGTGGCCACCACGAGAGCACAGTTGTCACTCGGCGCGGAGAATTGATTGACGAATTGATAGCTCGCTCCGCCCCCGAATTGAATCCACAAATCCCGGCCAAACACTTTTTCGCTCAAGAAACCCCATGCGCCAATACGCATGTTGTTCGAATTGATCGAAGCACCTGTCAATTGATCCGAGACGATGAGGGAACCCGTCGTGGACTGGCGCAAGCGCTGCAAATCGGGATTCGTCGGAGTCTCCGCACGCGAAAAACGATGTGTGTACGACGCGCCCAAACCCATCATGATGGCTTGAAGAAACGACGCTTCTTTGCCGCGCAAGGGCAATTGCAAGATCAACGTCGCCCGGGGACTCACGCCCAAATAAACACCCTGCCCATAGGTCGTCGGTGACGTCGGCAAAATGATCGTCCCGTTCGTATTGAGTGCCACGACCGTCATTTCATCGGGCGTCTTGTAAAACGTTTTGCTGTAGATCAACGAAATAGGCGTGTCACGCAGCTGTTTTTCGTATTTTTCCGTCGTCGTATCGCTATTCGTCAATTCCACGTCGAATCCCAACGTCGTCGCCACACGCACGTAGTATCCGCGTTTGCGCCCGGAAGGTTCGTACGAATCAATCAGAAAATAGTTGAATGTTCCCGACAAACCTTGCGTGTATTGCTGATTGGCGCTGCTGATATAATCGGCACCCACCCCAAGCGCTGTCGTGCTCACTGCGTGATTCCAGCTGATCCCCGAACCACGCCAACGCACATAGGCATCACCCTTCTTGCGTTTCGACGGATCCGTCTGCGTTTCCGATGTTGGCGGCGGGGGCGTAATCGTATCCGGCGCAGAAATCGGCGGAAGAATCGTAATCGGCGCCGGACCTCCCGTCAGATACGGAGGTAAGGTAATCGGCGCAGGCACCGCAGGCGCAGGCGCAACCGATCCCGCAGGCGGTGGCGTAGGCGGCGCATTGGGCGTCGACTCGGTCGCCTTCGGCGCAGGCAACGTATTGGGATCCGTTTGACCTGCAACGGAGTCCACGGGAGCCTCAGCGGGTTTGTCCGAGGGCGGAGCTGCGGGAGTTGGTGCCGAATTCTCCGGAGGTTGGGGCGCAGGCGCAGCCGAGGGCGGAGGGGCAGGAGGCGCAGGCGGCGCAGGTTGTTGGGCCAGCGCCGATGCTTGACCCAAAAGCCCCACCCCTACTGCAATGACAAACCCCAAACGATGCTTCATTCCGCGCCTCTTGAACGATCCACCAGGCTCTCGAGCTTCCTCCTGCTTCTCACACCTGAACCTTGGCGTCAATTCAACGCGCGATCATGCCGCGCCTCGGCCCACATTCTTTTGTAGACCACCTCGCTCATGTTTTTCCGGAACACCACCCAACACCTTCAGCAAGGGCAATCGAGGTACGGCACGTGCAAATCCTCGACTTCGTACCCTTTTGTGTCTTTGCGCAAAATCGATTCCTGACCCAAAAGCGACGGCGCATCGTCCCCCGGAAGCTTCACGAGCATGTGCGGGCTGAAGTTCGCGTCGCCTTGGTAGACTAGTTCGAACTCGTACTTTTTGGCGTTTGTCCCGGATACCTTCCACAACACGTTCATTTGCCCCGAAAAATCGCTGCACAACTCGCCGCCGAACGCAGAGACCCACACGTACATGGCAGTGCCCGTCGAAAATTCCTGCATCGTCACCTCCGCGCTTTGACTCTCCGTCCAAGGCACGGAAGGTTTGGCTTGGCTCGACGCCAAGTACGACTTCTCAATCGCTTCGTACGCCGGAAGCTTGCGTAGTGCCGTCATGGCTTGGGACCCGAGCGCTGGCGCAGGCCGCCGCGCTGCCGTCATCGGCAAAGGCGCCAGTTCCGTCGCCCGCGCAAACCGTGCGTCTTGACAATCACCGTTTGTCTCGACCAACTCGGCCACGAGAAGCTTGCCGTCACTGACCATGTCCCACGCAATTTCCGCCACGCGGTCCTCCGAAAGCGCCGGCGTCTTGCCCCCGTTGTCGTCTTCTTCTCCATCCCAACGACTGCGCTCACCAAAATGCGGCTCCACGCGACCCAGCAAAAACGGCTTCGCCAATGTCCCTTGACAAACTTCCCCTTTGGCCCCGACAAGGCGCATCGTTCGTCCCGTCAAACGCGTCAATACTTTCGGCAACTGCGCCGGGTCAACGTCGCGACGCACGATGACCGGACTGTCTTTCGACATCAGAATCGCATTGCCCTTCGCCCAGTGGTCGGTATCCGGCGTCGTCGAGAGCACCACGAACGTCGAACGTTCGTCATGCACCACGTGTGCAAACTCGGCTGGATCCAATTGCCCCGCAGGCAATGATTCCAGTTTGTCCGGGACTGCCACCGGCGTTTCCGTGGCGTCGGTCTTCACGCTGGTCGGTTCATGAATCTGCACCGGCGTTTGCGGTTTCGAGCAACCAACAGCAACGAGAGCGAGGGCGAGGAAAGCGGTACGAGCAAACATGGTGGAGTCGTGATTCATGATTCATGCCGCACGCGGATCCAACTTCCCGGCGCGGATTTCACGGGATGAAGCAGAAGCGCGCCGTGTCTACGAATCCACGAGTGTCGCGCGCGAGCCACGCTTGAATCATTCAGTGACTGCTGCCGCTTCGGTCGTGGGCGGAGGCGCGGGCGTGGGCGTAGCGGTCACGCCTTTGGGGCGCGCATTCCACACGCGTGTGGCGAGGAAAAGGCCACCAACGGCTACAGGCAGCATGACCATGGGCCATATTTTCCAATTCGCGACAATGGTATCCGCAGGCCCTTCTTGCGGAAGCAATCGGCCATAAAGGAACGATTGGCAACCTGTACCGAGATACACGAAACCATCGATGATGCCAGTCGCCGTGCCGGCATATTTCTTCCCGCCGAAATCCGCACTCGCCGTGCCCGACAACATTCCGTGCACACCGATTACACATAGCGACATGAATACGACGGCCCACCCAGTCACTGCCGTTCCCAGTGATAGATACGTGACGAATGCGCCAATGGTCAGCCCAGCATAAAGCACCGAAGCGACCGGACCGCGTCGCGCTCCAAAGACGTGATCCGAAATAAATCCCGCAAATACGCCGCCCATGATCCCGGCAACGCACAGAAGCATACCCCAATTGAGCGAAACGAATCCGTCCTTGAAGCCCGTTTTCGCGGCAAAAGGCAGATACCATTGCATGACGGCGTTACGCAAAAATCCGCTGCAAAACTCGATGGCCACGATAATCAAAATCACCGGCTGACGCAGCAATTTCTTACCAATTGCCACAACCCCGAGACGCGGGCCGTCGTCACCACTCGAAGCATCACCCGTATCGAAATCAACGAATCCAGCCTGGCTCGGCAAATCGCGAATGATGAACGAATCCGCAAAAGCAAAACCCAAGAGCAACGCCGCAGGCACGATGAAGGCATTCGTCACCCCCAACGTGTTCGCGATGGCTCGACTTCCGTCATAAGCAAAATAAAGACCGAGCGATATCAAAATGCCGAAAACACCGCCCAGCATTCCACGTTCCCGAACGTGAAACCAGGCCGCGTTCACCTTCACGATCGATACGGCACCAAAACTCTGAAAATACATATTGAGACAATTGAGCACCGTCATCCATTGTATAAAACCGTCGTGCGTCATTCCTTTGGCTTGCGCCCGCGACAAAAGTCCAGCCATCAGCAAATTCATCAATGCCGAGCCAATCGCCGAAATGAGCATCGTCGACCGACCGCCCCAACGATCAGCCAATGGACCATTCAAAAGAAATGCCACACCATAAACAAAAGACCCAGCTCCACTGATGTTTCCGAAGTCGAGCTTCGTCATCATCCCGAGTTTGTCCAGGAGCGGCGCATTAGCCGAAAGGTTGTACCTCCCGAAGTACAAAAGCGCGTAGGTCAAACCAAGCGGGAACCAATTCATCAAACGCCGCTTTTTGTAACTGTCCGAGTGCCCAACGTCGATCTTCGGCAAGCGAAGCATCACGACGGCAATGGCTGCGAGCAAAAGCAGAATCGGCAATAGGTTGTTGACCCAGCTCGGCATGGCTGCCGATGGTACTCCACGACGCACCAACTTGCCGAGGGCCATGTTTGGATTGCGCAACGTTTCCAGGTGTCTTGCGTTTCACGGGTCGCCCGACCACGCTTATCCGTCTTGCTCAACAACCACGCCGTAGATCTTCCGGATTTGCCCACGGACCCCAACGTCGTTCGACGCGATCGATTGCTCGGCGCACTCTTCGCCACGGATCCCGAAACGTCCCTCTTGCAACATCGCCCCGAGTTTTCGTTGCTGGTTTCACCCAGCGCACCGCCGCAAATTTTTCTCTTGCCTACCCGCGACCGCGATGCCCGCGACCGCTTTCCCAAGCTCGTCGCCGAAATCATTCGCCTCGCCAACCAAGGAACTGTGCCGACACATATCGTCGCCATCGGCGGAGGCCCCGATATCGTCAACGTTCTCAAGAAAAGTTACTCGGCGTCCGCTCGAGTTCCTTTCGGGTTTCACCACGTCGATGACGCGAGTCGATACGCACATGTTTGTGGAGACAAACTCGAGGCTCTCGCTCTAGCAGGTGAACGGATCAAACACAGCGAAGCTCCTTCGGCCGAGCGTATTCACCAAGCCGTGCTCCGCGGACGCGCGCTCGTCGAGCGCGATGAGCGCGCCTTGGACAAACTGGGCACCTTGGGTCCCGTCACCATCCTGCTCATCATGGCTTGCGGCGCCGCCGCACTTTTCGCCAACATACGCGGAGGTTGGCCCGGGAACGCGACCATCATCGAACAGATGGGGGCCACGAAGGGTTCTCTGGTACGTGGTGGCGACGCATGGCGCCTCTACGCCTCGACGTTTCTGCACTGGGACCTCGCTCATATCCTCATGAACATGTATGCGCTCTACAGCTTGGGGCGTTTGCTCGAGCCACTTTTGGGACCGCGCCGGTTTTTCATTCTGTACGGTTTGTCAGGGCTATGTGGCGCACTCGCCACGACTTTTCTCGGAAGCGATCGTTTCAGCGCCGGTGCATCAGGCGCCATCTGGGGTCTGATGACCGCCGTGCTCGCCGTCATCGTCCTGCCGCGGAACCTCCTGCCCCCGCTGCTCTTGTCGCGTCTCAAGGCCCGAGCGCTCGAGCCGCTCGTCATCAACATTGGGTTGAGTTTCCTCCCCGGAATCGATCTTTTGGCGCATTTTGGCGGGGGTATCTGCGGGTTTGTCTTGACGATTTCATTTCTTGGCGGGGGACTCGTCGCAGTGGACGAACGACAGCGAGGTCAAGACATCGAAACAGCTCCCCGACCTTGGCTCAGCGTACTCGCAGTGCTCATCGCTCTGGCGATGGTGGCATCGATCGTGATGGGGATGGTGAACGCCCGTCGGTGAATCGCACATTCATTTGTGCACAAAAATATCAGTCCCCGACAAACTTTGGGTCTTCGATCGCTTCCGGCGTGCACTCGGCCGGGGCAGTGATCGGATTGCATCTCGAAGGCGTTCCTCCGGGCAAATCGAACCAATAGTCCATCCCGTCGACGGGCGCTGGATAGTCCGTGGTCAAAAAATGTACGCCGTTTGTCATGGCCGCATCGCGTTCTTCTTGCGTCCCATCTACGAACGAACGGACGAGCATATTCGCCGCAACGGCCTCCGTGATGGCCGAGCCATTCGAAAGCGGTTCGTTCAAGATGGCGATCGCGGCGAACGGATCGGTCGGCGCGGACTCCGCAAAGAGGATTCGTCCCGCCAAACTCGTCAGGTTCCGCGTATAAAGCAGCCGGTTCGAGGCCTTGTCGTTGAGCGTGAACATCACCTGGCCACGCAGCTCGCCGAGCGTCGGCCAACCGTTTGTCTTTACCGCATCGCGCAACGTGGCGGCTCCACCTTGCAGTTCATCGGGGGTGAACAGTCGATTGTCTGGCCAAACACTCCGAATCTCTTTGTGCAGCGCCTCGAAATACGCTTCGGCCTCGTCTGCGTTCACCACGTCTTTCATTTCGATTTGAATGAAGAGCATGTGGTGTGCCCGATGCGCGTCGGACCATTTTTTGATCACGGACAAGCATTCGGTGAATTTGCGGCAGGTCGTTTGTTCATCGAGGATCGGCAAATGATAGACCTCGAAAATTTCCAGCGAGGCATTGAAACGAATGTCGATTTCCACATGCCGTACACCTTGTTTTCCAAGCTGCACGTCGAGCGGGGCATGCGTGTACATCCAATCCGCGACGGTATTGTTCGGCGTTTCGATATGGTAGCTGTTGTGCGTCGATTTCGTTTGCAGGTGTTGCAAGCGCAAAACATCGTCGAGCGGATAATCGAACTTGGGTTGAACATCCGGCACCGGGGGTTTCTCCTTCCCCGTTTCTCCGGAACAACCCTCGAGAAATAGCGTCGCAACGCAGGCCAGCACCGCGTGGAATTTAGGGCCGAGCACCTGAGCACCTCCAAGCTGCCAGCCTAACGAAAGGCTGCGCCTTCGACGTGGAATTTGCGGACGGAACACGCAGACCTCTTGCTTTTTGCGTCGCCCGGGGCCATGCCTCGATCGTTCGAGGAGGCCACCATTTCCGCTGCGCATTTTTCTGAACGACGTCCGAGCATAGCCGTCATTGGCGCAGGCATCATTGGCCTTTCCATCGGTTTTCGTCTGGTCAAAGCAGGCTGCAGCGTGGATGTTTTCGATCGTGGCGAAGCGGGTCGCGGCGCGACATTCGCCGCCGCAGGCATGCTCGCAGCCGGCGTCGAAGCTGAACCAAGCGAACAAGTGCTCTTGCCCCTTTGCCTCGAAAGCCAAGCGATGTGGCCCGGGTTTGCCCAGGAACTACGCGCGGCAAGTGACGTCGATGTCGATTTACGTCGTGAAGGAACCCTCGTGGTCGCTCTGAATCGCGACGATGTGGAAAGTTTGCGGCAAAAATATGAATTTCAACGTCAGCTCGGGATAAATCTCGAATGGCTCTCCGGGGCCGCGACAAAAGAACGCGAACCCCATTTGCATCCTCGCACGGCCGCGGCAGTGTATTCGGCTCGAGATGGTCAGGTCGACAATCGCCTCGTCGCGCGGGCCTTGAAAGCTGCATATGTCCGGGCCGGTGGGCAATTGCATGAACATACGCCCATTGCGGGAATCGATATTACTGGAAGGCGGGTAAATGGCGTTGTGCTCGGCGATCGATTGCACCATGCCGATATCGTAATTTTGGCAGCTGGTGCATGGTCGCGGCAAATTGCAGGTTTGCCCGCTTCGGCATTACCGCCGGTTCGTCCGGTCAAAGGGCAAATGCTGGCTTTGCGTATGAATCGGGAAAATTCGCTGGTACAGCACGTCATTTGGGCTCCGAAATGTTACCTCGTTCCGCGCAGCGACGGACGTTTGATCGTCGGAGCGACGACGGAAGAAAAAGGCTTCGATGCCTCGTTGACCGCAGGGGGAATCATGGCTCTCTTGGAAGCGGCATGGCGCGCATTGCCGAACATCGAAGAACTCGCCATTGACGAGATGTGGACGGGTTTTCGTCCGGGAAGTCGCGACGACGCGCCTATTCTCGGTCCTGTGCCCGATATCGAAGGACTGGTTTTGGCGACGGGACATCATCGCAATGGCATTTTGCTGGCGCCGATTACGGCCCAAACGATATCCGATTTCATTTTACGAGGTACGATTGACGAACGTATTGCTCGATTTGGAATCGACCGATTTTCTCGTCCCGAGGAGTCACCATGATTCGCGTAAATGGAAAAACCGTGGAAAACTGCCCGGTGAATCTAGTGGAATTGCTGGCTGCCCAAGGTTTTTCGGGAGAAACAAAAGGGATAGCTGTCGCCATCAACGGCACGGTGGTGCCGCGATCGACGTGGGCGGAAACTCGTCTGGCTGACGGGGATGAAATTGAACTCGTAAAAATCATGCAAGGTGGTTGACGTGATGTTGATGGACCGACCAACGAGAAAATCGAGTGATCCGCTCGTCATTGCCGGCAAACCCTTTTCGTCCCGCCTATTTTTGGGCTCGGCTGGGTATCCGAACCAACGGGTTTTTCTGGAATCTTTTGTGGCTTCGGGCGCGGAGATTCTCACCGTATCGGTGCGGCGAGCGGATTTGTCGGGGCACGGGGAATCGCTTTTTGACCTCGTGACCGGACGCGCGTTTCTTTTGCCGAACACGGCGGGTTGCGCCACGGTCAAAGACGCAGTGCTGACGGCGGAGCTCGGACGCGAAGCGCTCGGAACGACCTGGGTGAAACTCGAATTGATCGGGGATCGCGAAACGTTGTATCCCGATGTCGAGCAACTCTTGCGGGCGGCAGATGAACTGGTGCGCAAAGGGTTTACTGTTTTACCTTATTGCACGGACGATCCGATTGTTTGCCAGCGCCTGGCGGATCTCGGGTGTGCTGCCGTAATGCCTTTGGGTTCTCCGATTGGTTCGGGCCTCGGCATTTTGAATCCCTACAACATCGAACGAATTTGTACGCGTTCACCAGTCCCGGTGGTGCTCGACGCGGGCGTGGGAACTGCATCGGATGCAGCATTGGCTATGGAGCTCGGTTGCGATGCCGTGCTGCTCAATACGGCGGTATCGAAGAGCAACGATCCGGTGAAAATGGCAACCGCCATGCGTTATGGTGTGGAAGCGGGGCGTCTGGCATTTTTGGCGGGGCGAATTCCGAAAAAAACCCGCGCCGAACCATCGAGTCCCGAGCTTGGATTGATTGGAACATAACGAGGTCGCATGGGTTTGGCGCGGATACCCGGACCATTGCTGTTGATCACGGATCGGCGGCAAGCACGAAAACCGCTCGAAGAAGTGATCGCGGCAGCTTTGACCGGAGGTTGCCGTTGGGTGAGCGTGCGTGAAAAAGATTTGCCTGACGAAGAGCGAAAACAATTCGTGCTGACGCTCTTGCCGCTCGTGCGGCGGTTTGGCGGGACGCTCCTCGTGCATGGGGACGTGAATGCAAGCGTGTATGCGGATGGCGTGCATTTACCTGCGGGCGGGAGTGTCCGCGAAGCGCGGGCGCGACTCGGCGAAAAAGCGTGCATTGGATTGTCGTGCCACACGTTGGAGGACGTGCAGGAGGCAGCGGGGGCCGATTACGTGACGTTGGGACCGATTGCGCCGACGCTGAGCAAACCGGGGTATTTACCGATATTGACGTTCGAGCAATTGGCCGAAGCATCGACGTTTGGCATACCGGTGATTGCGCTCGGAGGGGTGGACGAAACGAATGTGGGGGAGGTCCGGAGGGGGCACGCGGCAGGATTTGCATTGATGGGAAGTGTGATGCGGAGTGAGGATCCGGAGGGGTTGGTTCGGCGGGTATTGGAGAGGTGGTCTCCACCTTCAATGACCCCATGATTCGTTGCCAATCAAGGGACCAGTCGAGGGGAAGCCGTGGATCATTGATCAAATTGAAAGAAACTGTCAATTTGACTTTTGCTTTCTTGCTGATTGCACTTCGAGCTTCCATGAGTAGAGTATCGACGTTGTCGCAACCATCCAGAAATAGCTTCACGACGCGAGAGATTGCGCTACGCAATTGAACATCGTGTAAACCGACGTCGGACCCACTTGGTGCTTGAATCGGCTTGAAATGACCAGCATATGCGTGAACACCGAGATTGACTGCGGCTCGGCCAAAGCTTTCGACATCCGGACTTTCGGCCAGGGTGGAGCACGCGAAGACGTACACGCGCGCGCCCTCGAACATATGAGCGAATTGGGACGCATCTGCCCAGATGACGACGTGTCGAAAAGGTTGCAATGGATCTGGGCCAGGTCCAGCGCGAAGCGTATCGCCTCCGTGCCCTAGGACGAACCCTTTCCGTGGTGTCGTTGCAATCACGTATTCTCGAATTGCGCCATGATCCGGTGCCGCTTCATGAAATCGATTCGCCGGCTTGTGATGCTCCGCGAACCAACACGCAAATTCGTCCGATGCTTGCAACGCTTCGTCACCGTCGCGCACGAGGGATACGAGAACATAACTCATGATTCGCCAAACTCCGCTTCTTCTCGCATGGAAAGAAGAATCGTTTTGGTCATTTCCTCAGCAAATTTCTTCGCAAGCGTTCCTTCTTCATTGATGGACGCCAGCACGTCACGTGCTCGAATTGGGTTTCCTTGTTCGTCGCGGAACAAGATAGCATTGTCTTGCAAGCCGGAGCTAACGAGTGATCGCAAAGCTTCCCACAAGGGTCCTGGTTCGTAAAAGTGCTCAATGGCTTTTGCGCGGTTCGTCAGCACTGCCTGCGTGCCATTTTTCTCGTCAAATGTGACGTCATAATATTGGGCGGCAAGAGCAAACGCGTGATGATGCGTGGCAATGAAGAGCTGATCGACATCGTGAGCTTCGACTATACGGGTGAGCATTTTGCCCAACCGCAACATGAGCTTTTTGTGCAAGTGAGCTTCCGGTTCCTCAATTTGCACAATAGGTGTCGACGCCATGAGAACGTCGAGCAAGAGAATCATGAGCTGCTGTTCCCCAGTACCTAAATTGGCAATGGGGATGCCCTCTAGATTTCCACGTTTGATTTGCGTTTCATACTCACGGAATTCGTAATTGCGCACGGCCGCGATATCAATATCGACCGAATTTCCCATGGCTTCGGCCATATGCATCGCTAGGGTACGTGGGATGACTCGTTCATGTACATCCTGCGACGTTGCCAAGAGATAAAGACGACGTTGAATTTGGTCCGCCCCATGGACGGAGTCCATGTCGACATCGAATTCGCTTACGGTTCCCATCGGTTCCCGGTGAACCCTTCGATAGGCGTCGCTGACACGCAAAATCTCATTCCGTATCCATTCAGATCGGCTGCGATCAATCATAAGCAATTCCCCGGTCAGTTGCCGCTTCAAATCGTCCATCTCCTTCCGCCTAGCCCGCAGCGAACTATCTAATGCGGCAGCTTGCAACATCAATTGCCGACGTTCGGTCGGCGTGATCGGCGCGTGACTCAACTTTTCGTGAAGTTCGAGCAGCTCTGCCTCGATACCATTCATCGAAGCTGATTGGACATTCATCTTGTATCGAATGCTTGCTTGTAACGCTGCCTCGTCACCAACGAGTGATACATCTGAACCAATTTGTGCACGTGGCGCCCAAAGTCGAATACCGTCTCCAACGTCGTGAAGGTGAATATCGAGTTCGAGTGTCGAACCGCGACTGAGCCCGCCGATACGTTCACGCGTTCGGTGACCTAACTCGATTTCCACCTGAAATCGCATTGCATGCTGTGAGAATTTATGAAAATCGTCTCGCCGAATCCCGAGTTGCGTATTAGCTGCAACGTAGTCGAGCCGTATCGAGGCTTCTCGCGTCCCCGCAAGGTCCAAGTCACTCCCCAACCATCGCAAAGGAAGCGCCATCGCCCGCATGATGTTCGACTTTCCCGCACCGTTCTCACCGTGAAACACAACGATCGACGGCAGGTCAACGAGTTCCAACTCGCGGATGCTGCGATAACCGCTCACGTAGAAACGTCGAATCCGAGTAGGTTCATGATTGGCTTCGTTCGTCATGGCTTCCCACGCAGCGTCGCACATCGAAAGACCCCTTGCAACTACGAAGTTTAGGGTTCGGCCTTCCGAACATCACGCTCGTTCGGCACGCCGAACCTCGACAATATTCACATCCCTTCGTCGGAATGGACTTGACCTCCGCGCCATTTTTCTCCATGAATCTGCCAATCGAACGAGCTAGCCATGAAAATCATCAAATTCCAAGACGACCGGCAACGCCGTTACGTTTTTCCAAACCCGCCACAACGCATCGTTTCACTCGTCCCGAGTGATACCTATTCCGTCATTCGTTTGGGCGCCAAAGACAAACTCGTCGGACGCACGAAATACTGCATTGCTCCCGCTGAAGACGTCGCTGAAATACCCATTATCGGCGGAACCAAAGATGTCGACGTCGATGCCGTCATCGCCCTCGAACCCGATTTGGTCATTGCCAATCAAGAAGAAAATACGCGTTCCCACATCGAAAAACTCGACAATGCGGGCATCGCAGTATTGGTTTCGTTTCCCAAACGATTTGCTGAAGGTATCGCGCACCTCGCCCGCCTCGCCATTGCGCTCGGCGTCTCCGACCAACCCATGGCCAAGTCGCTTGTTTCCGCCGCGTACAATGCCCATCGCGAAGCGGAAAAACACCGCCAAGAAAACACTCCCGTGCGGGCTTTCGTGCCCATTTGGATGGATCCGCTCATGACCGTGCACGAAGCCACCTTCATTTCCGATACCCTCGATCTCGTTGGTGGTCAAAACATCTTCGCCGATCGCCCGCGCCGATATCCGCTGGCAGCAGATCTCGGCAAAGCCCCTCCCCTGCCGCCCGAGCGTGTAGGCAGCCGCGATACGCGTTACCCGCGGGTGACGCTCGAGGAGGTGGTAGCGCGTCAGCCTGATGTGGTGATCCTGCCCGATGAACCTCACGCGTTCACCGAAGCAGATGCGGAAGTATTTCGGAAGCTGGACATTCCAGCCGCCAAAAACGGCCGGGTCATCTTTTGCGATGGCAAGGATCTGATGTGGTATGGGGCGCGTGAAATCGAGGGGCTGGAACGACTTCGGCGCCTGGTTCTAGGGCCGACGGCACAATCTTGATTTTCGCTTTGCAAGTCGGCCGAAAACACGCTAATCCGATTGCCCCATTGTTACGGGAACACGGACCATGACTTGGAATCGCCAAACTGTTGAAGACAAGGTCGTTGCTGTATTCGTCAAACACCGTCAATCCGACGTTGAAATCACCCCATCGACGAAAATCATCGCCGACTTGGGAATCGATTCGCTCGGCGTGATGGAAGTCATGGCGGAAATCGAAGACGAATTCAAGCAAGACAAATTCAAGCTCTTGATTCCCGACGAAGCCCTCAAGTCCATTGAAACGGTCGGGCACGTCATTGCTGCGATTACGGAACGCCTCGAGCAAAACGGGAAATTGAGCGAATGAGCGGGCAATCGATGCGCACCGTCGCGCGCGCCATCGAAGATGCGGCGACGGAAAATAAAACCGGTTTTCGATTCCTCGGCGAATCCAAGGAAGACGAACGATTTTTCGCCTACGCAGATGTCGAGCGGGAGAGTGCACGATTCGCCGGAGCCATGCAAGCGCTCGGTTTGCGAAAGGGTGACCGCATTGCCCTGATTCTGCCCGACAATTCTGATTTCGTGTTCGCATTTCTCGGCGCCGTGCGTGCAGGGATCGTTCCCGTGCCTATTTATCCTCCTACGGGCCTCGGGAAACTAGCGGGATACCTAGAAAATACGCTCCACATCGTCGCCAAGAGTGACGCGCGTATTTTGCTCACCAGCAAAGAAATCAAGTTGCTTTTGGGGACGATTCAAGCCAAAGCCCCAGCGCTCGAACAAGTCGTCAGCGTCGAAGACGTCCGAGTTTCGCGAGAAAAACTGCGTCCCGTAGACGTCGTGCCCGATGATGTGTGCTTTCTGCAATTCACCAGCGGCTCGACCGCTCGTCCCAAGGGCGTGACCCTCACGCATGCGAATCTCGCGGCCAATGTGCGCGCCATCATGCAGCTCGGACTCGCCGTCACCGATACAGTCGATTCGGGCATTTCCTGGCTGCCTTTGTACCACGATATGGGGCTCATCGGCTTTGTGATTGCGCCGATTTACCACCGCAATCCCATTACGTTTTTGCCTCCATTGCTCTTCTTGAAACGACCCGCGCGATGGCTCGAAGCAGTGTCGCAATACAAGGGTTCGATTTCGTTCGGTCCCAATTTTGCCTATGCCTTGTGCGTCAAGCGCATCAAGGAAAGCGAAGTGCAGGGGCTCGATTTATCGTCTTGGCGCGTCGCGGGATGCGGCGCCGAACCGATTCGCGCGGAAAACCTTCGCGCATTCGCCAAGAAATTCGCGCCCATCGGCTTCGACGAAAAAGCCTTCATGTGTTGTTATGGTTTGGCCGAGTCAACCTTGGCCGTATCGTTCAGCTTGGGCCAAGGGGTCGTGACCGATATCGTCGATGGCGAAAAGTTATGGTCCGATGGACGCGCCGAACCGCTCGCGGAAAGCAATACCCGCGCCTCGGCCATCGTGCGTTGCGGGCCGGCATTCGAGGGGCATGAAGTACGCATTTTCGCGCCGGAAGATGCCCAAAGCGAAAAACCTCTCGGGGAACGAGAAGTTGGAGAAATTCGCCTGCGCGGACCAAGCATCATGCAAGGTTATCACGGCGACCCAGAAGCCACGCAAAAGGCTTTTGCGGGCGGTTATTTGCGCACTGGAGACCTCGGGTACGTTGCCGACGGCGAAGTTTATGTTTGCGGCCGGTCCAAAGAGGTCATCATCGTCAATGGGCGCAATTATTATCCGCAAGACATCGAATGGGAAGCGAGTCAGGTGGAAGGCGTGCGCAAAGGTAATGTGATCGCGTTTGGAACCATGACCGGTCCAGGGGATCGGGAACGCGTCGTCGTCGCTTTCGAAACGAGCGTGGCCGACGAAAAAGCACGTCAGGCACTGATTGCCAAAGCGCGGGAAGCGATTCAACAAACCGTGGGTTTGACCGTGGACGATATCGTCCCGGTTGCCGCCGGAGTTTTACCAAAAACGTCGAGCGGCAAATTGCAACGCGGTAAAACGCGCGAGCTTTATGAATCGGGTGAGCTCACGCAACGCACGAGCGCACGCGAAGCGGACAAACTGGATTTGGCCAAAGAATTCGCCAAGAGCCAGCTCGGATATTTTCGGCATCGATTGTTTGGGCAGTCCTAAACCTCCGCCAGATGCTATGACGCCAAGCTTTGGGAGTGCTTGATTTCACGGCGCCGCGGCGGGGACCCCGCTGTTTGAGCCCGCGTAGCGGGCGAGTTCGGGGTGCCGCGAATGCCGGGAAATCGAGCCTCCCGAAGCGCCTGCAGCGAAAATTGGAACGCAGTATTAGAATCCTCCTTCGAGCGCCATCCCCGGAATCGTAATCGGTCCGAGCGTCCGGGGCTGACAAATCCCTTCCTTGCACGTCACATCGAAAACCTCTTTGCTCAACGTCGCATTCTGAATATCGAATACGAGCCCCAAGAAACCCGTTTTTCCTACCGACCAGCGCCGAGACACACGCACATCGAGCCGGTAAAACGGTCTCGTTCGCGCCGGATTCGGATTTGGTGGACGTCCCGTGCCCGCTTCTTCCGCCGGAAATCCACTGTAAAACACATGCCGCACACCTCCCCGCCAATGCTTGTTGAATTCATACAATATCGCCACATGCGCCACGTGCGTGCGATCCACTGCTGCGGGCACCGCAATGCCACTCGCACCCGTACGCGTGGAGCGCGAGAGCGTGTACGACGTAATGAAGAACATATCCTTGCGTAATGCCCCCCGTGCGCTCAATTCGAAACCATAAGCATCCCCCGTACTTCGCGATAAAAACCGCTCTGGTCCAAGGCTCGTCCCGCGCTCGGTCCCAATCGGGTCCGTCAAATTGAACGTAACTTGCCGAAAAACGCTCGCTCCCAGCTCGATCGGAATCGGAAATAATTTCACTTCCGCCCCGAAACTCGATTGCAGGCTGCGTTGTAACCCGCCAGCTATCCCCGCAATTTGCAATCCCGGAAGCGGAGCAAACCCCGGTAATTGCGACGCAATTCCAAAAGCCGGAACGAGTTTTACGCGGTCACCCACTCCAAACTTTCCTACGATTTTGGGATCCACTGCCGTGGCGTCATTTCCCAGTGACCGATAATGATCAACACGTATACCTGGCGTAATCGTCGAATTTTCATTGAGCACGATCAAAGCATCCGTCCACGCACCAACGGCAAAATCCCACCGACTCGGAAAAAGCTCACGAAATGCTTCTTCGAGTTGCGTCAGGGCCAAAGGCTTGTCCAAACACGATGCTTCACCTGGAGCGCAAGATTGGTTCTGGACGACATCGTAATGGTCAGCGGTGACGTCGATGCCACCACGCAAAAGCGCTTTGCCATGCCCAATCGGTTTGGAGAATCGTAAACGCGCGCCGATTTTGCCATTCGACACGCTCTTGACTCCTACGTCCCGCGAACGATCGAGGCCCAGCGTGACCGCTGCTTGCATTTTGCCCCCGGCCTCGAAGTTGTGGTCATACCGCAAATCGAGGCGATGAAAGTCCGAATTGAGGAGGGTATCTTGGGCGCCGGTATCCCCGGTGATTGCTGCGAGTTTGTCCCACGACCCGAAGGCCAATGCCGAAAAACGACCATTGGATCCTATTCGTTGGGTAAATCGGGCTTGATAATCAGCATAACCGAAATCGACATTTTTGACGAGCGCCGAGATCAAATGCGCCCCGGCTGCGTAATGACCCCCCACGAGCACCGTCGCCGTATCCGAAACCGGACCTTGCACCACTCCCCCAAGATCCACAAATCGAAAAATCCCCTCACCTCGCCACGTATTCGGCATTGGAGCCGGCTCGGCATCGACCGCAGCGCCGGCAAGACGCCCAATATCGGCCGGATAAGGACCCATATGTAGATTCACGCGCGATACGAGCGGCGCGGGAATGACGCTCGGACCTGCGCCCGCATGAAACAGCAGCGGAACCCGAATACCGTCGTAATAATATCCAATGTTTCCAGGTGGCGCGCCACGAATATAAAAATAAGGCAAACCACTCGCGGTCGGAGTTACCCCCGGTTGCAGCTCGATGGCTCGATATGGATCGCCAAGAACTCCAGGCATATCGCGAATGTCACGACGTTTGAGCGATATCGATCCAGCAGGGGCCTTGTCGCCTTCGACCGTGACTTCAATCGCTTTTGGCGGTTCGGTGGCCGGTTGTGAAGGCGGCAGAGTTGGCGGAGCCGATTCGCTAACCGCAGGTGCAATTGGATTTTCCGTCGACGTCGTTTGCGCTCGCACGGCGGTCGAATACGCCGCAATGCCCAAAATAAACCCGTACGGAATGCATTTTTCGAGGATGCGTCGTTGGCCCACCATGCAGGAGCGATGGCACGACGCGCCAGGCGACGCAACGCCCGAGGGGAGAACGCGCTTTTTGTGCGCCACTCAGGGCTATTTCCACGACCACGAGCAAATGTTCAATCGGGCCTGGCTCTGCCCCGAAACTGCCCCTACGTTGACGATCATGCAACCGACGCAAATCGATCCGACCCTCGACCTGGAAGCCGAGATTGTGCGGCTCAAGCGTGAACGCAACGCGGTATTGCTTGCTCATTACTACCAAGAAGGCGACATCCAAGATCTCGCTGATTTTCTTGGTGATTCCTTGCAACTTGCGCAGCAAGCCAAAAAGACGACGGCCGATGTCATTCTTTTCGCGGGCGTCCATTTCATGGCCGAGACGGCGAAAATCTTGAATCCCGAACGGATCGTCGTCGTGCCAGATATGGAAGCAGGTTGTTCACTCGCGGATGGTTGTCCCGCCGATCGCTTTCGAGCCTGGCGCGCAAAATATCCAGACGCTGTTTCAATCACCTACATCAACTGCAGCGCCGAAGTCAAAGCCGAGAGCGACTACATCTGTACCTCGTCAAACGCCGAGAAGATTGTCCGGGCCATACCCGAAGACAAGGAGATTCTTTTCGCTCCAGACAAAAACCTCGGTCGCTGGTTGGTCGAGAAAACCGGGCGGCAGATGCGTCTCTGGCAAGGCAGTTGTTTGGTGCACGAAACGTTTAGCCAACGCAAAATCATCGCGCTGCGCGAACGTCATCCGGAGGCGAAGCTCATCGCGCATCCCGAGTGCGAAGAACCCATCTTGAAAATGGCCGAATTCATCGGGTCGACGACGGCTTTGTTGAAGTACACCATCTCGGATGATTCGACGTCGTACATCGTGGCCACGGAGAGCGGCATCGTCCATCAGATGCGCAAAGCCTCGCCGCAAAAGACGTTCATCGAAGGTCCGCCCGAGAAAAACTGCGCATGCAACGAGTGTCCCTTCATGCGTCTGAACACGCTCGAAAAGGTCTATTTGGCGCTGCGCGACTTGGCCCCCCAAATCCACATGCCCGAAACTCTGCGCGAACGAGCACGCATTCCCATCGATCGCATGCTCGCCCTTTCCTGACTCTCGAGTTCAAACAGCTTCGCGCAACGTCGCGTGGACGAAGCTGCGGACGAGAGTTCGAACTGTTCCAGGATCGAAGGGTTTTTCCAAAATTCGATTTGGTACGCGCTCAAAGAATTGGCGCGTGTCCGTGGAAAACGTGGCGCCCGTACAGAAAACGATGCGCTCGAGCAAGTCGGGGGCAAGAGCGCTGAGCCGCTCGTAAAACTCGATGCCGCTCATTCCCGGCATTCGCAAATCGCACAAAATCACGTCAAAACGGTGCCCCGCTTCAACAAGCGCGACTCCATCGTGCGCGCTCATGACCGACGTGACGTCATGCTCGGTGCCGAGCAAACGCCGAAGCGCCGAGACAATGAAAAGCTCATCGTCCACCAGCAGCACTCTTCCTCGTATCGCTTGCGCCAAGTCCACAACTCCTCGCCCCCCGAACCACTCCTTCACCTTCGGTATTTTCGCCCGAGCGGCAAGCGAACTTCAAATAAATTTCCGGAATTGCGCGATAAATTTCACTGCAATAACTGGACAAACCTAGCTACGAGCGCTGTAGAATGATTGTCCAATGTTCGTCGGCTGACTACATTGCGGAGTACTTTCGCATATTGCCCAATCGCGACCGCCAAAGTTTGGTTACGAATCCGCAGTACACGAACCCATCAAGGTTCGTGGTGCCCAATGTGTTGCCGAATAGCCTGCGCAACCTCCAAACGATCGAAAAGGCGTTCGACATAATCGAGCCGATCCGTTTCGATGACGAGCGTCGGCGATAAGTCATACCGGGCGTGCCACTGCTCATAGAGTTTGTCGAGGGCGGACAAGTAGCCGCGCGGAACTTTTCGCTCGAATTCGCGACCCCGTTCACGAATGCGGCGCACCAAAGTCTTGAGCGGACAGCGCAAATAGATCATGAGGTCCGGGGGGCGTATTTCTTCCCGCAATGTTCGATAAAGATCCTGATAGGTCGTCCAATCGCGCTCGTCGATGTATCCCGCCTGATGCAAATGCGCCGCGAAGATTTCAGCGTCCTCATAAAGCGTGCGATCTTGAACCACCGGTTGGGGATCCATCGAAGCACGCACCAATACTTCCCGATGAATACGAAATCGACGGACAAGGAAAAAAAGTTGCGAGCTCATTGCCCAACGGGGCATGTCGGCATAAAAGTCCGACAAATAAGGATTTTCCTCGTTTGGTTCAAAAAAAGGCATCATTCCAAATTGCTGCTGCAACCACTTGACGAGGCTGGATTTGCCCGCGCCCATATTTCCCGCCACGGCGATGACGCGCGGACGAGCAACCTTGGTACCGTGTTGCAATCGAGACATCGTTTCTCCTCAAAGCACCAGCGCCAGCCCGAGCGTCTGGACAAACGTTGCGGCGAGGGACGGAAATGGGCCCACTGAAGCCCGTTTTCCCGCCGTATTGATTGTTTGCCCGTCTCTCAATGCCGTACCCCGCTCCGCTGCATGAAATGCCCCCGTCGCCTCGAATTCAATCGACAACCAGTTTTTGATGATATCGAAAGACGTGCCAATACCGAGGGGAAACTCGACGAACGAAAATACACGCTCTCGTACTTGATAGGTCTTGCCAGCATCAGCGACGTCGAAGCGCCCCATTTCGAGCCGTCCCCAGCCAGCTCCAAAGCTGAGCCACGAACGTGCACGCGGCCCAAGAGGTAGCGTCGGGGACAAACGCAACCCAAACGAGTACCCAGTGATGGGCACTGCGCCCGGGTTCCCCGACAAACCCAGCGCACCAGCGGGCAAATCGGACGTCGTCGAACTGCGAACCACGTAAAGATTCGCGCGCAAGTACCGCCACACGTCGACCCGCGCGGACAAACCTACTCCAACAGCCGACGGATACCGCACACGAGCCGCGTCGGAGTCCGTTTGTCCTTCTGTTACCCGCTGCACGAACGCCACTGCGGCTCCAACGTCTACATGACGTGAAATCGGCAGTTTTGTAGGCTCGAGCGGAGGCAATGGTGCGGGACGTGCGGCCGTCGGCGAAGCTTCGGCGTCGGGCTCATCGGCCCACGCCTGCGTCGGCAAGCCAAGGAGCACCAAGCTTCCAAACAGCCAATACGCGATGACGCCTCGCTTTGGAGACGTTTCGCGGCCCTTCGCTCGCCTAAACATTCGAGCAAGTGTTGTAGCAAAGTTCGGGCAAGCAGGTCGATCGCGCAAACGTGTTCAGAAGATATGCCCTCGGATTCGTGACAACTTCCGGTTTTTGCGGCACACTTCGCCCGTCATGCAAACGCTCCGGAAAATCTTCGTCCTCTCCGCATTCACTCTTGCGCTCGGTGCTTGTGCTCAATCCGAAGCGCCGAAGCCGCAAGCAACCGAGCCAGCGGTCGCGCCCCCAGCAGCTTTGGACCGGCAAGCCGCGACGGCTGAGACCATCAAACCGCTCACGCAAAAGAAATTCGGTCAACCCGTGACGGAAACGAAGGCGACGAATCTCAACGATCTCGCCAAGGAACCGACGAAATTCGCCGAGCAAACGGTGCGCACCGAAGGCGTCGTCTCCGCTGTTTGCAAGTCGATGGGTTGCTGGATGGAGATCACCGATGCGTCGGGACAAGCCCACATCAAGATGGCTGGGCACAGTTTCTTCGTGCCGCGTGAAGCCAGTGGTCATCGCGCGGTCGTGCAAGGCAAAGTGATGGGCGGTGGAGAAAAAGGCGGCATGTGCGGCGCCGATGATGGATGTGGTCAAGGTTCGAGCGCCAAGATGGCGAAAGTCGAAATCGAAGCGACGGGGATCGAGTTCATCGATTGAAACGACCCCGCCAAACCCAGCGGATCCCTGAACCACACGTCGAAGTCTGGGGGCCCAATCTCTCGGGCCCTGTCCTCGATCGACTTCCTACTTCGCTTCCGCCAATGCGCGGCTGACGATCTTCTTGAACTTCGACAGCGGCTGCGCTCCCGAAATGTAATAGCCATTGATGACAAACCCTGGCGTGCCCGTGATCTTGGCACCTTCGGCGATCTTCTTGTCCGCGTCGATGAGCCCTTTGTAGGTTTGACCATCGACGGCAGCTAGAACCTTGCCCACGTCGAGCCCGAGACTCGCGGCTGTTTTTTCGATCCCGGGGCGATCGAGTTGTGATTGGTCCTTGAAAAACGCGTCGTGCATGGGCCAGAAGCCTTCGGCTCCTTTTTGCTTCCACGCTTCCATGGCCGCGAGCGCCGTAGGCATTGCGTTTTTGTGGAATGGCAGCGGCATGTTTCGCCAGACGAACCTTAATTTGCCAGGGAATTCAGCGTCGAGGTCATGCATCGTTTCCGCAGCGCGTTTGCAGAACGGACACTCGAAGTCCGAAAACATCTGAATGGTGACTTTGGCATTGGCTGGCCCGTGGCTGGGATGATCCTTCGTGGGCGCAGGAATCGTGACTTTCTCGTAGACGGTGATTTTGCCGTCTTTGATGATCGCGTCATAAAGCTTGGCCGCGGGCGTGCCCTTTTTGATCATGCCTTCCGCGTGTTTGATCTCTTCATCGATGATCTCGCGGAATTTTTCCAGCTGCTGGGCCCCCACGATTCGTCGACCATTGATGAAAAAGTGCGGTGTTCCGTTCGCTTCGATATCCTCGGCCAAACTTTGGTCTTTCTCGATGATCCCCAAATATTTACGATTGTGCACGGCATCCAGCGCTTTTTTGCCGTCAATGCCCAGAATCCCGGCAATGGCTTGCAAATCGCCGTCTTCGAGTTTCCCGCTCGAACCATAAAGCATGTCGTGGGCTTTCCAGAAGCCCGCATCGCCTTTTTGCGCGCGCGCTTCGAGCGCGAAATGCGCAGCAGCCTCCGCCCGCGTATGAAACGAAAGGGGGTTGCTCTTGTATACGATGCGCAGTTTGTCCCCGTACTCACGCGCCAATGTATCGACGGTCGCCGACGCCCGAATGCAGAACGGACACTGAAAATCCGAAAACATCACCATCGTGACCGGCGCCGTGTTTTTCCCGCGAATCGGCGATCCATCAATGGCCACTTTCCAAACCGTCGTCGTGTCCTCGGCGGGTCGTGACGGACTCGCTCCTGGTCGATCCGCAGGCTTTTGGTAATTCTGCGCCGACAAAAACGCATACACCCGCGCCGGTACCGTTCCTCCGGCAATCGACTTCTTGGCGGCGGCGATTTGTTCGTCGATGATCGCCCGAAATGACTCGACTGGCTGCGCGCCACTCAGAAATACACCATTGATGAAAAACGCTGGAGTGCCGCGAACCCCGACGAGATTGGCGAGCGCGATGTCGTCGTCGATCTTTTTCGCCACTTCGCCTTTGGCCAGGACCGCATCGATTTCGCGTCGGGAAGTGTTTCTAGGTAATGCGCCATCAATGACGCTCGGGGCGAGACGGTGCGAAAAGAGGGCATCGTGATAGGCAAAAAACCAAGCGGCTCCGCGCAAGGCAAATACTGCCATTGCTGCTTCCGCTGCGGGACGAGCATTTTTGTGAAAGGCGAGAGGATAGTTTTTCCAGACAATCCGCAATTGATCCTTGCCGTAGGTTTTTCGCAATTCATCGAGCGTACGAGTTGCCCGGGCACAGAATGGGCATTCGAGGTCCGAAAAGGTCACAATCGTGACGAGCGCGCGCGGACTTCCCCAGCTTGGATCTGCAGCGGTCACGGGAATGGGACTTTGCGCGCCAAACCCCGCATCGATTTCATCGCCCCCCGTCCATGGCGCAAGTTCCGCTGGTGTCACCGGAGGTTGGGGGGGTTCCTCGGCCATTTCCGGCCCTTCATCGGCAAAAACTTTGCCTCGAAAGCCATCACCTTCCCCGCCAATGCCTTGCACCCCGCCGCGACCCATTCGTTTCTCGGGTGCTCCCGCCGTCGCTCCACCTTTTGCGCCAGGATCGGCTGCGGCCACATCGTTCGTCGCGACAATCACGGATTTGTCCGCGGGACTTTCCGCCGTAGCTGCTCCAGGTGTCGTCGGAGACGGCGTTGGAGCCCCAGAACACGCTACTGCGCCAATCATGGTTGAGACAAACCCGAGACGAAATACTTTGGAACGCATGGCCGCCACGATAGCAGGAAAGCTAGTCCGTGTCGGTTCTCGGGACGGTTGAACATCGATTGCGTTACGGCGAATCATCCAAGACGCAAACGTTTCTGGTCCGGCGCGCTTCTCCTATACTCGGCAGCGCGGAGCATTGGTACATGGTGAAGAGCAAAGTGGAAAACAGCATAGAAGCCCTCCCTGAACCCACGACATGGGCCCGTGCTGTCCTGCTCGGAACTGCAGTACTCGGGGTATCGATGTCCGACCGAACACTCACAGCGAAAAACGTCGAGCTGTTTGGACAGAAAATACGAGATGCAGTTCGACCACTTTCACCCGTTGCCTGGGCTTTGTTGCAAGCCCTCGAAGCACGCGTCGCATCCATTGGTGTCCCCGTCGAAAGTGATCGGGTGAGAACGGCGCAAAGTGCCAATGCTTTGTGCGAGGCCGTCGCCAAAGCGCCTGCGCCGGTCATCGTCGAGCTGCTCGCCCACGCCCGTCTCGAGACGAGTTCGTCAGCGGTCCAAGCGACGCTGGCTTCCGCGTCTCAAGCCCTGGCAACGTTGGAGGATCCGTACGTCATAACCGCGCTCCGGAAGTTGGTCCAACTGGAACGATCCGATCTTTCGGCGTCGAAGTATCTGCGCGAAGTGCGACAAATCCTGCAACAAGATGAAATGCGTCGTTCGTTGCATGTCGAGTTGCGCATGGTGATTGGCGCGGCCGATGCCTACTTGTCCACGGGCAAACACAGCGGACTCGGGACAGACACGCTGGAGATCACCCAGAACTATGATTTCAACACGCCGAGCCCGCCGAGTGTGGCGACGGTCGTGACGCCGGTTGGAGTCGTAATCGAATCGAAAACGATCATTTCTTCAGGGTCGGAGAATCCTCCTCGGACCAAGAAAGATTCGGCCAAGAAAAACCTAGAGCCGAAAGATTCGAAGACGCTCGCTTCCGAAGATTTGCCGGTGCTCACGAGGGTAAACGTGGAGCGCAAGGCCACGGGTCTCGATCGAGCTGCCGCGCGTGCTTTGCTCGATGAAGCTTATGACGAAGTGGTGGAAAAAATTGACCAGACAAATGCCCCGATGCTCGTGAGCGTCGTGCTCACATACGATGTGACGCAGGACGAGTAGCTGCGCATTTCAGCCCAATCCTTCGAGCGCGTAATAATTCACGGGTTCGTCACGGAGCCAAGTTCTTTGGCGGCGCGCGAAGACCCGCGTCGCCCGCACAATCGTGTCGACGAGTTCGTCACGGCGTAACGTTCCTTCGACAAACGCCCGCACCTCCTTGAACCCCACCGACCCCATCGGCCGCGTATGCGCATGCCCTTCTTCCAAAAGCTTTTGCACCTCTTCTATCCAGCCTTCGGCCATCCAACGTTCGACGCGAGCTCGAATCTTCACGTCCTGTTCGTCACGTGAAACTGCGACGCCGACAAGACGCGCTCGATGTTTTTCCTCTTGAAACCCATGCTCGGCAAACCACTCGCTCTGTTTCTTGCCCGATAGTTCAAACACTTCGAGCGCCCGACTGACCCTCACGAAATCATTGGGGGACAAACGTTTTGCACTTTCCGGATCGACTCGAGCCAGTTCCATGTGCAGCGCTGCGCGCCCCGATGCTTCGACGAACGCCGCATGACGCGCGCGAATTTCAGCGCTCGCTGGAGGCGCAGCCATGAGGCCGCGGACGAGTGCTTTTACCCAGAGAAATGTGCCGCCAACGATGATGGGCACGCGTCCACGACGGCGAATGTCGGCGATCGCGCGTTCGGCCATTTCCGCGTAGGTTTGCGCATCGATGGGAGCAAAAGGATCGGCAACGGAGATCAAGTGATGAGGTGCGCGGGCTTGTTCTTGCGCGGTGGGTTTGCCTGAGCCGATGTTGTATTCGCGATAAATCTGCACGCTGTCGGCGCTGATGATTTCACCCTCGAACGTCTCGGCCAGACGAATGCCGAGCTCGGTTTTTCCCGTCGCGGTGGGTCCAACGACAACGAGAAGTTCATCGTCGGATGGTTTCTCGATTTGCCGCCAAGATGGGGCTGGAGCTTGGATTCGAGGGTCGTTCATGACGATCGGAATGCGGATGACCTCGCGTCATCTAGCAGCATCGCCCGCGCATCGCGACCTCGACGCGAGCTTCATTTGACGAAGATCCTCCCGTGGGCACGTCGTTTGCGCTAGGGTGCGCGCGTCATGTCCGACACTCGCGACTTGCTCCTCGAGATCGGCTGCGAAGAGCTGCCGGCTTCTTTCGTTGAAGCGGCGCTGCGCGCGCTGCCTGATTTGGTACACAAAAAACTCACTGAACTGCGGCTCGCGCACGGCTCCATTCGAGCTCTCGGTACGCCGCGGCGTTTGGCCGTGCTCGTGGATCACGTGGCCGAACGTCAACCCGATCTTCAAGAAGAGGTGACGGGACCGCCGGTCAAAGCGGCCTTCAAAGACGGCGTGCCGACGAAAGCCGCGGAAGCGTTTGCTTCGAAAATCGGTGGTTCCGTAGCGGATTTGCGACGTGTCGAAACACCGAAGGGCGAGTACCTGGTGGGCACGAGGCGCGAGGCAGGCCAAGCAGCAGCGGGCCTTTTGTCGGAAGCGCTCGCGTCGATCATCACGGCGATTCCTTTCCGGAAGTCGATGCGTTGGGGGTCGGGTGAGTTCGCCTTCGGTCGTCCGATGCACTGGATCGTGGCGCTTTTTGGCGAAGACATCATCAACGTCGAGGTGGCCGGCATCAAGAGTGGTCGGGCCTCGCGAGGTCACCGATTCCTTGCACCTGCAACGATTTCGTTTGGCACTGCAAACGTTTACGTCGATGCGCTACGCGCCGCGCACGTGCTCGTCGATCCGGCAGAACGCGCGCGGGCGATGCACGAGAGGCTCGTCGAAGCAGCCAAAGCAGCGAACGGAAGTCTCATCGATGATGAATTCTTGATCGGGGAAAACCTCTCGCTCGTGGAAGAGCCGCACGTGATCATCGGCGGTTATGCCGACGAATTCCTCGAACTTCCGGAACGCGTGATTCTTGCGGTGGCGAAGGGTCATCAGCGATATTTCGGGGTGCGTGGAGCGGATGGGCGGCTCTTGCCGCGGTACTTGTCCGTCGTGAACACAGCGCTCGCGCCAGAAAACATTCGACGGGGAAACGATCGCACGATGCGCGCTCGTTTGTCGGATGCGAAGTTCTTCTATCGCGAAGACGTAGCCATTCCGCTCGCCGATCGTCGTTCCAAACTCGGAGGGATCGTCTTTCAAAAGCGCCTCGGCACGATGCTCGGCAAAGCGGCGCGTGTGGAACGATTGGCGCGGGAACTCGGGCTTTTGTTGTCGCTTCCCGAGCCGATTCTGATGGCTGCAGCGTCAGGGGCGCACTTGGCCAAGTGCGATCTGGTGTCGCTGATGGTGGGCGAATTCCCCGAGCTAGAAGGCGAAATGGGGCGCACGTACGCGTTGGCGCAAGGCGTGAGTCCCGATGTGGCGGAAGTGATTCGCGAGCACTATCAGCCGAAGGGAGCACACGACGCGACACCGAAGTCGGATGCGGGTGCGCTGGTCTCGATTGCGGATCGACTGGATACGATCGTGGGATGTTTCGCGATTGGTTTGACGCCGACGGGGGCTACGGATCCGTACGGTTTGCGTCGGGCCTGCATTGGTATTTTGCGGGTGATGTTCGATCGTGGTTTTGACCTGCGTTTGTCCGACGCGATTCGCGCCGCGTACGATGGGTATGGCGGAGTGACGCTGGACCTCGGGCCGGCGGAGCTCGCGGACAAACTCGGGGACTTTTTCACGGAACGTTTGCGAGGATTGCTCGCGGACAAACTCCCGCAAGATGCGGTGGCGGCGAGTTTGGCGGTGGCGTTCGAGAGGCCGATTGATGCGCGAGCGCGGGCCAGTGCTTTGGCGCAACTCGATTCAGCGACGCGGGCGCGCGTGGGTGAAGTGTTCAAGCGTGCGACGAACATTGCAGAGAGTGCGCCGGCGGGAGAACCCGTGGCACCGAAAGCCGAGGATCACGCGAGCGAACATGCGGTGTACAATGGCTACACGAAGCTCCGTGAATCGCTCGTCGCGCTTCGTCAGGCGGGTGATTACAGTGCAGCACTGCGCGAAGTCGCGGGGTTTGCGCCATTGCTTCACCAATACTTCTTGGACGTGTACGTCATGACGGACGACATGGCGGTGCGGGAGAATCGATTGCGCTTGATGCGCGCGATTTCCGCGATGTGTTCGACGATTGCCCGGTTCGATTTGCTTGGCGAGCGTTGAGACCAGGTCCGGTGATTTCTACGCTCGCTTCGCGCGCTAACAAGCGCGCTACGCGAGGTTTTGTTTACGATGAGGGGCTCGCAATCGGCTCTTTGAGTCTTTTGACCTGCGGTCAAAAGACGAGCCGACTGCTCTGCCCCCCATACCCCTCGAATTTGCCTCGTCTCCAATGGACCTACGCGCTAAATTCTTTGGGAAAAACCACGACGCACCCATGACGGAAGCTCTCAATCGCCTTGGATATTCGCCATATTTCGCGGGCCATTTTTCGGTGCACGAAGGGCCGCATCGCGCGATTGCGCGGGTAATCACGGAACATCGCGGCGCGTATGAAATATTGGGCGAACGTGTTTCGGGGCTCGCGGTTTTGACGGGCAAACTCCGGCACGAAGCCGAGAGTCCTTTGGATTTGCCAGCGGTTGGCGATTGGGTGGTTGTGGACGAACGGCCGGACACCGAGGGGCGAACGGTGATTCAGGTTTTGCTTCCGCGAAAAACGGCATTCTTGCGCCGGGCGGCGGGAAACGAGGAAAAACCGCAAGTCGTGGCGGCAAATATCGATTTGGCATTTCTCGTGAGTTCGCTGAATCGGGATTTTAATCCGCGGAGACTCGAGCGGTATTTGGCGATTACCCGAGAAAGTGGAGCCGAGCCGATTATTTTGCTGACGAAATCGGATTTGGGGGAAGCATCGACGGCCATGGATTGGACGGCCAAACATGCGCCGGGGGTGGCGATTCACGTGTCGAGTTCGGTGACGGGGGAAGGAATCGAAACGATTCGAGGATATTTGCGGGAAGGAATCACGGGGGTTTTGTTGGGTTCGTCGGGGGTAGGCAAGTCGACCCTGATCAACAAATTGATTGGCGAAGATCGTTTGGCGACGTCGGCGATTCAAGAAGGCACGGACAAAGGGCGGCATACGACGGTACGGCGCGAATTGATCGTGCTTCCGTCGGGCGGAGTGCTCATCGATACGCCGGGAATGCGCGAGATCGGGGTTTGGGCGGCCGGTCCGGCGGGTTTGGCGGAGACGTTCGAGGACATTGCGGCATTTGCAGCGCAATGTCACTTTGCGGATTGTGCGCACGAAGCGGAGCCGGGATGTGCGGTGCGTGCGGCGATTGCAGAGAAAAAGCTGGACGTGGATCGATTCGCGAGTTTTCAGCGTTTACGTTTGGAAGGACAACGCATTGAAGTGCTTTCGGATACGCGATTGCGCAGTGACGAGGCGCGGAAGAATCGCGTGGGGGCCAAAGCGTTGCGGGCTCATTTGAAGAATAAGCGGGGGTGATCCCGCAATTTACGGATTCTTTGACAATCGTTCGCGAATCACAACTCGCGCTCGCTCACTTATCGACAGCGCATCAAATATTTTCTGGAGTAACGCCGAATCGTCTCGTAACCGTTGCAACGCTCGATAATAAATTCTATCGATGGATTCGCCGTATGCTTGGCGAGCTTTGGCCCAACCAGCAGCGGGCAATTCACCCAATTCATGTTCGAGCATGATGAGATCGATGACATCTCGAGCCAAAGCAGATTCTTCGCGAAATCGATCGTCGTTGGCGATTAGTTTTGTAGCAACGAGGTCGTGATCGGAGAGGCGTGCAACGGGTAGCGATTGATCGTCGACTCCTTCGAGATCGATTCGGCTCTCATTTACAATCTCGAATTTCACGGGGGCGTTGTTTACGTCCAGAATAAAACGGATTCCATATCGATCGGTACGCACCTCACGCTTGAGCGTAATGTCATGACGGAAAAGACCACGCACCCCACAGTCGTGGATCCGTTCGCGCAATAATCGATATCCGGACCTTGACGAGCATAAGAAGTCAATGTCGCGTGAAATTCTAAATTCGCCACAACGCAGGGATATCGCAGTACCGCCCGCAAACCAACAGCTCGCATCCTTCAAAAAGTCCGCGTCGAGGACGGCAAGAACCTCTAAAACCTGTTTATGTTCGGGGCGCTCAGCCATGAAAAACCCCATTACCATGTCGCATCACGACATCTTCGAAAAACTGGCGTTCGCGCTCGCCCATCGAAGCTGGATCAACCCATTGCCTATTTGTTTCGTAAAGGTTCAAGGCTTCTTCCTCCGTGACCTCGAACGATTGCCGATTCCACAAGAGCAAACGTAATTGCGCGAAATCCTCGCTTACGTACATCGCGTCCTCATCATGGGCGATCCGTTCGGCAGCAGCAAGGAACCAGGTAGGCCCACGGGGTCACGGCAACCCCCTTGCCCTGACCCCTCGATCAAGGCGACGATGTGGCTCATGCACGTTGCTTTCGTTGTGCACGTCGTCAAAGGCGTCGATCCTGAAGAGCTGCTCTCGGCGGAAACCAAAGAGTCAACCCAAGCTGTCGTCATGTCGATGGAAGACGCTGGGAAGATGGGTTTTGGCGCGTCGGGTGTTCAAGTCAAACCCGGGCAAGAAGCTTGCCTCATCGTCGTCGCGCAGCGTGATGCGCCGTGGATTGCGCGGAGCCTGGAACAACACGACAAGGTCGCGGGGTTCCAGCAAGTCGACGTGAATATTGGGTGAGGTGTTGGTGCACTCGGACGAACCATGCTGGCTCCCCAACGAGCCACTAGGGTGGCGTTTTCAGGTCGGTTGCATCGTTTGTCGTTCGTCCTTGCAAACCCATCCGGGAGTTTGTATCGACACACGGCATGGCCGAGAAGATGCTCTTCTGGGTTGGTTCGAGTCTCCTGGATACACGGACATTCCCGGAACAACCGAAACAACGCGCCGGCTACCAGCTTTTCTTGGTTCAACAGGGACACGAACCTGACGACTGGAAGCCAATGCCAGCCGTGGCGCCTGGCGTGCGGGAAATTCGCATTCACCATCAGGGCGAATATCGTATTCTTTACGTCGCCACATTCCCCGAAGGGGTCTACGTCCTGCACTCATTTCAAAAGAAGACGCAGCGGACAAGGCAAACCGATATTGAGATCGCGAGGGCTCGATATGCTGCTGTTTTGCGAACCCGCACGAAGAGGTAAACGATGGTGGCGAAAGTTCGGCGGTCGAGCGGAGACGTTTTCCAAGACCTCGGGTTTGACGCCGAGCAAGTGGCGCACCTGCGAATTCGCGCGTCGTTGATGACTCGTCTCCGAAAACTGATCGCGGATCGTGGGTTGACCCGAGCAGATGCGGCTCGATTCTTTGGCGTCACTCGGTCGCGGATCGGTGATCTCGTAACGGGAAAGATCGAACTCTTCGATATCGACACACTCGTCGACATGCTCGCTAAAGCCCAATTTCGCGTCAGCGTCGTCGTTAGACAAGACAAACGCGTGGCCTAGCTGGCAACAGCCAGCAATTCAACGCTTCCTCTCAATCACTCGCCCATACACATCCCGCCGACTCCGCCCCGATACGAGGGCCACTTCATCCGCTACGTCTCGCGGACGTCGCCCACGACCAAGCTCCGCATCGATCAACCGATCGATCTCCTCGTCGGTCATCGTTGGTGCTCCAACGTTTTCCCGCGGACCAAGCACGATCGTCACCTCCCCCAAAACCTCACGCTCACCAAGCAAACGCGCGAGTTCGTCCACCGTTCCTCGGACAAACTCCTCGTGCACCTTCGTGAGTTCGCGCGCCACAACGCACCGCCGTCCAGGCATCACACGCCCCAAGTCATGCAACGTCTCCACCGTTCGCTCGGGCGACTCGAAGAGCACCACCACCTCCGGCGTGGAACGAACCATCTCGAGTGCGTCGCGACGATCGGGTCCTTTGCGCGGCAAAAAGCCCAAAAATCGAAACGCTCCTCCGGACAAACCCGACGCGACGAGCGCAGTGAGCACCGCCGAGGGACCAGGAATCGGCACCACACGCACGCACGCATCCACGGCTGCCCGCACGAGCTCGGTGCCCGGATCACTCACGACCGGCGTTCCTGCATCCGTGACGAGCGCGATGTCTTCGCCCGCCACAAGGCGCTCCACAATCCGCGCAACATCGTGCGTTGATGCATGCGCATCCAAACGTTCGAGTGGTTTGCTCAAGCCAAGATGCGTCAGGAGTCCACGCGTGCGGCGCGTGTCTTCCGCGGCAATCCGCGCAACCTGCGTGAGCGTCTCGACTGCTCGGGCACTGAGATCACCCAAGTGACCAATGGGCGTTGCCACCACGTACAGAACTCCCGTGGTGGCAGGTGCGTTCACGACTCAGCCTCCGACGCCACCAACGGCATCGCCGAGTTCTTCTTTCAAGTACTCGCGTAGGCGCGAAGCGAGGCGCGCTTCGAGTTGTCGTACTCGTTCCCGCGACACGCCAAACTCATCGCCAAGCTCTTGTAGCGTGACGGGTTCTTCGTTTCCGGTGAACATGCGTTTGTCGAAGATGACCACGTCTTTGCCAGACAACGTCTCGCGGAATTTGTCGAGGCGTTCGCGGACCAAACGATCCATTTCGTGGGATTCGAATGCGGAATCCGGTCCGCCCACTGCGGATGGCAAGAGGTCGACACGGGCAACCGATCGGCCTTCACTGTCTCCGACAGGCGCATCGAGCGAGGCTTCGCCGCTCGACAAACGCCGGTCCATGTCGACGACTTCGCTTTCATCGACGGACAAACGTTTGGCGATCTCTGCAGCCGTGGGCTCGATGCCCATCGCGGCGAGCTTGGCTTTTTCTTTGTTGAGGTTGAAGAAGAGTTTGCGCTGCGCTTGGGTCGTGCCGAGTTTGACCAGGCGCCAGTTGTTCAGGATAAACCGCAAAATATACGCCCGAATCCACCATGCTGCGTACGAGCTGAGTTTTACGCCACGATACGGATCGTAACGTTTGACCGCCTGCATCAGGCCGATGTTGCCCTCTTGAATGAGGTCCATGATGTTCTTGTAGGCGCGGCGGTATTCGTACGCGAGCTTGACGACGAGGCGCAGGTTTGCCGTGACAAGCCGCGCAGCCGTCTTGACGTCTTGTGTTTCGACGTAGCGACGCGTGAGCTTTTGCTCTTCTTCGGGCGTGAGGAGCGGATGGCGCTGAACCTCGCGCAGGTACGCTTGCAGAGGATCGGTGCGTGAAAGAGCGACGTCGCTGTCCCGTGACGCGGGGGTTGAACGAGGTGGGGCGACGCTGTCGACTTCGTGTGCGTCGTCGGTATCGAGATCGATTTCGCCATCGACGATCTCGCCTTCGACTTCGATGACGTCTCCCTCGCCCTCGTGTCGTTCACCGTCATCGTCGTGGGCCTCGCCGTGGCTGCTCGAAGATTCGGCATTCGACGCAGGTTTTGCGGTCGCGGCGTCACGTTTGGAAGAAGACCGTTTGCTGCGGTCCTCGTCTCCATCGGCCACTTCGCTTTTTGTTTTCGTGCGCGGCTCGCTCTTCTTCGTGGCCACCCGGTTTCCCTCTCGTTACCTATCGCGACGTTCTTATTACACGTTCGCCCTTCAGCGCTAGGTGACCGTTCGCGAGATCATGGGAACGTGCTAGAGCGCTCGGTGCGTGAGCACTTCGGCGCCGCCTCCCACATCCTTGTCGACCCAGCGCAACCTTCGACCCTGGTACCTCGTCTTCGCGATGATCTGCACCTGGCTCGTTGGAGTCCTCGGGCTCGCAGACTCGTTCACGACGATGGCGTTTCTGCGGGAAAACAACGTCCCCGACATCGCGGCCATCATCCGCGAACTCGGTGATGAAGCCAAACCGCTGACCGCCCTCAAGTATCTTTTCGACGCCGCGTACCTGCGCGCGCTCAGTGACATCACGCGTATTGCTTTCCCTATTTCCGTAGGAAAATTCGTCTTATCCGTCTTGTTGGTCGTAACGAGCGCGATGGCGATGAGTGGCCGACCAGGTTCGAGAACACTCACGATTCAAGCTCACTTGGCCAATGCCGCGCTTGCAGGAGCCACGTTTTGGTTGCTCAGGGATGCACGGTATGCAGCGATCGACATCGTCCAAAGCGTACAACCAGCACTGCCTAGCTTGTTTCCTTCCGCGCCTCCTGATGCCATCGAAGTTTGCAGAATCATCTTCGGCAAAAAGTCGCTCATCTGGAATGCGCGGATTTCTACGGCGGTGTTTGGCGTAGGCGTGTTGCTCCTCGGAGCTCTCACGCTCATGACGACACGCACGAAAGCATTTTTCGACGCAGTGGCGGCCATGCCCGAGGACATCGAGGATCCGTGAATTCTGTGCGTGAGGGTGGGCGAAAAGTACGTGTTTTACCGGACGATCTAGCCAATCAGATCGCCGCTGGCGAAGTTGTCGAACGGCCCGCGAGCGTCGTGAAAGAGCTCGTCGAGAACGCGCTCGATGCCCGCGCTCGTCGTGTTCGTGTCGACATCGAAGGCGGTGGCGTCGTGCTCGTCCGCGTATCCGATGACGGCGACGGAATGCCACGTTCCGACGCCGAACTCGCGATCGTTCGCCATGCGACGAGCAAGATTGAATCGATCGATGATCTCCGCACGATTCAGAGTTTTGGATTTCGAGGCGAAGCGTTGCCGAGCATCGCAAGCGTGAGTCGTTTTTCTCTACGAACTCGCACGCGTAGCGATGTCGAAGGAACACTCGTGCGGGTCGACGGTGGTGGAGTGGCAGAAGTTTCGCCGTGTGGCGTAGCGGTTGGAACGAGCGTGGAAGTGCGGGATTTGTTTTACAACGTGCCAGCACGTCGCAAGTTCTTGCGCGCGGTGAGCACCGAGAGCGCACATGTGACGGAAGTGGTCGAGTCAGCAGCGCTCTGTCGACCCGATGTGACGTTCGTGCTTTCGCGTGATGGACGCGTGGCGCGTGAATGGTTACGCGCGGAGAGTCGCGAAGAGCGGGCGCGGGATGTTTTTGATGACGAACCCTTGGCGCCATGTGGTGGGGAACGAGGACCGCTCGTGGTCGAAGCATTTCTGTCGCGTCCCGAACGGGCGCGGGCGGGCGCGACGCATTTGTTGTTTTTCGTGAATGGTCGTCCGGTCAAAGATCGCACGTTGGCGCGCATGGTGGCGAATGCGTACGGAAGCGTGCTCGATGCGGGGCGATATCCGGTAGGGGTCGTGCACTTGGATTTGCCCCCGGACTTGGTGGACGTGAATGTCCATCCGCAAAAAGCCGAAGTTCGTTTTGCCGATGGAAAAGCGATTCAAGACGCTTTGTACAAGATCATTTCATTGCCTTTGGCCCGAGCTTTTGGTTTGCCCGCGCCAGGTGCTCATGCGTGGTCGAATTATCAAAAAGGCCGGGAAGCACGCGCTGAAGCCGCGCAAATTGCCGCTGCCGAGCGCTTGGCCAATCCGCTCGATTTGCCCCCTCCCACAAAAGTCGAGCCCCTGGCCTTGGGAGCCACAGTGCCCTTGCCATTTGGGGAAAAAAAGACCAAGCCCGTCGAAGAAAAACCCCCGGTGGCCACGAAATTCGAAGGCTCGGGGAAAATGCCCCCGGAAAAACCCATTGCAAAGTCCAATGGGATTCCAGCTCTACCCTTGCGTGATTTGGCCACGGTATCGTCCGAGCCCGATCCGTGGGGTCTCGTGGCCGATTTGCCCGGCCCCTTTTCGCCAGGTGCTCCCCAAGCCGCGGAAACGCCAGTGGCCACGCCGGTTCCCGCCCCGGAAATGCCCGCCAAACCCGTTTCGTATGCCGCGGCGTTGGAACGACAAACCACCGAAAAACCGGCAGCATTCGGAGCCCTCACGTTTGTCGCGCAATTGCGTCAGACGTTTTTGGTTTGCGAAGGTGCCGACGGAATGTATGTCCTGGACCAACATGCAGCCGCAGAGCGAGTCACCTTCGACCGCTTGCGCAATTCTTATGAAACTCGCGCCGTGGCTTCGCAACGTTTGCTGATTCCCGAAATGGTCACGATCACGGCCGAAGAATCGGCAATCATTGAAGAAACGCAAGACGACATTTTGCGCACGGGTCTCGAAGTTTCATTACGCGGTCCGCGCGAAGCAGCGATCATTGCGATTCCGCAAATCCTCGCCCACCGCGCCTCGCCCATCGTTTTGTTGCGGGATTTATTGGCCGAACTGTCGAGGGTTGGAGAACGCGCATTTTCTGGAGCAATCGATTTGGCCCTCGCCACAATGGCTTGTCATGGCTCGGTTCGTGCAGGTGATCCGCTCGCAGCCGAGGAAGCACAGGCTCTCTTGCGATCGCTCGATGAAGTGGATTTTGCTGGGCATTGTCCCCATGGTCGGCCTGTGGTCATGAAAATTCGCTGGTCGGAGCTCGAACAAAAAGTGGGCCGCCGCTAAGTTTGTTGTAATTCAAATTGCTGCATCAGTCGTGTGCAGTTTCGGCAGTTTTGACTGCGAAAAGCGCAGCTCTCGTGGCGGTTCTTGGTTTCTTTCGCCGGAAACCGGCGTAGAGTTGGGGCGAAGGGTGGTGGCACGCGGAGTGCTGTTTGGGGGAATTTGTCATTCTTGGAGGAAACTACCATGCATCGTGCGCATCTCATGCTTGCAACCACAACGACGATTGGCTTCTTGTCCTTTGCGCTATTTGCGCCGGCTTGCTCATCGACCAATCCTGGGGATACGACTTCTGCAAGCTCGACGGGTAGT
>DAOMZH010000002.1:11651-59940 GCA_035437985.1 Polyangium sp. (in: bacteria) | reverse complement strand
GTATGAGCAAGGCGGCATTGTCGACGCAATCAACACGGCCAATCCATTGATGGGCGTCGTGAACTTGGGTTTTGCCGTTCGCGAAGCGGATTGGTACACCGTCGGGCTCGAATCGGTGGGCGTGGCCGTGATGGTTGTCGCGGTGGTCGTGGGGAAAAAGGTAATGGGGAGGGGAAGCACTCCCAGGAGAGGAATTTACGAATTTCCAGACCAAAAATCGGCCGGGGTTCCTTACGTCGGACAATCAGGTAATATTACACGGCGTCTGACTCACCACGAACAAGCGGGCCGGTTGAATCCAGGAACCGAAACTTCGGAAATCGTCAATGGTGGCAAACTTGCAAGAGAAATCGCTGAGCACAAACGCATTCAAGAAATAACTGGTGGAGTACCCGCGCGTGATTCCCCCAATGTTTCAAATAAAGTAGATCCTATCGGCCCTCGTCGTAAACATCTCATCAACGGAAATGAGGAAAAATGAAAGAGCTACCCGTACCTCCGGTCGTACGCACAGATACGCGTGCGCGTGAACTCGCGCGAGTCTGGGCTGCGCATGGTGAACAGCACGTATCTTTGGACGTCAGCGCATGGCCGGATCCCGGTGCTTGGGGTTTGCTCCTCGTCGACCTAGCACATCATGTTGCCAATGCATACGCGGACTCACAGGGACTCGACGCGTCCGAGGTGCTAGTACGCATTCGAGAAGCATTTGAAGTCGAAATGGATTGTCCGACCGGTACATCGTCAAATGACGATTAATGACGTGGAGCCGTGGACGGCACAATATGACGAGACTGGAAGGTCATAAACACGCACTGACGGGAGAATGATATGCGCAACAGCGTGACAACGAAGGAGTTTGCAATGAACATCGACTCGGCGACATTTGAAGGGTTGTGGAAGCAACTGCCTCGAGCGACCCGGACCGGCTGGCTGACTGCAGCGTACGCGCGGTATTTTGCATTCATCGGATTGTGGCGGCAAAAGGAATCTGGAACAATCGTCGAACTCGATGGTCGTTGCATTGATGGTTTGGACGCGTTTTTCTGCGCAATCGGGGAAGCCGTCAATGGCCCCGCTGGCTATTTTGGAAAGAATCTAAATGGTTTCGCGGATTGCGCCATGGGCGGCTTTGGGATTACCCCCCCGTGGATATTGCGTTGGCACTATTCCGAAGTCGCTCGAAAAGCACTTGGATATGAAGAAACGTTGCGCCATGAGCGCGAGCTGTACAACCACGGTGATTCTCTTGATGACGAAGCACGGACAGCCGGAATGGCCAAGATAGAGGAGTTGTCTAATGGCCTAGGTCCGACACTTTTCGACGCGATTATTGAAATTTTGAACGAACGTGGCATCGCCGTGGAACTGCTTTGATCTGCTCGGTCAAAGGAAGGAAAAGGCGCTGCATACATTGAGTTCGATGCGTACGACGGAGAATACAATGTGGTAAAAAAATACCAAGACAGGGTCCACGGAGTACATATTCAAAGGCCACGTGGATCTGGCGAACAGAAACCCGTTATTCAAGAGGAACCGATGAAGAAAAACATAACAATTCCCATCGAGGAAGCATGGCGAATCTTCGAACTAATCGAAGAGTTGCACGATTTCCTCCACCAACCGATGAACTATTCAAATCCAGAAGACGTGGAAGCATGGTTGGCCAAAAAGGATGTTTATCCCGAATTGCGCCATGTTTATTACAAGATCGTAACAAATTGGTTTCCCGTAAACGAGGAGACTGGCATCGTCGAGGCTCCTCCCGGTGTCTCTCGGCGATTTGGCGACGAGAATAAATAGAACGCTCATGAACTGGGAAATCGATTATTATGACTGGTCGCAGCTCCAAGCTGCTGTTGACGCGTCCGGGGTTCCGGCCGCCATAAGGGCTCTCGAATCTGCGACATCAAATGACGAAGCCCTCACGGCGTACTGGAAAATCGATAATACGGTCGTTGTGCAGGGAGCAGTTTATCCAGCAGCACTTCCCACGATACGCTGCCTCCTCATCAGTCTCACGAGAAGCACCGTGCTAGCTCGGCCACACATTTTGGAATTACTGGTCCAGATTGGAAGCGGCGAAGCTGCCGAACTCAAAGGAAATAATTCCGATCTCGTACAACGGTGCCTCGTCGAGGTTAATCGCGGGCTCCCGATCTACATGGATATTCTCGAACGAAGCATCAATTTGGATGAGAAGGGATTCTGCATCGATTTGTTGGGTCTCTGTTGCAGAGCGGAGCCCAGTCTCAAGCACAGAGTCCAGTGGTATTTTAATAAGCTCGAGTCACAAGGTACTACAGATGAACTACGTCGGTTGATTTCAAGTTGGGAAGAAGAAATTGCCAATCCGGCAGGTTGACGAACCATACTCCCACCGTGCTTCGCTCACGTCGTGGATCAACTCTCCCGCTTGCACACGGTCCCACACACGACGTCTTCGCACCGGTTACTCACCGCCGCCCCATTCTACAGGGTCATGGTCACGCCTCCAAACCCCCTTTGGTTCCCCCTTGACGCCCTTTCTTCATCATTGTACTGCAACACGCCAACCCTGCATAAGGAGGTCCGCTCATGGCTGAAATGCTTCGTAATCCCGATTCGAGCGAAAAACATCTGTCCGCTTCTCGCCGACACCAGCGCCTTTGCCGAAGAATCCGCGAGGCCGAATTTCTCATTGCGGCCATCGAACCGCATCACAATCGGCTCGTTGCGACCATGGCCGGGAAAAACCAAGCCAATGACGCGGAAGAAGACGCCCGCGACGACCTCGATGCCCAAGGACGCGAAGCCGCCGATACGCTGCGCACCACCTCCGAACGCGCCAAACAACACGATCGCGACAATCTCGGCAGCAATGCCCATTCCACGATTTTTCCCGAAGGCGGATTCGGCCCCTACCTCAACAGCAATGGCACGCCATCCGCGGCATCGTGCAATATCATTGCCACCCGAATTCAATCCCTCGGACCATCGCACGACCTCGCCACCCTCGGCACCGATATCAAAACCCACGGCGATGCACTCGATACTGGACAAACCAATTTGGAAAGTGCCCTCCGCGCTCGGAAACTCGCCGAAGCCGAAGACGAATTGGCCCAAGCTGCTTTGCGTCGCGCCTATGAAGAAAATTGGCTCGATGCCCAAAAGAAATTCGGCAAAGCCGCCGACCGCCTCTTCCCACGCCTCCGCAAGCGCCGTTCCAATGACGACGAACCCGAAGGCGGCTGACCTCGCTATGGTCCTATGCTGAATCCCTCATCCCTTTACGCATTTCGTCACCCATCATTCCCGCACCATACGTTACTTTTCCTACAACACCGTTGCGCAATGGGGCCCCAGACGTTTTTGTGCAATTCCGCCGCGGCGCAAGGGTGACAGGAACACTTCCGGCGCCATTCCGCCATCGCACAGGAGTGGTGCGAACACTTCCGGCCCCCTTGTGCAGCCGACACTTGCCCATCCAAAACGATCCGTGCGCCATTGCGCCGGCGCGGAAGGGTGACAGGAACGCTCCAGGCGCCATTCCGCCTTGACGAAGTGCGCAACGAAGACGGTTTTTGCACCATTCCGCCACTGCGGAAGGGTGACAGGAACGTTCATGGCGTGGTTGCGCTATGGCGAGTGTCGAGATTCAACGCATTTGCGCGAGAATTCGTGCCTGTAAGGCTCAAACCGCATCCAAGACGACCGACGTGCTGCGCCAGCCGCTCGCATCGCGCGGCGTGATGCGCACACCTCCGCCTCGAGCATCCACGACGCGCACACTATCGCCCATGAATGCCATACCGACGAGCGCTGGAGCTTTTGCTTCTTGTTCGTAATAGCTGCGCCAAATGGGTTGTTTGTCGTCCATGTGCCGCCGCAAAACACGCGTCGACGTAATGAGCCACGGGAGCCCGACGGGATCGAATCCCATGGCCACGGGACGATCTTTCGCTTCTGTCGCTTCAATCGAGACAGCGCCACGATCGAGCCGCAAGACAAACCCTTCCCCTGCGGCCCACGAAGCGCGATCCACACCAGCCAATGCGGCATACAAGGGCGTCTTGTCGGTCACGCCCGTCGAATACACATTGGTTTGTCCGTCATGACTCATGAACAGAGCGCGCGCTCGAGTGCCTTTGGCATTGGCTCCTACGATCAATACACCATAAGGTCCCGACGACATGGAGAACACGCGCCCCCCAAGCGGCAATGAATGCGGCGACGCCCAGGTTTCTCCGGACAACATCCAGAATTGTGGCAGGCTGTCCTCGTCCCCGGGAGTCGCAGCCGTCACGACGCCAAACACATGACCATCACCAATCGCGGCTTCCACCGAATTTTGGCCCACGGGTAAAGGTATCGTCAATAATTGGCCCGGACGAACCAAGCGCAAAAACGCTGGACCCACCAATGCATACCCTGACGACGGACCCCGCACGACATGGGTCGTGGCGGCAATGACCCCAGCTTCATCGGCATTGATGGGAACGAGGACCGAACGATCGTCCCACAGATGAAACAAATGGCCCCCAAGCCGAGCCAATCCGCGGCCATCCGATTGAAACGCCACATTTCCTGGGCGGAGCGGCGGCAAGAGTACACCTTTAAGTTCCAATGGCGGAACATCGACGATATGCGCCAATGGTTCGAGGGTCAGCAGCGGTTCTCCGGCCAGACGTGTCGAGCAAAATGCCGCGCGGTCTTCGCGGGCCGCTTTCGTTTTCCAACGTAATGCCGCCCGTTCGAGCAATGGAAATAATCGGGCCGCAAATGCTTGTACCGAGCCAAACCTCGATGGAGCATCCCGCGGCGCGAGGGCCACAGCCGCCGAATCGTCACGTAATCCTTCGGGTAATGCAGGCGAGCCGCCCTGAACCAATGCTTTGTCAATTTCTTCGAGGAGGACTCGATCCGCAGCAAATCCTGGATGCAGACGTGCCGCCGTCAGGAGCGAGCGACGTTCACCCATCACCAAAAAACCATTGTCCCAGGGACCTCGGCACCAATGCTCGCCACCCAATAAAAACCAAATGACCGCGGCCAGTCCATGCACATCGGTCCAAGGTCCCACCAATGGGTTTTTCTCGCCCGGACGCGATAACCATTGTTCCGTGCCCGCATATTCGCGGGTCAACGCCGCGATGGTATAGGTCGCCCCGTCGACACGTGAAATTCCGCAATCGGCAATTTTCGGCGTTTCATCGCCAATCGGGCCAACGACCAAGACGTTGTCCGGTTTCAAATCGCGATGAATGATGCCCTCTTCATGCAGGGCCAAAACGCCTTCGACGATTCCCCGACATATTCGCAATGCACGAATGGGATCGGTGCCTTCCGGCGTTCGATTCACCCGATCCGCCAGCGACGAGCCATCCGGCCCACCGTCGACGTATTCGAGTGCGAGCCATGGCAATTTCACTTGACGACCGCGGACGTCGACGGGCACTTCTCCGGCCCCGTAAAACCCCACGACAAACTCGGTCGGAGGCATGCGCGCCATGACGCGCCCAAGCGCCAGAGCCTCACGTTGCGCCAGTTGTCCGGCCAAGATGCCTTCTTGCGCCAAGTCGGTGACCATCGCGGGCTTCATGATCTTCACGGCGATCCGCGCCGGACAAAGCGGCGACAATGCTCGAGAAAATCGCGCTGCTTCCACATCGGCCAGAAACACGGTCGACATGCCCCCAACACCAAGAAGGTGCATGAGCCGCGCTCCAGTCAAGCTTCCACTCGCATCCGTGAGCGGGGGCTCGCCACGCGCGAGGTCTCGAAGATCAGCGTCAAAGGAACGCAAAAGCGACATCCGCGGAATTACCTTCGGCGATGGTAGACGCAGTGAGTCTCGAGGTAAAGCGCACACACGCGACGACGTCGAAAGGCTCGCGAACGTGCCGTGCGCGCGATTCGTTGGTCCACCAAAGAAAGTCGGGCGGGACGTACCAACGTCGGTGATGATGCGGAAGTTCGATCAGTTCGCCGGTCGCGAGGACATCATGACGCGACGCATATTCGAGACGAAGGCCTTGACGTGATCGCCGAGCGTATAGGGAAGTTCGGCAGGCACGTAGCAGTCGGCGGGAATCTTGTCTTCAATCTCGGCGTGCAGCTCGGGCAAACGCGACCAATGCACACCAGGCCGATAGTGATGCGCGGTGTGATAACCCAAGTTTCCCGTGGCGATGTTGTAAACGCCGTGAATGGTGTTGTTGCACGCGAGGAAATGCGATTCGGTGCTTTTGCCAGCGTGATGGATGTGCGTCGCATACACCGTTCCAAAAAGCGAAATCAGCATCGGAATGATGAACACGAAGACGCCCGGCAAGGGCCGCCAAAAGGTCAAACCCGTCACGAGCGCGACGATGAAGATCGTCGACAACAGCAGCACACGTTGATGCGCCGGGTACCGATGACCAACCTTCCACGCCCGCGGATACGCCTGAATCGTGTTCCAAACCGTATACTTGAACCATCCCATCGTGCTGCCGTCGTCGTCCATCCAGCCCGATTCATCCTTGGATTGATCCAAGTAATTCACATGATGACCCAATGAATGATGCAGCACCCACGCGTTGCTCGCGACACCCGTTTGCAGCGCATACATCTGCTCGAGTATGCGATTGAGCCACGTGGCTTTGAATGTCGCGACGTGCTGATGGTGGTGGTTGAACGCGCAAACGCATCCTTTGGGAAAGATGCCGATGAGCGTCCAGGCGATGAGCGCCCATACGTTGTCGACGAATGCATAGATCACGAGATCGACGCAGAAGAGCAAGGTAAAACAGAGCACAGGGAGCCGATCCTCCCGATATCGAAAGAAGCGCATGAATGCCTCGCCGACCAAGCGTTCGATTATCGACCGCGACGTTTGGAAAGAAGATACTTATCGCGCGGATGTCCGCGTCGCGCCGACGATAGCAGCATTGTTCGGCCGTCGAGGACATTCATTTCCTCGTGCCGGAATTGTCATTTTCTGGTCAGCTTAGCCGTTGATTTATCTGCTGGCCCAGGTTTCGTTGGCAATTGGTTACGGAACGCGGCCACCGGGTGAGGGTAGGGGCGAAATGGTATTCGCAGGCGGCGACGTTGGCGCAGGTCGATTCGCGGATGATTTTTCGTCTTCTGGCGCGACCATGACCGGCTCTTTCTTACGCAGCGGCCAGCCTGATTCTCGACACCAATCGAAATCGACGGCCACGGTTGTGCCTCCGCGTAAATGCACGCGTCCGAGCACCGTCGATTCACAGGCAAATACATTGAATTTGGCCTCGAATGAAGGTCCTTCGCCGCCTTCGATCGTATTGCGCAGATAATACTTGGGGCTCAAATGATACGTCACGCGCTCCACGTTCGCGCGCTGCGCCTCGGGAATCTCGAGGGCCAGGAGCACTTTGAAGATTTCTTTTCCGGAATTGCCAATGCCTGGAACCACGTTCACGACGGGTTTGATGAAAAAGCCAGTGGGTGCTTTACCGGATTCTTCGATGAGTAATGCGCGGGCATCGACCAAATCTTCCGCAATGCCTGGATTCGTTTGGGTTACCGGCGTCTCCGGATTCGGGACCGGACGCAAGCCTTGCGGGGTTTTTCCCGCACTACCATTCGCGTCGCCACCCATGTTGTGCGCGTCTTTTTCAGATAAAATTCGATTTTGGTAACTGCGTTTGGTCGCTTCGAGGTCTTTGATTTCCGATTCGAGTTTGGCGCGTGTGCGAACAGCGGCGTCGAGTTTTTCCTGTTCGGATTTCAATTTTTGGTCGAGTTCTCCGCGGGCTTGTTCAGCTCGCGAGACTTGAGCCTGTTTGTCAATGATATCGCGCGCGAGCCGAAGCACGAGAATGCCCGTGACGGCAGTGAGCGCAACCGTCACGATCAAGCCCGTCCGGCGACGCTTGCGCGCTCGGGCATCGAGCATTGAAAATTGCGCGTCGATTTTTTCTTTGTCGCCGTCTTCGAACATCCGCGCCTCTCAAATAAGACGATGAAAACGCTCATCGAGCATTTGTACGAGTTTGTCATCCCAATGGAGCGTGCATCGACGATAACCGTCAGCAAGGAATTGCAACTTGTCCTTGGCGTCACGATATGCGGCGAGGCGCATGGGAAATGCAATGGAACCAGCAAACAAAAGCGCCAAACCTCCCGAGGCCGCAAGCATGGGTGCGAGTTGCCCAATCAAATAAACCGCGAGACCGAGGGCCGCAATGGCTGCCGCCATCAGTGACGCAACCTGCACACGAAACGACATGCGATGTGATTGAATGGCGCGTTCGAGATGCTGGATCTTGATTTGAACTCGGCCCATTCGCGTCAAACTCGGAGGTGCCGGTTCGAGGGTTTCGGGCGGATGCGCACGCGCAGGTGCGTGATTGTGCGCGTGGTCATGCGGGTGAAGATCGTGCGTGCAGACAGCATCATTCACCAGGCCAAACCGCAAGGCTTGGGTATCCTCACCCCGTCCTGCATCGGCCCATTCCATGGTTTGTGGATTGTATTCGCGACGAATACGTTTGCCGCGGGCGGTATTCTCGACTTCGATGATCTGGTACGCAATGTCGAGGTCCCATTCTTTTCGGCCATACTCGGCAACCCCGGCGCTCGCCGCTGCGGCGACCGTCAAGTGCCAACCTTCGACATCGAAAGTAACTTGCCAATCGACGTGTTGATGCCCATGCAAAGCGAGGGAAAACTTGTTACGCGCGAGCCAACGGCGCATACCCGCAGCGTCTTCCATTACGCTGTAATCCGTGCGCCGTGAACCTTCAGGGCTTTCGAGGTGATGGTGCATGACGGCAATGCGAAAATAGTTTTTCTCTTCCGTCGGCTGCAAAATCATTTCGACGTGGTCGCGTTGCCCGATTCCAATGGCCCCATGGTCGCGTTGTTGGGAAGCATCGAGTTCTTCGCAAGAATTGAAGGCGATGATTTCGACGCCGAATTTCTCGGAAAAAATATGATGGTCGACGCGTTGATGCGCAGGCGTCTTGGGCGCGAATGTCGGGCGCGTTTGTCCGTACAAGGCACTACGAATTTCGTCGTAACGCACGTACTTTTCGTCGCCTTCCCGCAAAACATCGTGATTGCCAGGCGCAATGATCACGCGTTCGGATGGCAGCCCGAGCCCCTCGGCCAAGCCCCGCAAAAATGCAACGGCCAAAGGAATGCCGCTGGCGTGGCTGCGATCAAGCATGTCGCCCGAGACGACGATGAAGTCGGGTTTGATTTTTTCGTGGCGGAGATCGTAAAGCAAGCTGCCGAGTAGCCCGCGTCGGTTGTGGGGAGCAACGGACAGTTCGGTGGCTTCCGTATTCCAGTAATGCCCTTTCGCCGTCGGATCACAAAAGTGCAGATCCGAGATGTGGAGCAGAACGAATTTCGTTCCACCGGAGGGCATGAAGTTGATGAAAAGAGATTTGGACGGGAATGTCAAGCGTCGATGCGCAGCGCCAAGTCACTCCTGCCCCATCGGAGGATACGCATGCTTGCGCCCCCACGGATCCTCGACTTCCCGCTGCCCGCGAGCATCTTCGGGCCCGACGTAGTGCGGCCCCACTGGTACCTTGCCAAACCCGCCCGGAATGTCGAGGACATATGTCGGTTGAGCAATCCCGGACAAACTCCGCCGCAATTCTTTCATGATGGTTTGTCCTTCCGCGACCGTCGTCCGAAAATGCCCCGTGCCTACCGCCAAGTCACCATGATGCAAATAATAGGGTTTTACCCGTAATACCACAAGCTCCCGAAACAATTCGGCCAGCGTGCCAGAATCGTCATTGACTCCGCGCAAAAGGACCGTCTGGGCCAACATCGGAATGCCTGCGTCGACGATGCGAGCACATGCCTCTCGCGCTTGAGCGCTCAGTTCCCGCACATGATTCGTGTGCAAAACGACGTAGGTCGCAAGCTTCGGGTGGCGCAAGGCCAAGGTCATTTCGCGGGTGATTCGCGCGGCGTCCATCACGGGCACCCGCGTATGCACACGCGCGACGCGCACGTTTTCGATCGCCCCGAGCGCCTCGATGATTTCGGCAATTTTTCTCGGCGGTAAAACCAAAGGATCACCACCACTCAAAATCACTTCCCAGACTTCGCGATGGGCCCGAATGTAATCGAATGCGCGAGCGAGTTCTTCCCGGCTCAACGATTCACTTCCTGGACCAACCTTTTCGCGACGAAAACAGAATCGACAATAAGCCGCACAGACATGGACTGGTTTGAGCAGCAAGCGATCAGGATATCGGTGCGTGATGCCTTTGATCGGCGAGTGCGGGTCATCGCCGATGGGATCCCGGCGTTCTTCCGGAAGAACCGTGAGCTCGCGCTTGCTCGGAATGAACTGACGCGCGATTGGATCGTGTGGATCACTGGGCGACATGAGCTCGACGAGGTCGGGCGTGATGGCGACGTCGAATCGATCTGCAACACGTCTCAAGACGTCAACGTCGGCGCGATCGACGAGTCCCCGATCGACGAGATCCTCTGCGCGGCGCAGCGTGTTGCGCTCTTCATCGTGTCTGCTTTCCAGAACCCGCACTGCCACAGCCGTAACTCCTACACCAACGCTTTCGTCGAGGCGCGCGACCCTAGCACGTTCGGACGGGAAGAGCATGGCGCTCGATGGAATCTGCCCCAGAGGTTCCAAGACAAACGCACGCTCGGACGATTCACTTTGTATTCAAATGAATGTGGAGTCATCGATCCGCGGGCGCGAAAGGACCAACTCGTCGTGGCGGTCAAGAGGAGCTTGGGTCTGTTCGGGGTCGTCGCCGAGGAACATGACGGTCGCTGGTGGAGCCAAGGGCGGGATGAAACGGGTGTCGATCTGCGTTGAATCAGTGCGTCACAGCGTCGTGCCGCACCAACGCTCTGGCATTCCTTCGCGAGGCCAGACATGCTCGTCGTGCTCCATGCGAACGTTGAAACTGCTTTCCACTGCGCTGTTTGTCTTGTCCACATTTGCTCCCGTGCTCGATGCGGAAGCTGCCGGTCCGAGTGCGGTTGATCGGGCGACGTTGCTCGAACAAAAAGGCGACTACGCGGCAGCGGAAAAAGAGCTCGACACGGTGACCTCGGGGTCCGACCAAGCGGACGCGTTGCTCGGAAAAGCGCGTTTGCAGCTGCTGACGGGGCGTTATGCGGAAGCGGCAAAAACGGCTGGGCGGGCAGCGTCTTTGGGGAAAAAGGCGAAGCTGCAAGCGGCGCCGCTCATCGCGGAAGCGCTGGCGGCGCAGGGGAAAGTGAAAGAAGCGATCGAGGCGGCGAAGGAAGTTGCGGACGAAGACGACGCGCATCGCGCGCGGTTGGTCCTGGGCGAACTGCTGATTCGGATTGGAAAACGGGGCGAAGCTTCAGCGCCGCTGCACAAGATTGCCGAGGCGTACAACGACGACACGATCAACGAAAGCAATGCGGAGGGTTTGGCGATCGTGGCGCGGGCGGCGCATCTGCTTCGCGTACCCAAAGATGCGAACGAAGCATTCAAGGAAGCTCTGACTGCGGGCGGAATCAAGAGCGTCGAAACGCTTGTTTGGCATGCCGAACTATTTCTCGACAAATACGATCCGGGGGATGCGGGAGCGTCGATCAAGGATGCGCTGAAGGTTGCGCCGAAAGATCCGCGGGTCCATGTGGCGATGGCGCGGATCAAGCTCGAGAGCAGCATGGACTTCGCTGCGGCCGAGAGCGAAATCAAAGAAGCGCTCGAAGTGAACCCGAATATGGTGGCGGCGTATGCGATTCGCGTGGGTTTGGCATTGCGAACAATGGACATTGCGGCGGCCGATGCGGCAGTGGCGAAGGGGCTGGCAATCGACCCGACTGACCTCGAAATGTTGTCGATGAAAGCTGCGACTCGGTATCTCGCGGATGATCTGCCCGGTTATGAAGCGGTCAAAAAGCAAATCCTCGCGCTCAATCCACAATATTCGACGTTTTTCCAGATCGTTGCGGAATATGCGGAATGGGAACACCGCTATGACGACATCGTAAAAATGATGGAAGAAGCGGTAACGATCGATTCTCGGGATATGAAGGCTTATTCGACGTTGGGGCTGAATCGTATTCGGCTTGGGGACGACAAAGGGGGATTGGAAGCGCTCGACAAGTCGTGGGAAAAGGACACGTTCAACGTTCGGGTGAAAAATACGCGGGATTTGTTCAAGAAGACGATTCCTCGTGAATACATGACGACCGATGGAACTCGGTTTCGGATTCGGTATCATAAATCAGAAAAATCGGTGCTCGAGCGGTATGTCCCGAAGATGCTCGACCAAGCCTGGGAATCGATGGTGAAACGTTATGGTTTTACCCCGAAAATGCCGGTATCGATCGAGCTTTACGCGGATTCCGAAGATTTCAGCATTCGTACGAGCGGATTGCCGAATGTGGGCATTCAAGGTGTTTGCTTTGGACAATCGCTCGCGGCATTGTCACCTGGCGCTGGACCGTTTAATTGGGGAAACGTTTTGTGGCACGAGCTTGGGCACGTATTTGCGATTCAGCAATCGAAGAATCACGTGCCGCGCTGGTTTACGGAGGGGCTTTCTGAATACGAAACGATCATTGCGCGTCCCGAATGGCGCCGCGAAGAAGAGCCAGCGCTTTTTGCGGGCCTCAAGTCGGGCCGCATTCCGCCACTAGAAGGATTCAATCGGGCTTTTACGCACGTCGATTCGGTCGCCGATGTCACCATGGCGTATTATGCGGCCAGTCAGCTGGTGGTGTTCATGGCCGAGACCTATGGTTTTTCCAAGGTCGTGGATATGTTGCCACGCTGGGGTAAGGGGCTACGAACGCCGGAAGTCGTGCAAGGGGCATTGGGAATATCACACGAAGAGGTGGACAAGCAGTTCCGAGTTTGGCTCAAAAAACGTTTGGCTCGGTACGAAGGCCAATACGTTCCGGATCTGCATGCGCCTCCGCTGAACGAGGCGCGGAAAGCGTTACGTGCGGACCCGAAAAACCCGAAGAGGTTGATCGAATTGGCGCTTGCTCTCCTGAGCGTGGGGGAAAATTCGGAAGGATTCGCAGTGCTCGAAGAAGCGATGCTGATCGACCCCAAAAATGCCGATGGCACATACATTCGCTTGCGTATGGCCATGGACAACAAGAAGTTCGACGACGCGGCGAAGTTGGTGGACAAGTTGATTGCCGACGGACACGACGGATATACGATTCGTATCAAAGCCGCCGATATCGCGGATGCCCGCAAGGACAAGGTGCGCGCACGTACGCACATGGAAGCGGCAAATCGATTCGACCCTTCGCAGGCCGAACCATTGCAAGCGCTTTACGATATGGCGCACAAATTGGGTGACAAAAAGGCCGAGCTCGATGCATTGCGGCGTTTGTCGCTCGTCGACCAACACGACCGGCGGGTGTGGATCCGTCTTTTGGATTTGTTGGTATCGCAAGGTTTGTACGAAGAAGCGGTCAAAGTCGGGGAAAGCACCATTTATGTGGACGTGATGAATCCCCGAGCGCACCGGCTTTATGCCAAGGCGCTTGCGCACACGGGCAAACAGATTTCAGCGATCTTCGAATTGAACAGCGCGATTTTGGCCGAGCCCGAACCCGCGAAGAAGACCGAGCTCTACGAAGCATTGGCCAAGGGTTACGACAAACTCAAGGAGCCGGAAATGGCCAAGCAGGCGCGGGATTACGCGAAACTCGTCGCTCCCACGGGCGGGGCCAAAGGAAAAGACGAGGAAGAGGAAGAACCTCCGCACTAGTCCGCCATTTCGTTCCTCGGGCTTGGCGAGGGCGATTTTCAAATCGCTGGGTTCGCTTCGACCCTGCGTTCCGCCAAGGCATCGATTCCCGCAAAAAGATCGGATTCGATCGTCGCGGACAAAGACGAATTGTCTTTGATTTCGTCCCGCAAGGAAGCCCGGAAACGACCGAGGATACCAATGGTCGTGACCCGTAATGCGGTTTGTTGGCGGAATGCCTCGAGCGCGGACCCTTGCGTGCGAGCAGCGAGTTTGCGGGCCAATTCGTCACCCTTGTCCACGAATGCGGCCGCCCATTCATACAAAGTTTGCCCATCGGGCGTTGGCAACATCCGAAGTTCCGCTTCGAGAGCCACGAGTTTCGGCCGATTCGCTTTTGCTGCCGCCGCTTCATCGGCATAACTATCGCTGAGCACGCCGAGATCCGGAATGAAAGCTTCGCGAATGCGCCGGGCAGCATCGCGTCGTTCTACCGAGACAAACGGTTGACACAAAACGGCTTCGGTGAAATGCCAAATGGCACCGCCCAAACCATCGTGCTGCGCATCCGTCTCGCTCAGATCCCCGGCTTTTGCCTCGAGAGCGATCTTCAACGCATGTTCGATGGCCTTGCGTTTCGCCGACAGAATGGGGCCATAGAGTTTACCCGTCTGCGTTGTTTCAAGGGATTTCGCACGATTGTCGAGCAGGTCGGCAATCCCAGTGCCAAGATCGGCGAGCGTGAGGTTTCGCATGAAGGTGTTCTCCAGTTGGTGCGGGCGCGAGCGTAGCAGGCGAGGTTGCCAAATGCATCTCAATCCCGATCAGGGCTTAGATCTTCCGCAACGGGCAGAGGCTTGGGTTTGGCAGGACTAAACGGTGTGGACGATGCGGATGCCGATGGGGTTGGCGGTCGCGGCGGCAACGCAAAAGGAGGGCGTCTAATGGTTTTGGGTAAGGGAGGGACGCTGGACACCGGCGATAGCGCTGAGGGCGCATGGATGACGACCGGAGCAGATGCGTCGACATGCGCAACGGAAGGTGCCGGGACAAACGGTGGCGACGGCGTGACGACAACAGGCTCCGGGCTTCGTTCGTGGATGCTGGATGCATCACGTGGCCGAAGACCGAAAGACGCATCGGGCAGAGGAACGACGGAGACGACAATAGCCCCGACAAACGCCGAAAAAATCGACATTGCGACCATGAATACGACGAGTGCGGGACGCAATAGACTGCGAACACCATTCCACTTGGACGGAGTACCCGAACGAATGATCCTATTGCTCCGAGCCAAACCCATCATGGGCTCACTCACTTCAGCGGTTGAAGTGGCGGGAAGCAACAGTGGATTCACGACGGAGGTGCGAGCTTCGGATTCGGACAGCTCGATTTCGATCGATATGGGTGAGGGTGGCGGAATCGTGGTTCGTCGCGTGGGGTAATTCGGCGCAATCGGTGGTTCCGTAATGGGATTTTCGCGGATACCAAGCGCCAGGAGCGCTGCGCCGAGTTCCGCCGCGGTCGGATAACGATTTCGCGGTTGTTTGTCCAGACAACATAGAATGATAGCCTCGAGCTCGCGGGGTATTTCTGGACGCAAAGACGACGGCGGACGAACTTGCTTACCCAAGGTGAGCGCAAAAATCTCGGGCATGGTCGGGGCATGAAATGGCGCGCGACCGGTGAGCAATTTGTACAGAATGGCGCCGAGGGCCCAAACGTCGCTGCGAGCATCGACTTTGCGCGCGGACCGCATTTGCTCGGGAGACATATAGAGGGGCGAACCAATGAGGTCTTTGGCGCCAGTCATTTCCGGGTCGTGTTTTCCGGGCTTCGTATCCTTGGAAACTCCAAAATCGAGCACTTTGATGCATTCCGAGTCATCACGACGGCGAGTGACGAAGAGATTACCTGGTTTCAAGTCGCGATGAACGATGCCAACGGCGTGTGCTTCGGCCAAGGCGTGACATGCTTGCACGACGTAACGCACGGCATCGGCAATGGGCAACGGCCCGTGGGCTTTGAGTATGGCCGACAAATCTTGCCCTTGGAGCAATTCCATGACGATGTACGGCGCGCCGGATTCGAGACGTCCGAGGTCATAAACTTCAGGAACGTGTTCGCTCTGCAGCCGCACGACCGCCCGTGCTTCACGCAAGAATCGTTCGACGGATTGATCATTGTCCGCATCGGGACGAATTAATTTGATGGCCCGCAGTTCACGCAAATCTAAATGCGTTGCGGCCACGACGATTCCCATACCTCCCATACCGAGGATTTTCTCGACTCGGTATTTCCCGGCAAGCACATTACCCACCGAAACGCCTTTGAATGCCTCCTGCTTGGACATGGTGCCTTCCGCTAAAATGGTAATGAGAACGGACAGGTCGCAGCGATACCCGCGATCTGCTCAGATGATCCTGGGTTCGACGAGCTTTTCTCGCCGATTTACAAATGTGTCCCGACGTGCTGAACGTCAATCAACGTTCCCGCCAAACCCGTTTCACAAACAAAATGATGCGCAGCCCAGGCCACGAAAAACCGAGCAAGGTTCCCGCCGGACGCGTAATGTGCCTCTCTTCTGGAGGAAGTGCAAGCGACGACAAATTGCGCACGACCGAAGTCGACGCTGGTGTTTGTCGCGGACGAACGGAGGTGGTTACTTGCGGGGAAGCGAGACGCGGATCATCTCACCGCTGCTCGTACCAACCCAAACGTTGGCCGAACCTTTGGACGTGATGAGCATCGTGGTGGGTTCGCCACGGGCGCCGAGCGAGAGGGAATGTGTCGGGGTCAAAGAGTGATCGCCCGTCTTGATCGCATCGCTCGTGAACAGAGCTGCGCGGCCGTCTTCGAAGGCTACGACCAAGCTCGTTTCACTCGTTGCTGCACAAGCGATTGGAGCACCAACATCGACCATGCGAGCCTGCAGGCGTCCACCCGACTGCGTCACGATGCACGCTTCACTCGCGCCGCGTTTGTACAGGACGCTGAGCGACAGGCCGCCTTTCAAGCGATCGAGTTTGCTGGCTTCGGACGGAAGAGGCGAACGACCGTTGGCGCCTGGTTCGGGCGTTGCGCCGGGATGCAAGCGGAGTTCAAGACCGCCGGGTACTTCGACCACGACAAACGTGTCCGTCGGGGTGATGTCGGCAAGTTTGACCGTGCCGCGGAGGGCAAACCCGCGCGCATTCACTTCGTATCCCGCGAGGGTTGCTTCGTAAGCTTGACCTTCCCAGGTGAGTGCGAGGGCGCGTTCACCCGTCGAGCGACCACACAGCGCGCGAACGTTGGTCGCAATGCGTTCGAACTTCGCGCGATGATGAATGTCGATGACGGCCCACAGATCGCTCTCGCTGCGAACGATGGCTACGTCTCGCGACAGAAATGCAATCTCGTCACCACGATCGAGTGACAAGTTGACCAGCTTGTTCGTACCGCTCGCGATCGGCACGAAGCCACATCGAGCTGGAGAACTGGAGACCATGGCAACGAGGCCAGCACTGTCGAGCGCAGCAGCGCCGCACACTTCGGCATCGAGCGACTCGACACGACGAGGAGCAGAAAGGCTCTTGTAGGGCATCGCGGAAAGGCTACGTCATCTCGACTCGAAAGCGGAAGTTCCTTTCGACACGGAAGGCGCATCTTCGCGCCCGGACGCTTTTCTGTACGATGACTCGATGCGCGTTCCCGCCTCGAAGTCGCTCCTGGTCGTCGTCCTGGGCATGTCCGGTGGGCTGCCTGCGTGTGGTGAAGACAAACCCAGCGCGTGTACGGACAATGGTTCGTGCACAAACGATTCTTCGAGCTCGACGGGTTCAGACATGTTGGGAGATCTGTCCGCGAGCGTCACGAAGTACGACGTTACGTTCGACGTGACAACGGCCCGGGCAAACTCGCGTTTGGCGCTCGATGTAGCCGCACCAGGAGGGACGTGTTGGGATGTGTCGTGCGAAGTGGACAACGTCTCGAACGTGATGTGGAACGGAGCTACAGCGGCAAGCGCTGTGGTTTCAAATGGCAAACTGCGTTCGTGTGGACCCGGGGTTCTAGAGGGACCAACCCTGACCTTGGGCGCGGATGTCGACGTGGCACTCGATGTATGGTTCGGTCTCGACGTGGGTTTTTCCCGGCGCAAGAACTTGGCGGGCGGAACGTTCACGTATCTTCTGAGCTGGGTGGGCGGGTGCGATCGATTTGGACCTTGCGATGATGAACCTGGTCGATTGGCGGGATTTCAATTCGAGGTGACGCATCCGGAGAATACGGTTGCTTTGTGTCCAGGTACGCGTTTGGCGGGAACGACGAATACGACGTGTACGGTCGATGGTGCTCCGACGTATTCGGCATTCGCGGTCGCCGCGGATACGGCGTGGGTGCGGAATCCTTGGGGCACATTTGCGGGTGTGGATTTCTTTTTTTATGGCTGGCCGAGCCAGTCACGACCGTGGTGCTCGATCCCGATCATCGCTTGATTGGTTCGCAATCAGGGGTCACTCCGCTGACAGTGAAAAAGCCGGTCTTGATTTTTTGACGTCGATGCGGGCCCAACCGAACGAGCGCTCTGTTGCGCAAGTCCGAACCTCATCCGCACATTTGCGGGATTGACAAAGCCTAACGACTGATGGATCCAGAGCGTTTGTCTCTGAAACGTTTCGTTTGACCGCGGTTCCCACGTGAAACCGCTGGTTTTTCCATGAGGTTCGTCTTTTCGTACAATTTGTTTGTCCGCAGGCTCGAAAAGGCGTAGAAGATCCGCGCCTGGCATCGTGTCGATGCTGGCGTTCATGCCAAACATCTTTCGGTTTGGCATACAGAAACTCGATTGCGCCAAACGTGCACACCGTTGCGCGAATCGAGCATTGTTGTCTGTTCTATTTCCGCGCTCATTCGTTGGGTGATTGCATGCCGAACCAACCTTCTTCCGTCATTCCCATCGGCACGATTATTGACGGTAAATACCGCGTTGAGCGGTACGTTGGTGATGGTGGAATGGGGCAAGTGGTGGCGGCGCGTCACCTTGTATTAAACGAGTTATTTGCGATCAAGTTCATGCATCAGCGGGATTTGGCGAATCCGCAAGCGGCGGCGCGGTTTGTCCGAGAAGCCCAGGCGGTCGTGAAATTGCGCAATAACGAACATGTTGCGCGGGTGCATGATGTCGGAAGACTCGAGACGGGTGATTTGTACATTGTGATGGAGCTTTTGGTTGGGCAGGATCTGGGTGATTTTTTGAAGCGCCGTGGGGTGTTGCCGATTCAAGAGGCTTGCGCGTACGTGTTGCAAGCGTGCAGTGCGCTGGTGGAGGCGCATGAATTGGGGATCATTCATCGGGATCTGAAGCCGGCGAATCTGTTTTTGACGCATCGAAAAGATGGCTCGGCCTGTATCAAGGTACTCGATTTTGGCATTTCCAAAATGTTGAATACGGCAGGTCAGGAAGCCGATGTGGAAATGACTGGAACGCGCGAAATGATGGGGTCGCCGCTTTATATGTCGCCGGAGCAGGCCAAATCGGCGCGAGACGTCGATGGGCGTACGGACATTTGGGCGCTTGGGGCCATTCTGTACAAATTGCTCACGGGTAAAGCTCCGATTACCGGAGAAACTGTCGCTGAGGTTTCTTTTGCGCTTCTCGAGTCGACGGCGGTACGTCCACCGTCCGACATTCGCCGTGATCTTCCGCCGCAGCTCGAAGCCTGCATTTTGCGGTGTCTCGAGAAAAGTATGCATCGTCGTTATGCGCGGGTAACGGACTTGATGGCCGCGCTGACGCCATTTGTGACGCCGCAGCAAACAGGGCCGGAGGACGAGGACAGTGCGGCAACCGTATTGCGTCCGATGAGTGCGCCGAGCAGTTTGCCGCCGAATATGGATTCCTTTGGGGGAACGTTGCCGCTTGGACCGGAGCATTTGGACGGTAATCGTTCCAGTTCGAAAAACGCACCGAATCCTAATCGAATGCGCGAGCAAAGTGGCACGGACGTAATGCATTACAAGGCGCAACCGGCGTCGCTGGCGCAGCAATCGCGGATGAATGCGGCGCTTCCTCAAGGTCAGACGCAGCCACTCGATGGTCATGCATTACGTGCTGCCGTACAGGCGCAGCGGGCGCAGGAGCGCAAGCCGAGTTTTACGGGACGAGTCATTTTGCCGCCGACGGCGATACAGCCGAGTCGTGCCGCAACGCCGGTTCCACAATCTGGTGGTGACGCAAAAACGCCGCAATCGGCGGGTCATTTGCGGACGAGTTCGGGTATTCGAGTGCCGCCGATGATGCCGCCGCCGATTCCTCCCGCATATCCGACGGGTACGTATCCGATTGCCCCTGCTGCCCGTACTTCATTGCCACAGCCCATTGTTTTGCATGGTGGACCGGACGCTACGGAGCCGCCGTGGGGCCATACGCAGCGGAAATCGGGGGCAGCGGGCAATGGGAAACGAATTGCTGTCGTCGCTGGGGTCACGCTGCTGATTGGAATACCCGTTGTGCTCTTGTGGCAAATCGAAGGCGTTTCAACTCATTCGCCCGATGCTGCGGCATCGGCAACAGCGTCGCCATCCGCAGCCGTCGGTCAACCGAAGCAGGATGGAGCAGGATTGTCGACCAATTCGTCGGTAGCCCCTCCGTCGGCGCACGCATCGGCGTCGAGCATGGGCACGACGAAACCGGTTTTTCCGGAGCAACCGATCAATAAAGTGAAGAAATGATTGCCAAGGAGACAGGAAGGTTGAAAATGAAATATTGGAATCCGAGCGGGGCATTGATTGGGTTGAGCCTATTTGGGTCCTTGGAAAATTCGGCAATGGCGCAGGATGATACGACGGCAACGTATGCAGCTGTCGAGGACGGGGCGCGAAAAGAACGCGCGAAAGTATTGAGGGACAAAGCCGACGAGGAGATGAAGACGGGGAATTACGCGACGGCTTGTGCGCTATATGCGGAGAGCAATGATTTCGTTCTAGATCTTCAAACTGAAGCAGACCTCATTGAATGCCAGGTAAAACTTGGTCTTTACGCGGACGCTCACTACCGGATGCTCGCAGCTGCGGACAAAGCGAAGGCGATACCGGACAAGGAAGCCTGGGAATGGGCCCTCAAACGCGCGCAGGAAATCAAAGAGGAAGCACCGTGCATTGTCGTCAATGTTTCCGAGGAATTGCGCGGGATTCCCGATTTGGAGGTGAGTTTGGACGGAGGAACCATACCGCGTGGATCTTGGAATGATGTGTGTGTGCCGGTCAATTTGGGTACGCATCAGCTTCATGCGCGTGCGACACGGAGAACCTGGCATCAGCAACGAGTAACGGCATTGAATCCTCGGAGGCATTATGCGGTAACCCTCACACCACCTTTTCTTGTGGAGCCCACTCCGCCGCCGCAGAAAATGAAGAGTCCGATTAAATTAGGTGCAATCGCCGTTCCGGCCGCACTATTTCTTGTCGCTGGGCTTGCTCCGTTGATTGCAATAAAGCACGACGGAAAAGATCCCACGCGTGAGATCGTATCTGCTGCATTTTTGGGCGGCTTTATGGGTGTTGCTACTTCCGGAGTCACGGTGTACGCGACGACCGCAGATGTGCCCCAAGTGGGCCCAAAGCAAACGACTCTTGTGAATATCGGTGTGGTTTATCGTGGCCGATTTTAATGGTGAACCCATGGGAACGTAGCAACCCGATTGCATCAATCAGGTGAGAACAGGCGTTTTTGACCATTTCCATCGAGATACCCATGACGACAAACGATGCTACTGGAATCGAAATCACGCTGGTGGAAGAAATCGAACTCGACGATGAGGAATCTCCGCCGACGGATCCGTCACCGGTTGTCCAGACAAGCTCACCACAACGCGTGGACAATCCCGAGGACGATCTAGAAAAACGTTTGGCATGGCTCGCTGCCGAGGTGCGGTCGACGAGTGCCCAACAAGCCCAGAAAAAGCGCGCAGAATCGGTGCTCGAAGCCCGAGAATACAAGACCGCGCTGGTGCCCGCGGCGAAAGAGCCTCCAAAAGACGTGGATCTGCCGAAGGTTTCTTTTGCGGCTGGAGTCGATTCCCAACGCGAGCCGACGCAAATTATGAAACGCCCGAGCACCCATGAATGGGAATTCGATACGTCGGAGCCTGAAGAATTGTCGCGAACGTTGCCGCTCGATCCGAATGCAGCGATTGCGGACCCATTACCGTTCGATGCTCCGAGGGCCTCCAAGCCAATCGGACGCAGTCGAGCGGTGATTGCCGCGTTCGGCATTGCGGCGGGAATACTGCTGGGGGGAGTGGCCTACCCACAAATTTTGCATTCGTTGTACCGGGACAAATACGCGCGAATGCCGCAAGTGCATGGGAGTTTGAGCGAAGCTGCAGATAAGGCTTGGGAGCGATACAATGAATGGCGGCAAGATGGTGAAATGGTGCAATGGCTGGTTCCTCAATCGCCAACGAGTGTGCTTTCGACCACTGCGCCGGAAACACCTTCGATTGCCGAATTTCCGGCCGCAAGTGGTCGTTACTTCCCGTATGTAAGACCGGCTGTTTCGACGCCGAAAGTTGTTCACCCGCCACCCCAGCGCATGGAGTCCGACCCTCCGAAGCAAAAGGGGCCACCCACGAAAGGCGCCTTATGAGGAAGCGAGCATTCTTCCTTTTCGGGTTCGTAGGCGTAATCTGCAGCCAAGGAGCAATCGCAGAGGCAGCCGATTCCGCTAGTCCCTCGGATCGAGCTTCCGACCTGAACTTATCGCAAGCCAACGAATGGTTCCAAAAAGCGAATTCATTATACACGGAAGAGAAATTCCATTCGGCGTACATAATGTACCAATCGGCTTGGAATCTCCGCCATCATTACAAAATTGCGGCAAATCTAGGAAGTTGCGAATACATACTCGGCAAATACCGCGACGCCGCCGAGCATTTGGCATTTTCTTTGCGCCAACTGCCACGCGACGTGGGTACGGAAGAACGAACCTATATCACGGAGCGACACGCGGAGGCGGTCAAACACGTCGCAACATTGGAGATTCGGATTGAGGAGGCCGGGGCGGCAGACGTTTTCATTGACGATACATTCATTGGAAGAGCACCACTAGACCGTCCCATTTATGCAACTCCCGGACCGCATACGGTGCATGCCCGGAACAGAATTGCCTCCGCATTCAAACAAGTCGATTTGAAAAAGGGTGAATCAAAAACGATATCTCTGCCGGTTTTACCGCCGCCGACACGTCCACCACCGCCCCCCGAGCATTCGTCGACGCCAGACATCATTTTGGGGTTTGGCGGAGGTCTATCATTGGTGCTTTTCTCCGTCGGAACTACGTTTTCAATTGTCTACCCGAAAAACGAGGCGCCGTCTTTGTTCACCGCCCCGACGATTGATGCTTTGTCCGATGGTTTTTTGCTCGCCGGAATGGTGGGTTTTACCGGGACGATCGTGGCTGTCTTGAAAACGGGACACGAGCCACAACGGCCCCCTATTCGCGTTGCACCACGGGTCGGTTTGACCGCGAACACGTGGACATTGGGCGTCGAGGCAAATTTTTAGGGCAAACAACAATGCTCGATCATGGCGCATTCATCGTTCATCATTAAACAAGGTTTTTCATGTTCAACCCCAATCCGTCCCCAGCATCGATTCCAGTTGGTTCCATCATCGCTGACAAATATCGTGTGGAACGTGTCGTGGGCAAAGGCGGCATGGGTGTCGTCGTTGCTGCACGCCATATCAAACTCCATGAATCCGTAGCGATCAAGCTGATGCTCAATGACGAGTTATGCAATCGTGAATCGGTCGAGCGCTTTTTGCGTGAAGCGCGAGCGTGCTCGAAACTCAGAAATAACGAGCATATCGTGCGCGTGACGGACGTGGACACATTGCCCAACGGTTTGCCCTATATGGTCATGGAGCTGCTCGAAGGAAAAGACCTCGACAAACTCCTGAAGGACCACGGCGTATTGCCAATTCATGATGCGTGCGCGCATTTGATTCAGGCTTGTGAGGCTTTGGGTGAGGCGCATCAAAAAGGGATCATTCATCGCGATCTCAAGCCACAAAACCTCTTCCTCACGCGCCGACCGGACGGTTCGCCCTGCATCAAGGTATTGGATTTCGGCATTTCGAAGCACACGTTCATGGAGGAATCCGGCAATATGGATTTGACGCGACCCAGTGACATTCTCGGATCGGCTTATTACATGTCGCCGGAACAAGCCCGTTCCTCGCGGAGCGTCGTGCCGCAAAGCGATATTTATTCACTGGGAGCCGTGCTTTACAAATTGCTCACGGGTCGGGCGCCATTTCCGAGAAAAACCATGCTCGAGGTTTACGAGGCCTTGCTCACGGAGTCACCCCCGCTTCCGTCACAATTTCGTAAAGAGATCCCAGCCGGACTCGAATCCATCATCATGCGCTGCCTCGACAAGAAGATCGAGCTGCGTTTTCCCGGTGCGCGTGAATTAATCGCCGCACTCGCTCCGTTCACCGTGCCCACCGAAAAAGCTGCCATCGACGATACCGACAGCGACGTCGTCACGACCCTTCCCCGCGTTCGTGCAGCCAAACTCACGAGTTTGTCTGGTACGCTGCCGCTCGAAGGAGCAGTTGAACTTCCTGCCCGCAAAGGAGCGAATACTCCAAGACAAAGTCTCCGGGATTCGGCGCAACGGCGAGCCATTGCGGCGTCGTCCACGACGCAACCGTTGGATGCAAAGTCGCTCCATGCAGCGCTTCACGAATACTTGCCACCGCAATCGATTCCTCGCCCCGCGGCACCGTCAGAACCGCGCTTGCCGAGCAACGACGGTCGGAATTTCGACGAATCGACGCCGCTTCTTGCGCCCCAAATACCGCCAAGACCGGCGCCATTACGAGACGAACCGGCGCCGAGGTCCATATCATCGATGCATCCAGTAACGATTCATCCTCAGGGGCTCCCAACGCCAGCGACGGCGACGCGAACACCACTTCCGAAATCGACCACCGCGACGCAGACGCCATTGCCCATTTCAAGGCATTCGGCAGCAACCCACGAAACTGTCTATTTCAAGTCTGCCGCGCAAATCTTGAATACTCCAACGACAAAAAACGCCGCCATGGGTAGCGCGGTACCAAATAACGAGGTCACGATTGGTCCCTGGAATTCATTCCCAGCTCCGCCTCCCATTTCAAATGGCCGAAGGGTTGCACTGGCGATTATTGCAGTGATGCTCGTGCTGATCAGCATTTGTTTGTCGATCCTACTTTTGAGTTGACGGATTGCTCATCGTGTGATGCCATGACTGCATGTACGCTTCCATCGGAACATTTGCGATATTCGTGGCCTTGAGTTCGTTCTCCGGCATTGCGCGGGCCGACCTGGCTCAGCCGGGTTGCAAATGCGAAGCAGCCGGTTCGACATCGACCCAGGGCGTTGCTGCTGCCTGCACGGCATTTGGAATTTCCGTACTGCTCGTAGGAAGAAAACGGCACCGGCAACCATAAACGGTTTTTTCCGTTCTCGCCCTAGGCATCGTTCTCGCATCGACGTGATTGTCGCTCGGCCGACTGTACCATTCGGATACGGTCGCGCCAAACGCAATCATCGAGGTGAAAACGGTGCAGTGGTTTGTCGTGCCTTTCGGTCTCGCAGCTCTGGCCGCCGCAAATGTCGAAAATGCGTACATTTCATCGTTTTCGCGATATGCAGCATCGTTCGAGTCTGTTACCGCAGGTGATTGTCGTTACGATGCGCAGATCATCGGGACGCTGAATCCAGTTCATTCGCGGTTCGGACAAACCGAAGAATTCGAGCCGGATTTCGATATCGTCGCGCATTTGGTTTGTCCTCGCACGGCTGCCGTGGATGTGCACGAGCGGCTCGTGCACACGGGGCCGATGACGCGGGAACGTTTGGAATTATTGATTTCGCAACGAGCAACGATGACTCGAGAAAACAACGAGCACCGCTGTCTGGTGATTCCAGCATTGCGTTTTCAGGGGGAAAGCCTGGTGCCGCTGGGTGTGGAATCGTTATGCAGAAGCATCAACCCTTGACTCCGCCCGCGGTCAAACCAGCGACGAGATGCCGTTGGGCGATATAAAACAGCGCCATGACGGGTAGCGAGACGACGAGCGCGCCCGCGGCGAATTTCTCCCATTGCGCGTCATATTCCCCAATGAAGCGTTGCAGCATGACGGGCAGCGTGAACATTTCTTCCTTGTCGAGCAGCGTCGCGGCAAGAATGAATTCATTGTACGCGCCCATGAACGCAAATAAAGCCGTCACCGCAATGGACGGCCGCGCTGCTGGCAAAACAACCCGCAAAAATGCAGAGAATCGGGTCGCGCCATCGACCATTGCTGCTTCTTCGAGATCCACTGGAATGGCCTCGAAGGCGGCCCGCAATTGGAAAATGGAGAATGGCACGCTTGTCGAAGCATAACATACGACAAGGCCAGTGCGGGAATTGAGCAACCCGAGATAATTCAGAATCAGATAAAGCGGAATGGCACTCGCGACTGCCGGAAACATTTGCGAGGCGAGAAGTGTTCGCACACCGAGGTCTTTCCCGAGAAATCGAAATCGCGCCAAAGCATACGCCGTTGGAATGGCAATGAGCACACCGACGCAAGCCGTAGCCAACGAAACAATGAGGGAATTACCTAGTTGTCGACCAAATAGCCAAAATTCGCCCGTCGCTGATTTTCGTGTTGCCCCAACGACCGCTTCGAGATGCGCGAGTGTTGGCGCATCGGGCAAAGGCAGGACCCTCGCGGTGGGCGTCTGCGTACCGGAAAAGGCCAATGAAATGACCCAGAGCACGGGGTACAAAGCAAATGCCACCCCAAGCACGAGAAAAATGTGGCACGCTGCAGATTCCCAGATCGCAGGACGCCGGTTCATGTAACACCTCCGGCATTCGCCACGAGCTGTTTGTCTCGGGAATTTCTTTGCATTTGCCAAGCCTCGGTTATTCGTGTAGTGCCGAATAACAAGAGGAAAATCAATACGGCATATGCCGCGGCATAACCATATTGCGCATCTCGCGTGAAGGCCCATCGATACGCTTCAGAAACCAAGATTTCCGTCGTTCCGTCCGGATCCCCTCCCGAAACCAAAAACACGACATTAAACATGTTGAAGGTCCACACCGAGCCCATGGTAACAGCGGGCATGAGGCTCGGTTTGATCATCGGAAGCGTCACGAGACGTAGTCGTTGCCAGCGTGTTGCCCCGTCGACTTTCGCCGCTTCGAGCACATCATCCGGCACGGCCGTGAGCGCACCGAGGGTCACGACCATCATGAATGGAAATCCAAGCCAAACATTGGTGGCCACGTTTGCCGTGAATGCCGTGGAAAAACGAGAAAACCAGGCGATCGGTTCGAGGGTTGTTCCAAAAAAACCATTCAAGGCATGAATGAGGCCGGTCACCGCCCCGAACTGACGGTGAAACATACCTTTCCAAGCGAGCGCCGTGACATAACTCGGAACGGCCCAAGGAATGATAAGCAATACGCGATAGGCCGCTTTGAGTTTCAATACGGGTCGCGACAACACGAGCGCGAGGGCCACGCCAATGACGACATGGAAAAACACATTGATGACCGTCCACAGAACGGTCACGAGAAGAACGACATAAAACGAACCGGTGCTCAGAAGCGGGGCGCCTCGGGCGGTGAGAATGCTGGCAAAGTTGGTTAATCCCACATAATGGAGGTTCTCGATTCGCCCAGCAAAAAGTGAGGTGAGCGCGCCCAAAAACAAGGGCAATAAGACGAGAATGCCAATGGCCAAAACAGCATGAAGCACATAAGCATATGCCGATAACGAACGTCGTAATTCGCGCTGAAAATCCGCTTCGCGCGCGCGACGCACGAGGGCAAACGCACCAAGCAGGCATAACGCGCCCACGAGCACGAGGAGCGGCGTGGGCGACGAACGTGGGGGCAAAGGACGGCGAACATCATCGAAACGACGTTTGGCCTCGGAAAGGGCCGACGGCGCTAATGCATCCCGCCGCAATACTTTACGAATGGCTTTGATGGCTGGTTCCCAAACCACGTCCATCGCCAATGATGAAGACATGGGCACGGAACGTTTGGCCTGCTCCGAGAATGCGGCGAGAAACGCATCATTGGCGGGCGGAGGCGCATCATTGCGGGCGGGCAGCGTTTTCGCCCTCTCACCGCGAATACGCGACGCCTCGACGCTCCCCAAGAGTCGCGCCAGCGCCCGCACTTCGGGACGCTCGGCACCTCGAGGCGTGAGCATGACGGATTCGACGGTCAAAAGCGGCTGCGGATACTTGCTCGTGGCCTGAATGATTGGAATTGGCACAACACGATAATGCAATGCTGGATTGCCGACCAAATCTGTCGCGAGCCAAGGTCCGCTAATGGCGCAAGCGGCTTTGCCCGAGCGAAATAGGTTCGACACGAGCGCGCCGTCGGCTTCTTCAGGAATGACTTTTTGCGTTTGCAGTCCTAAAACGAATTCGAGTGACTTTTCCGCTTCCGGCCCAACGAGACCAAATTCGTCTCCGGGCTTTAATACTTGGCCTCCAAACGCATGCAAAATGGCTGCGTGCACATAAAGTCCCGATGCTTCATACGCCAAAGGAAAAACGCCCAGAGGGAGTTTGTCGCGCAATCGGCCAATATCCTCGAATGTCGCCGGAACCGCAGACACGAGGTCGGTATTGATGTACAGCGCCACGCTCTTTTGGGAAAGCGGCACAGCATAAGGTTTGTCGCCCACGGTAACCGCGTCGAGCGGAGGGCCTACAAATGCTGACGTTTCGAGAGCATCGCCGACGGGAGCAACGACTTTGCGGCTGACGTAGTCGCCAATGCGATTGTGCGCATCGATGAATAAATCCGGTCCTTCACCGAATTGCACGGACGAGGTCACTTTGGATTTGAATGCGTCCGAAGGCACCGCCAATAACTCAACGGGGGCTTCTCGAAATCGCGATACGATTTCTTCAAGCGCTTTCTCTTCATCACCCCGCTGGGAATGCCACAACCGAATGGGGCCAGCCCAAGCCGGGTGCACCATAAAAACGAACACCAAGGTCAAAAAAAGGGTCACCCATAGACGGCGCATGGTCCTCACCTCGCCCTCAATGATTGGCCGGTGGTGGCGTCGAATAGGTGAATCGAGCGAAATGTTATGGGAAAACGGGCTCCTTTTTTGACCGACGTATTCGCTTCGAGGCGCGCCACGAAGGCACTTGTCCCGAGCTCTCCATGGGCATATGTTTCTGCGCCGAGGGCTTCGACGACGGATACGGCCAATTGTCCGACGCTCGATCCGGATTCGGTCAATTCCACCTCGTGGGGACGAACGCCGAGCGTGACTTTTCGTCCTCCGTCGAGGTCTGGTCCGAACAGTTTACCGTCGATGGGAACTTTGATCTCTCCATCAGCCTCGAACGTAATGGATTGTCCTTCTCGAACGATTTGGCCGTCGAGAAAGTTCATGGCTGGGCTGCCTAGAAATCCAGCAACGAATTTCGTAACGGGTTTGTCGAAAATTTCGAGCGGCGGCCCGGATTGTTCGACCCGGCCTTTGTTGAGCACGAAAATCACATCGGCCAGCGTCATTGCTTCGACTTGATCGTGCGTGACGTACACGCTCGTAGCCGCGAGTTTGTCGTGCAATTTGCGAATATCTACGCGCACCTGGGCGCGGAGCGCCGCATCGAGGTTCGACAATGGTTCGTCGAAAAGAAACAAATCTGCCTGCCGCACGATGGCCCGACCCATGGCCACGCGTTGCCGTTGGCCACCGGAAAGCTGCTTGGGCAAACGATCGAGAAGGGCTCCGAGACCGAGCATGTCAGAGGCCTCCTGGACCCGTTTGGCGATTTCCGCCTCCGCGGTTTTTCGCAATTTCAATCCAAAGGCGAGATTGTCCCGCACTGTGAGATGCGGGTACAACGCATACGATTGAAACACCATGGCGATGTTGCGATCTCGCGGCTCGAGCTTTGTTACATCGCGTGAACCCAATTTGATGGTTCCGCTATCGGCTTCTTCGAGACCTGCGAGCAAACGCAGCAATGTGGATTTTCCGCATCCACTCGGGCCGACGAGGACCGCGAATGCGCCCTCGGGTACGTCCACCGAAACGCCTTTGAGCACTTCGGTTTGTCCGAATTTTTTCTTGAGAGCGGTTACGGTAACGGAAGCCATGGGCGGGAACCTCCGCGTATCGACACAAGGAAGAAGGGTTCGTCAACGAACGAAAATCGCACCACTCGACGGCGGTAACGTGATGGTAAATTGGCCATTGGCGCCAACGGTCACGGGATCGGCAATGGTACCGAGGGCATCGTGCAGGACGGTGCCTTCGGGCATACCAACTGTCATGGGTTGACCGCCAAAAGAAGGCGATTTCGAACCATTGATATTCGCATTGATCACGACGAGCGCGTAGTCGCCAAGCGGATCGGCATTGGGAAGCTCGAAGCGTTCGAATGCGAATACGTTGGCATCTTCATCGCTATCGGCCGTGCGATCGCTCTTCCAAAGAATATTCATCGTTTCGCCGCGAGAAAGCGCGGGATGTTGCTTTCGCGTCTTGGCGAGGAGCTGGATGTGTTTGAATGTCGGAGCATCGGTCGAAAATGGATCGTGCAGCTGACCAATCCACATGTCTTCGCGATTGCCCGGGTCATTGCCACCTTGGAAGTCCTGCTCGGTGCCATAATAAATGCACGGAATGCCTTCCCAGGTCATCAGGTAATTGAGCGCATTGTGGAGCATGCTGCGCCGAGTTTCGATGGGCAACGGGGACTTGGGTTCTTCGGGGAAATTGCCGGCGCCTGTGAATAGAAACCGCGGAACGTCATGGTTATCGAGGAAGTTGACGAGAAGCTTCTGCGGAGAAATGGACATTCCTGCGCGATCGACGGGTCCGCGCTTGGCCCCCTGATTCCCATAATGCGCGGCGCGATCGAGGTAGAGCCTTTCGATGTTCGACGTCGGGCCGCGATAACGAAACACGTCACGAATGACCTGGAACTGTTGCGGAAAGTAAAACACGCTGTCGAGCTGGTCGCCATTCAACTTGTCTTCCGGGTTGTCTTGGTATTCGGTCGCGTGTTCACAAGTCCCTTCGATCCCAGCTTCGTCGTCGATTGGAAATGTAGGGTCTTCGGTTCCATTTTTCGTGTACGAACCAACGAGATCGTCGCGACCGTCGAAGGCTTCGCCGAACATGAAGAAATTCTTTTTCCCCTTGAAGTGAAGGCGCTGGCGAATGTAGAAACCAAAGTAGCGCCAAAAGCCACGCTCGACGTGTTTGACGGTATCGATACGCAACCCGTCGATATCGGTGAGCTCGATCCACCGCGCATAGGCGTCCATCATGGCCTCGCGAATGAGACAAGGCTCGGTATTGACGTCTTTCAAACCGCCCGGAAAATCACCGCGCTGCAGTTGGTCGGGATCGTCGAAGTTGTACGTGCGTCCTCGGCGATTGTAGGCGAGTTTGTTTTGAAAGATCTCCGGGAAGGGGGGCATGTGGTTTGACGCGGGATCGTGGGCAAACACGATGTCCGCCAAACCCGATTCGCCGAGCGACGTGAAGGCTTGTACGCCGCGCACATCGTACGTCGGATCGTATTCATTTTCCTTGTAGACGTCTTTGCCGCGTGAAATGCTCAAGGGGTCGTCAGCTTGGCCATTGCCATTGATATCGTAGAAGAAGAGCTGACCCATGTGGTTGGTCACGATATCGAGGACGACTTTCATCTTGCGCTCGTGGGCCGAATTCACCAAACTGCGCAACGTTTCCAAATCCCCGAATTGCGGAGCAAGCTGCGTCAAATCCTGCGCCCAATATCCGTGATACGCGTCAAACCCGGCATCGGTATACACGTTTTTGACGATCGGCGAAATCCATAACGTCGTTACGCCGAGTTCACGCAGGTAATCGAGTTTTCCTTCGAGACCTTTCCAGTCGCCGCCGTGCCATTTTCCAGGCGCCGAGGGGTAAATGCTGTAATTGTTTCCCCAATCGCCGTCGGCAAAACGATCGACGAGCACCTGATAGATGATCTCTTCGCGCCAATCGTCGACATGGTTTTGCAGCTGAATTTCAGCCGGTTGCTCGAATTCCATGCAACCTGAAACAGCCATTGCTCCAACGAGCGTGGCAGTTTGAAGCAATGAAGATTTCCGCGCCATGAGTGTCCTTCGATTCGTCTTCATATCAACCACCGTATGTCGTTTGAGCATTGAACCACCACTCGACGCCCACGCCAAAGAAATGCTCCCAGGTGCGCAAACTGAATAAATCGTCTTTCACGTAAAGCGCCCGCGCTGCGTCGTCGCGATGGGTGAGCACGTACATGAGGCGCAATTGCGGGCGACTGTAGCTGCCTTTGCCGGCAGGGCTCAGGAACGGAATGATGCCAAAGCGGGTCACGCCTGCAATGACCGGACGATCGCTCGGCGAAGGAATGGGCTGACCAACTTGCGATTGCGTTTGCCACCGAACGCCACGTTGTTGGGCCTGATAAGAAGCTTCAATGGCCACTCCACCCCAATCTTTCAAGAAGAAATGGGGACGGGCCATCACGATACCTTCGTCGACATCCGCAAAATCGAGGGCCGGGCTCGCATTGCGAAAGCTGCGGAAATAGGCAGCGCCCATGAGACCGAGCGCCCCGACTTCCCAATTGCCGCTCATCGTGATCCACAATTCGCGCGCTCCCGAGGACGTGCGATCTGGTGCGAGTTGCGTGGGCGAGCCGAATTCATTATATGCGGCGACTCCTCCGGCATACCGAACGAACAGATTCACATGCGAAGCATCGGTGCCCGTGAATGCCCCAATCTGCGCTCCAATCACTCCGCCCGTGTCCTGAGGCAAGGTTTCGAACGTGCCTTTTATCTCCGTTTCCCGTTGCCCCGACGGTACATCGTGAATTTCGCCGTAACCGACGAGTTTCACGCCGCCTTTGCCGCGCGGAATGATATGACTCGCTTTGAAGCTGGTAATGAACTTTTGCCGATCGAGAATGGGAATCGTCGACGATCCGACTTGGTTCATCGTCGGTGTGCGCGTCGTGAGTTGTTTGAAGTAACCCGTATTGGGCTGATTCAATCCCGCGTGCCAAGCGACAAACGTTCGTCCTGACGCAAAGTCGTACCGCAATCCACCGCCCATCGTATTGAGATTGTCGAGCGGCCAGAAATCGAGAAGATAAGAATCGTCACCGCGGTACATACGCGAGCCGACCCACGCGGTAAAACCTTTCGTCATGATGTTGTTGGCTTGCAAAAACAAGTTTCGCACGGCCATACGAATGTTGAAATCCGCATTGTAATGAAAAAGCGGCCCGGTCGCTCCAAGCGTGACGACAGCCCGGGTCGTCGCTCCGGTCGCTTTCCAAAAGTCCTGCCGCTGAACGTCAATTTCGACATAAGAGCCTTCGTCGAGACGCGATCCACGCGCAACGATATCAGCATCACGCCCCGGCCTTTTTCGCAAATCCGATGCAGAAACGGCGCGTCCGTACGAACCGAGGAAAAACCCCGACTCGGGTATGGTGGGCTTTGGCGCATCTACTTCCTTTTTCGGAGGTGCATCGACTGGTGCCGATTGCGGTTTCGGAGCCACATCGCCCGCTTGCGGACGCACCACTGCAGGGGGCGACTCGGGCGGCGGCGATTCAGCGGGAGGTTTGTCCGGAGGAGGCGACGGCGTTACTTCAGGCGTTGCGGGCTTGTCGGAAGGTTCCGTTTGCGCAATCGCCGCTCGCGGGCAAACCGTGAGCATCGTGGTCAGAAACGCCGAAGAAATGCCGAGAAAAACACGCGCATTTCGCGGGTTGGAAAATAAACCGGTTCGTCGCACGCCGCGCACGGTACACCAAGACGCATCCCAAAGTGAAGAGCGTTTTTCGTCGCCGATCACAAATATTACGCCCACCTACGCCACGGCTGGGTCGTCAACCAACCCCAAATACGACGCCATCCGTCGAGTCCGAGTACGATCAACAAACCATCGTAGGGCATACGATACCGTACGTCTCCAAAGTACACGATAGCAATGAACAAAAGGCCCACGATATACACGGCAAGGAGGGCGTGCCGGGAAAAACGGCGCCGAAACGCAGCGCCCAGAGCAATCAAGACGGGCGGCAAAATAAAGATGTTATGAAGGATCACCGAGGCGAGCATGAAATAACGCCACGGAAGATCGGCCGAATCGGGCCAACCATTGTTGAAACCCCAGAGCATGATGACGTGCACGACGGCATAACGAATTTGCCGCCAAGGTCCGGTCGTCGCGACGCACCGACGGGTGAGATCATCGAATATCTCCGGCATCCACATCTTGCCTTGAAGCAAATGTTTCGTGCCCAATGCGGGATCGAGACGCACGAATGAATCCGGATGGCGCTTTTGCCGCCCATCGAGGTACCCGAGCGGTGGTGGACTAAACGACGCAAAGTAGGTCCCGGATCGAGATTCAATCGTGAGCGCATGGCAACGTCCAAAGGCGTAATTCAACGCCGAGTTGCCCGAAATCAGGCCCCAGCGGCCCGTGTGCCAATGAAATCGCGCCGCGGAAAAACCCAGAATAAATACGAGCGGTATTGCCGCGTGAAACCAATGCCTGATTTTCCACTTGGGCCACACGCGTCGCCGCCAAACCCATACGACAAAGAGAAATGGCAACGAAACCAAAATTTGAGGACGAAATAACGCCCCCATCGCCATAGCCCCGCCAAACAAAAAAGCGTCCCGTGTTCGCCCCTCGTCCGCGAGTCGCAAACCAAACAATGCCGACGCAGTTGCCCACACGGCAAATGGCAGTTCACTCAAATAATATCCACCGTACGAGATGAATGGATAATATACGCAAGTGACGACAGCCGCAATACGCGACAAATGGTAACCCTTGGTCAAACGCTCGGCCAGGTAAAACACGAGCGGCACCAGAAGCGTGCCGAGGAGCGCATACGTCACGGCCAAGGCCAAATGGTTTTCTGCGCCAAATACCTTCCGGATCAAAGCGAGGAGCAGGCCCGTGCCATACGGAAAAAAAACGGACGAACCATCTTGGCGCAAAGGTGCATTGAGGAGCGCATTCGATTGCCCCCAATACGAACGCATGTCCGACGTAATGAAGTCGCCCGGAGGGTGAATCACGAGATTCCACACGAGGCGAATAAAAAGCGCCGCCAGCGTCACTCGAATTAGAAATCGGGGCTCTGGCAACGGGAAAAACCATTGCCGCACCCGCCGAAGCCAGGTCACTGCGCAGGTACTCGCGCTCGGAATGCTCGGTATGCGTCAGAAAATCGAGTCGCCGTATCGCGATCAATGGGATCCCCTGCTCGACCCGATTTGCGCAGCGCCGAACCAACGATGAATCCATGCGCCGCGCGCAATGCCGGCAAATTCTCGATCGTCGTGCCGCTCGCCACATACACCGGTACGCTCGATGCCCGACAAACCATTTCGACATCGTCGCCCGAAGCCGCTCGACCCGTGCCGCTTCCGGTCACGAGAAGTGCATCGGCCAATCCACGATCGGCTGTGTCGTGCGCCTCCTCCGAAAGAGGCCGCGGCGCCAATGCTGCCGAATGCTTTACATCCACATCGCAAAACAACTTGATGCTTTCCGCGCCAAGCGCCCTGCGGGCGCGCAACGTTCGATGCGCCAAACCCTCGACCAATCCTTGATCGGTCACGCGTGCTCCCGTGTGCACATTGATGCGAATCATGTCCGCATTCGTCGCTACGGCAATCGAGAGCGCGGCTTCCGCGTCATTTCGCAATACATTCACGCCCAAAAATATATTTTTCGCGGCTTCACGAGCAGCCCGCAAACACATCGTCATCGCCGCAACCGTAATCGGTTCCACGGCCCCCGGATAAAATGGCGCATCACCAAAATTCTCCACGATGACGCCGTCGAATCCACAACTGCTGAGCAATTGCGTTTCGCGAAATGCCCACTCCTCGGCCAAACCCGTTTTTCCGGACCAGCGCGGGCTCCCGGCCAAGGGCGGCAAATGAATTACACCAATGAGCGATGGAATTTTCGTGGCGGTCATCGTTCTTATCCCCAGCGATATCAGGCATTACATCAGCAGCAACACTTTTGGAAGGATCTGATGACTCGTTCGGTAAAACCCGTAATTTCACGCCCTCACGACGAACGTCGTTTGGCGGTGAATTGGTTGTAGGTCATACGAATCGTTTCCTTCTGCCCCCGATTCAAATACGGATCGGCTTCGAGCGCCGAGATCAGGTCACCACCGCCCGCTGCAGGCGACGGTGCTGACGCCGCGGTTTGGACTTTGGAACGCTCCGCCGCAAGCTCTTCGTCCGCCTTCGCGAGTCGTTCCTTCGCTTCCTTCAGTTCCGTTTCGAGCGTCGATGACGACGCATGCAACGCCTGCAGTTCCTTCGCATGAGCACTCGCGAGGTCGGACTTCGCCCGCTCAGCCTCGCGCTGCTTGCTTTCGAGCATCGTCACGGTCGACTTCGCCGTGTTGCGTTCATCTTCCGCCGCTTTGCGCAAACGAGCTTCGCTCTCGAGCTTCTTCTCGAGCGCCTCGATCTTGGTCTGCGCCGCTTGCAAATCTCGACCTACGGCGCCGAGTTTGTCCTGACCATCTAGCGCCGATTTCAGCTGCGTTTCGAGCTCGGCAGCGCGACTTCGTGCCGATTCTTCCGCCGCCGTACGATCGGCGAGCGACAGGCGCGTCGTTTCGAGTTCGGTACGAAGTGCATCACGTTCTTGTTCGAGTGAGGATTTCTGTTCCTCGATCGTGGTGATCTTCGACTTCGCTTCCGCGGCTTGTTTCTTCGCTCCGGCGACGTCTTTCTCGGCAGTCGTACGCGCGTGAACGAGTTCGGCGCGCAGCTGCTCGCGTTCTTGACGTTCGTCGAGCAGTTTGCGGCGCACCTCGGCCAGTTCCTTGAGCGTCTGCCTTCGCAAAAGCGACATGAACAGGGACAAGATGAGGGCCGCAGTGCCGATCCAGTAGATGTACGAGCCGAGCATCGATGGCTGACATCGAGCCTAACGGAAGGCGATGCAACAGACCATGGGCAACACCCGTCGAAACGACTAGGCTCCGGCGTCATGTGGTGGCTGTGGATCGTTGGACCTGTCGCTGTTGGGCTCATTTTCATGCTCACCGGTCAGGTCGATCAGCGCGTTTTGCAAGAGATCGAGGCTTGGCGCGAGCAACTCGGAGCGCGCCGCGAAAAGCTGCAAAAGAAGAGCAGCAAGAAAAAGAAGACCAAGGACCCACGACCAAAAGCCGTCGGTTCCTTGCCGCGCGATTTTGCACGCTTGATCGAAATGATCGGCGAAGGTCGCGTCGTGGGGCAGTACGAACTCGCGCCGAAAGTTGCCTACGCCCGCTTCGTGACAAGTGATGCCGAAGGAAGCAGCGACTACCAATGTGTAGTGGTTCGTCTTGCCGAACCTGGACCAACATTCACAGCTCGACCGTTGCCGCTGTACGATGAAACCACGCGTGTGCCGAACACGGGCATCGAGTTCCGGAAGGATCCCGAGTTTGCCTCGACGTACTTGATCGAAGCGGATCCTGCCGATGCAAAAGTGGTTGGGCGCTGGTTGTCACGCGACTTGCGGGAGCTCTTGTGCGAGCACGAGCACGATGAAGTGTGGTTGCAGGTGCACGATACGACGATGGCGTTGACGGTGTACGGAAACATTCGCGCGGAACGAATGGCGATGCTCATGGACGTCGCCGAGGTGTTCGTCGCGGAACACGGAGCCGAAGATGGACCGTCTTTGTATGGGGAGACAGATCGTTCGAACGTAAAAGAAAAGGAACGTGCGACGATCAACGATGATGAGGACGAGAACGAAGACGCGGCGTGAGGTTTACTGATCGCGGGTCAGAAGTCGTCGAAGTAGTTCCAGAGGGTGAAACCCGAGAAGCTCCTCGATCCGGGCTAGTTCTGGCCGTTCCGAGGCGCGTCCCCACAAACGCTCGATCTTGTCGCTGACGACTCCACCCGAGTCGAGACGCTCGACGATGTTTCGAACAGCAACGAATGCGGCAAGTCCTGCATCGATGCCGAGGGGAATCGCCATGGGTGCAGGCATGGGCGAGAGGATGATGTCGCGCACGAACGAAGCGCGCGCCCATGCGCCTGGATTCGGATCGACTTCGAGCGCGCGAAACGTCGCATGCTCGGCGAAACAGCCAAATGCGAGTGGTCCGATACGTCCTTCGATGGTGCGTGCGAGATGGCGATGATCACGACGCCAATCGCCCGAGAGCAGTCCGATTTCGTCACGCACTTCTTCAGGACCGATGATGTGACTGAGGCCATCGTCGGAACGTTTGAAGGCGATGCTGGTCCACAGTTCGCCGTGTTCGAAAAGACCCAAGACCATCGACTTTCCGACCGGACAAACTGCATCGAAACTCGCGCGAACCATGCCGATTTTGGGAACGGGCACGCCGCGCAAACGAAGTGGCCAGGCGGCGATGTTGCCTTGAGAAAGTTCTGCTTGCGCGAGCGAGATGAGGGTCAGGGACTGCACTGTGAGATCGTCGTTTGGACGGGTTCGGGCGGCAAAACCCTCCATCAAGCGACTGAGGACACTGCGTTCGAGAACGATGGCGAAAGCAACGCCGTGACTGCGCGCGAGTTGTTCAGGGTCTTGAGGCCATTCGATGTTTCGCGGGGACAAACGGCCGGTATGTGTATGCAGGACTTTGACCAAGCGACCGCGATCGTGAATGGCGAAGATGCCGCCTAGGGGGCGATTGGGATCACGCGATTCTCGCGAAGTGAGGCGAGGTCGAAAGAGCGACAGGATTCGGAGCCAGTCGGTCGTCGTAAACCCCTCGAAGCGGACATGCGGGGAAAACACGCGCCAAAGTTACCTTGGGCGGGGATGAATGGCGAGGCATTAGCCGCTGGCGTCGGCGGTTTTGCCTTTCTTTTTCTTCTTTTTCTTTTTGGTTTTGGAATCGTCGGGCTTTTTGGCTTTGTCGTCGACGGGTGGTTCCGCCGCAGCCGGAACGGTCGCCGAAGGTTCGGATTGGGCCGCAGAATCGGGATTTTCATTGCTTCGATAATGCGACAAACCCAATTTTTCGTAATAGCCTTTTTCGCCTGTTTTACCGGGCTCACGACTTTCGACCGTTCCGCCTCCCGGTTCTGCGCCGGAAACGCCCGGCGTATGCATATCAGGGCCTTGCGTGACCACGAGGTATTCATCGACGATGTATTCGGGATGCTCGTCGTCTTTTGCGGTCGCAGTCATTTCTTTGGGACCTGCGCCTACATTTAAAATCTGGGTCGTAGGTGGGTAAGAATCGGCCCATCGATAACGCACGGCATGAGCTCCGTCGCGAACGACGCGCGAGCTCGTGGTTTTGAAACCAGGAATGCCGCGTTGGGCGAGAACTCGAGTGCCTTCGGGCAATTTAGGTGTTTTTCGCTCGACTTCTTCGAATGGAATGACTTCGTCGATTCGCCGGAAATACGTCACCGTATGCCGACGTTCGGGCCCGAGAATCTCGGCCCGTACGACACCATTCGACACGGTTTCATGAAGAACAATGGGGAAATTGAATGGATTCCGAAATCGGAAGTTGATCGTCGGGTACACGACGGTCGCATCGAGGCCGAGTTTGATGTAATAACTGGGACGAGAATGAGGATATCGTTCGACGATATCGAGGCCGGCGAAAAATGCCGCTCCATGTAGCGTTCCAGAAATTTGGCAGGTACCGCCACCCAATCCGTCGACGAGTTCACCTTGGGCAATGACCGGGGCGACGCGATACCCATGCGCTTCGTCGCGGGGGCCGACGACGTCATTAAAATCAAAAATTTCGCCCGGTAAAACCACGGCGCCATCGAGATGCGATGCGGCTTGGCGCAAGTTGTACGTGCGATCGCGCATACGCTCGCCCTGATTGTAACGAGTCTCGAAATAACCAAGCACGTGCGAAAATTCGACATTGCCGAGTTCTGCCGCGCGACGTTTGGGCTTGACCGTTTCGACCATCGCGGGGACTTCGGCGAGACCCTGACGAAATGCTGCTTCGATGCGCGCAATGGTTCCGTAAACGTCGAGGCGATGCCCGTCTTTTTCAGGAACGAGCTTTTTTTGGGCGAGATCGACATACGCGTCGGTCGCCGCAGCATCGAGTTCCGCCTTGAGGACGAGGAGTTTGTCCAGGGCAGCGTCAGCATCGAGAATGAGCGGCAAAGGAACGTCGAGCGGCGTGCCTGGAGGTGTCGCATCGTGGGCCTTGCGCAAGGGACTCTCGGCTCGAATCGCTTCACGAACGAAGCCCGCGAGGCGCACGCGATCGATTTCGGCACCGAGCGCGCCGCGGCGAATTTTGCGGCCCGAACCATCGGGAAGCTTGAGCGTGATCTCTCCAGCAGCGTAACGCCGCACGAGATCCAGCGCGTTGGCAACGGGATCGCCTTGCAACGGAACGGGCATGCCGGCGACCCGCAACTCGGGCGGGCCGCGCACCGCGGGAACCTCGACGGGTGGCGGCAAAATCAGCCAGGTGATGCACAAACCCGCGGCTACAGCGATGATCGTCATCGCCGCGTAGCGTTTGACCTCGAAGGATCCTGCGCGTTGCATCGAGCCGCATCTTGGAAAGAGAGGCGCTGGGCGTCAAGTTGCCAGCGACGAAAGATCTGGTGAGGACGATCGCGAGGCGGTGGGGCGGAACATAGGACATTTTCTGTCCGATCTGGCTCCATACCATATTGAAATGAGCCGTCTCATCGATTATAAGAAGAGACGTCGTCGCGATTCGATTTCGATAGGCGCGGAGGCTGGGTGGTCAATGCTTCGCGTGCCGTCGTTGCGGCGTGCTCGAAATCAAAGAGGTTCGATATGCACCTGGTCGGCCCGGTTCTTGGCCCCGTGTCATACGCAGCGTCACGCATTGCGGACGTGCGTTTCATTTCCAATGAGTTTTCCAGTTTGCAAGGGCGTTTGATTCGCTGGGAACTCGGCGCATGGTGCGCGGCGATTACGCAAGCGTTACCGAAAGCAGAAACCTTGAATGAAGGACGGTTAGGGGGTATTGCGTCGTGTTTTCGGGAAACGATTTTGGTGGCGGAGCAAGTGGAGCATTACGATGAAGCTCGGGCTCTGGCGGAGGCGGCAATTCGGTTTTTCTCGCGGGTGGCAACGCAGGCGCATCGCGCGGATGCGGTGGCGCATGCTGTCTCGGCATTGATTTGGCTGGGACGAACGGAGCGCTTGGCGGGACGAACGGACGATGCTCTTTTGCATCTGGGGCGGGTACGTTCGCTCGGGTTTGGCGCGGAAATCACCGCTGGGCCACTGCGCGTGACGCGAGCGCAATGGGATAGCGTGATTGCGCTGGAAGCTGAAATGGCGCGGGTGGTGGCGTTTGATTCGGCCGTCGAATTGTTTTCGACGCTGCTCGAAGCCGAGCAATTCGAGGAAGTGGTATCGCTCGCTCTGGTTGCGCGGCGGGGTCCGAATGATCCTCCGGCGCTCGACAACATTCGGAAAGAAGCGGCGCTTTCGGCGCTATGCCGACTAGGTTGTCCGGACGAAGCATTGTCGCTCGCGTCGCGTTACACGATGGAGGCGCGGGAGAGCACGAAGTTGATTTTCGAATTGCGCCGGGCGGAGGTATTGGCGTGTTTCGGCGAATTGCCGCGGGCTCGACGAATGCTGGAAGCGGTGTGCACGGTGCTGGAACAACGTTGGCGAGCGCATCCGGCGTGTGTCGAAGAAATCTGGATTGCGACACGAGCCACACGCGTTTATGCGTTGATTTCCGAGGCAATGTCGATTGAATTTCATTGGACGGCATTGTCCGAAGCGCTGTTCGTGGGCGATGTTCCGCTGGCCATTGAACTGCTCGAACGCATTGCGAAATACGAATGGGACGAAGACCGTCGCGCTGATGCGGCCGAATTGCTACGCGCCGTGGGCGTTGGTTCGGGATATCGTTTGTCGTCGGCGCAGGATCTTTTGCATCCGGACGAAGCGCCGCCTTCACAACGCACGGCAGAAGAGCGAGCGCCAGGATTCGAGGCCTTGGTGGCAATGCTGAAAAAAATCGGGCGACCGCAAGAAGTCAGCAATGAGGTGTCCGTCGAATCTTCGTCCTTTTCGTCCCCCGACACGCAACGGGTTGTGTAATATGCGGGCATCGCCATGATGCCCCCTTTGCCGACCGACATAATCACCCAAGGAACGATGCGCACTCCGAGCGGCCTTGTATTGCCGCTCGAACATACCGAGATCGATGCGGCCATCAACGGGCCGATCGCCACGGTGACGGTCAAACAACGCTTCCGAAACTCGAGCGACAGCCCGATCGAAGCGGAGTATTTGTTTCCATTGCCGCATGGAGCTTCGGTGCACACGATGCGATTTCGCATCGGTGAGCGCACGGTCGAAGGGGTCGTCAAGGAAAAAGAAGAAGCCAAACGTGCTTATGAAGCAGCACGGCGCGAGGGCCGAAGCGCGACGCTCTTGGAACAAGACCGGCCGAATTTGTTCACCTTGAGTGTGGCAAATATCGCGCCTGGAGACGTCATCGAAGTCACGCTGATATACCAGGAAAAACTGGGATTCGACGACGGCGAATGGCGCTTCGTCTTTCCCATGGTGACGACGGAGCGGCATCACGCGGGCCGTCCTGACGCTGGTCCTCGTGCACCTGGCAAAGCCATACCGACGACGGAAGTGCCCGATGCAGCAAAGATTCGACCTCCCGCTGCGGCCACGGGGCAACGTCCGGCCAATGTGCAGGCAAAAGTCGAAATTCGCGCGGGTGAATTGATTGAACCACCACGCTCGCCTTCTCATCGCATTGACCTGGAAAACCTTGGCGGTGGAGCCTGGCGCCTGAAATTGCATGAATCGGAGACGATTCCAAACCGAGATTTTGTCGTCGCATTTCGCTCGGCCAAAGAAGGAATTCGGCCGCGGGTGCATTTCGAGCGCCAAGCCGATAAAATGGGCACGTTTTTGCTGGTAGTGACGCCGCCTATTGCGCCGCTCGAGGATCTGCCCATCGCCGAAATTGGTCCTGGTGGCGATCATCGCACGTATCGTTGCAACAATTGCGGGGGTTCGTTCCGGGATCCTTCGACGGTAAAAGATTGGTCGGGGATCGGCCCCGCATGGAAATGCGAATATTGTGGAGTCGTCGTTGCGGTGACGGGCACAAAAGCCAAATATGGTTTGCCCAGAGATGTGGTTTTTCTCGTCGACCGCTCCTGTTCGATGCGCGGCAGCAGTGTCGCTCAAGCGCGCCGATCGGTACGCATGATTCTGGATCATCTGGGGCCGGATGATCGCGCCCAGGTTTTTGCATTCGATCACGATCGCATTGCGCCAGATGGCCGCGGAAATGAATTCGTTTCCGTGACCAAAGAATGGACGCTACAAATTGAAGATTTCTTGAAGGGCTTGCAAGCCCGCGGAGGCACCGAGCTCGAAGAGGCATTGGAGCGAGCAGCGAAACTTCCCACGGAAAAAGGACGAACGCGCGTCGTCGTATTGATGACGGACGGTGCTGTGGGCAATGAAGGGCGGCTGCTACGTCGAATACCGGAATTGTTTGGCAAAGAAACGCGGCTTTTCGTGTTGGGAATCGGTCCCTCGGTGAATCGTTATTTCGTCGAGCGAATGGCCCGCGCGAGCGGCGGAACGAGCGATGTGCTCTTACCCGGCGAAGACGTGGAAACGGTCATCCCGAAATTCGCCCGCAGAGTGCGGCAAGCGGGTCCCGTTTTGACGAATATTCGTTTGTCCTGGGATGACGCGATGCCGGTCGATGTGTATCCGAGCCCGGTTCCGGAATTATTTGGGGGTCAAACGGTCGAATTGTTTGGCCGATTCGCGGGTTCGGGAAAGAGTCGTTTGGTGCTGACGGGAACGCGGACCACGGGCGAAACATTCCGCCAAGAGGTCGATGTGGAATTGCCCGAAGCCTCGAATGAAATGCCCGGGCTCGAAAGGCTTTGGGCCCGCCTGCGCATTGATGCGCGCATGGACCGCCTGGTCGAAGCTCCGCACGAAACGGCAGAAGTGCGCATGGAGGTATTGGCCTTGGCGCTCAAACACAAGCTGTTGAGTCCGTATACGTCACTCGTTGCGGAGGACAGTGAAAAACGCGTCAATGCGCCCGCCAAAAAAGTTCAAATGGCTGCTGTCGCCGATCTGGAGGACGAAGAAGCAGAAGAAGGGAGCGCTGGCGCAGAAGATGCAGATTATTCGATCGCTCACGCCGATGGCGGAAGCGCACCAACTACGGGCGCGCCACCACCCATGGAGAGCGCCAAACTCGAAATGCCCAAAATGGCGAAAGGCAGGGGGGCAAGCATAGATGAAATGGAGTCCGACGAGCCATTCGCTGCGGCAGCGCCTCTTGCATTTGGAGACCTGGAAGACGATAGCGAGGACAATCTAATGACGTTGGCACCTTCGATGGCTGCGGCGCGTTCGATAGGTGCAATGCCTGGCGCACCTCCGGCCATGGGTCCACCACCACCGCGCATGGCTGCGCCCGCGCCCATGGCAGCGGCGCCGCCTCCCCCGGCAGCGTTTGGCGCGGCACCACCCCCACGATCGTCAACGACGATCGCGGTCGAAAGTCTCCGGGAAGCAAAATCAAAATCTGCCCCGCGAGGTGGCGGGGGATTTTTCTCCAAAGTCAAAGAAGCGTTTGGGTTTGGCGAGGAAAAAGAAGAAAAAATGCGGTCGGTCAGCTCGCACGAAATCGCCGATAGCGACGACGAACCGCCGACCTCGCGCGATCCTGCGCGATTCGAACCCGCTGCTCGAACACTCGCCAAAGCCCCCGCAGCGGCCCCGGCTGTCTTGCGTTCACCTACCCCCGCACCAGTAGCGCCAATGCCGATACCGCAGCAGGGACGCGGACAACAATACAAGCCACCGCCGGTACAATCGAATTCGGACGCGTATTCACCGGAAATGCTTTCGTTTGTCTCGGGACGCGACGTTGGTGAAATTGATCTCGTGTTTTTGGTCGACGAGACTGGGAGCATGGGCGAATACATCGAAGAAGTAAAGGCGCGTCTATTGGAGATCATCGAGAGCATTCGCGTCGCGCCGCTGTGCAAGAGTTTGCGTTTGGGGCTCGTGAGTTATCGGGATCATCCACCGCAAGATCATTCGTTTGCGAGCCGCGTCGTGCCCTTGACGGACGATATTGCCGCAATCAAAAAAGGCGTTGGGCGAATGCAAGCGTCGGGCGGAGGTGATGGGCCCGAATCCATGACGGATGGCCTTTATGATATCGTCCGGCTCGATTGGCGACCCCGAGCTGCACGTGTCGTCATTATGGTTGGAGACGCGCCGCCGCATGGGGTCGAGCCGTCCGGAGACGCATTTCCTCAAGGTTGCCCGTGTGGACATCATTGGTATGCGCAAGCCGAAAACGCTCGTGAAATGGGCATTGTCATTCACGCGGTCGGGTGTTTACCTACGCTCCGCGAATACAAGGGCGCGGAGGACGTGTTCAAAACTGTCGCGTCGACATCGCGCGGCCTGTATCTGCCGCTCAATCAAGCGAGCAAATTGATTCCGATCATAACCGGCGTGGCCGAAACGGAGCTCGACAAACAACGTATCGAGGCCCATATCGCGGACGTCTTGAAGACGTTCGAAAAAGAACTCGAAGCCGCCGATCACGAAGAACGGGTCCGGTTTGTCACGGAGACACTGCACGCTCGGAACGTGCGTCCGCGCAGCTTGGTCTACGATAACAATACCTCGGGGGTTTTTCCTCAACGTTTCCGAGATATTACCTCGAGCGACGTCGAGGAAGGCCTGGAACGATTACGACGTACACTCCGCACGTCTCTGTAATGGTTCGAGCGCCACCGCGCGACATATCGCCAATAATGACGCAGCGGTCTTGTCCCAGTCGTATTCTCTTGCCCATCTGGGCCCCTCCTCATTGGCTCGTCGCCGCACCTCTGGATCCGAAATGGCCTTTTCAAGGGCCGAGCGGATCGAGTTGCAATCGAATGGATTGCAATGAACAGCAAGATTCCCAGTAACCTCGGTTAACGCACCGGTATTGGAAACCAAGAGTGGTCTACCGGCAGCCAATGCTTCGAGAGCCGGTAATCCAAAACCTTCGCGAAGACCCACCATAGCGACGACATCCGCCCCCGCAACCAGCTTCGGAACGAGTTTGTCAGGGACGAATCCGGTGAAATGAACGCGCCCAGAGATGCCCAGGTGCGTGACCAGTTCCTGAATGCGTGCACGAGCGCCCCAATCCGCACCTGCGAGAACGAGTGAATGGTTCTTGGTCAACTCGCTCGCCGCAAATGCTTGGACAAGACGAACGTGGTTTTTCCCCGGATGCTCTAGACGACCCAAATACAAGACATAGGGCGAATCGAACGCCGACTTGTGATTGCGTGGTTCATTTGGCGAAGGCGGCGCAAACTTGGCCGTATCAACTCCATTGGGAATGACCGAAATTCGTAGCGACGGACAATTGAATGCGGTCAGGAGGTCGCTTTTCGTGGATTCACTGACGGCCACGATGTGCGCTGCGCGTCGAAGTGTTGGCAAAAGCAGGTGGCGAAAATAAATCATGCGCAAAGCGTCGTACTTCCGCGCAACGTGGAGCTGAGCAAGATCATGCACGACGGACACGGTCGGAATGGGTGAATGTATCAGCACACGCCTATTCGCAGCAGGCAGAAGAAGAACAGAGGCGCTCTGGTGAGCAAGTATCGAGGCCGCACGAACGAGATGAAACGCTGCATTGGGACCGGGTCGAGTAAAGAGCGGGGAAATCACGAGGTGACGCACACCATTCACGATTTCTGCATATGAATGAATGTCTTTGGGAGTCCCAAACACGACAAGCTCATCACCCGTCATTTCGAGTGCGCGACGCAATCGTGGAATGATGGCCCTGGTGTAAACCCCAATTCCGGACTGGCCGTAATCTGTTCCGCCAAGCGCCAATATGAGTTGCACGAAGGACGCCTCCTCTCCAGGGTGTCTCCGATTTGCAGAATACGCGCCGAGCAATTCTGTGCCTTCGGGTGACAGGCAATGAATGAGTGACTGGCGAGTGTGCTCGACCGTATCAATCATTGTCGCGGGGACGATCGTGCACGACGTCCGCAATGAATTCTGGTGTTTCTGGTGCTGGCGCGAAACTTGATTATCGCGGCGGCAAGCGGATTGGAAACAGCGCAGGGCCACGAAAATCGGAGAAGTTGGTCATGAACGCAGGGACAAGGATGAGAACGACGGGCTCATTTCGCCGAGGACGTCAATCGGGGAGATTCTCTGGACGAACGCGAAGGTTTTTCTTGCGCCGACGTTTATGGGTGCTCGATATTGGCCATCGTTCGCGTAGAGCGATCGACATTTTGATTGCTGGTATCGGATTGTTCGTCGCGTCTCCGATCTTTCTATTGGCAGCTTGGGCCATTAAATTGACGAGCAAAGGGCCTGTATTTTTTTCACAGCGTCGCGTGGGGCGACATGGACGTGATTTCAAAATTTGGAAATTGCGGACGATGTATATCGACGCGGAAAAACGCCGTCCGACGCTGGTGGCAAATGCACGCGAGATTCGCTTCAAGATGCGTAATGACCCGAGGATTACGCCAATAGGCAAGTGGTTACGCCGTTTCAGTATCGACGAGTTACCCCAATTGTGGAACGTATTGATTGGCGACATGACGCTGATCGGACCGCGGCCAGCATTATGTTCCGAGGTGGATCGGTATGATGCCATTGCATTACGACGACTCGAAGTACAGCAAGGTTTGACCTGTTTATGGCAAGTAAATGGCCGCAGTGAACTTTCATTCGAGGATCAAGTGCGGCTGGATATCGAATACATCGATCGTACGTCGACAATCGACGACTTGCGAGTGCTGGCCCGAACCATTCCAGCTGTTCTGGGGGGCCGGGGAGCTTATTGATTTTCGAGCCAGCAAGGGAAAGTGCGATGTACGCCGTCATTCACGAAATAGAATCAACGTCGACGCACGGTTTGATTGCCATTGCTGGCCGTCCGCTCGTGGCGCGTCAAATTCAATGGTTGCGATCGGTCAACTGTCAGGGTATTGCAGTGCAGATTGGTTCGTCCGCGGAAAGTGTCGCGCTTGGACAATGGCTCGCGCGTGGTGACGCGGTAGGCACCAACGTGAGGCTCGTTCCCTGCGGCAAACCCCTGAGTCCACGACAGATTGCTCGGCGCGCGGGTTTTCCGGACACCACACCATTGCTCGCCATTCCCGCGGATACCTTGTGTGGTGGTGACTTTGCCGCCATAAAAATGATTGCCGGTCATGACGACGCGACATTGACATTACCGGCCCCGCAGGCGCTTGCGGATGTTTTCGACGGGGGCACGGTACGGTTGATTGGAAATACGCAATTGCTTATAACCGCAGCAAGTGAAGCGTGGGCCATTCGGGTTGGCTCCTTGGCCGATGCTTTCGTGATTGGTATTGCCGTTCTCGAAGGACGGCTCGAATCGCAGCCCAAACAAGGCGTTTTGCTTCATGCTTCCGAACGTGAACGGGGCATTTGGGTAGGCCGAGGCG
>DAOMZH010000002.1:0-11551 GCA_035437985.1 Polyangium sp. (in: bacteria) | reverse complement strand
TTTGGATATTTTCATTCATTATGGCCTTCATTTGGAGACGTATTCACCAAGCTGACCGGACAGCTCCGGGTGGTGACGGATTCTTCCGCGCAACCTTGCAAACGATTCGCGGTCGACGTTCTTTTATTGGTTTGTCTGACTGGAATGAGGAAATACCTTTCGACGTGCCGGCTGGATTGATTTTGAAATCAATGATGGCCCCCACAGGCCTATTTTCCATCGACAATGGTCTGGTTCCGGAGAATGCGGATTCGGGGACGCGGCTGCGTTCACGTATTTATTATATGTACGAGAAAAACACGTTTCTGGATTTGGTGCTGGTTGGGCGTTGTATACAGGGGGCGTTCATCCGGTGGGCGCGAAAAGCCCTCGCGATTTTGCCTCGAGAAACAGCTCCCACGATGAGGGCCCGGTCATGAGCGATGCGTCGTGTCGTATTCTAGTGGTTTTCGTCGATGCCCTAGGACCAGCACAATTGGACCGCTTCGACAAACACCTCGACTTCTTGCCGTACCGCCGTGCATTGCGAGGCATTTTGGGTTATTCGTCCGGGGCGCTTCCGACGATTCTCACGGGAGCGCCACCATCGATTCATGGCCGAATGTGCCTGTTTTCGCGCAATGCCGATGACGATGGCGGAGTTCTTGCGCCCTTGTCGGTTTTGGGTCTGCTTCCCCGACTGATTCACGAACGAAATATCGTCCGGCGTCTCGCGGCCTCCTGGATTGCACGCCACAGCGAAGTTACGGGCTACTTGGCGCTGCATCGTGTTCCGCCAAGAGCGTTTCAATGGCTCGACATTCCCGAGCGTGAAGATATCTTTCAAGCAGAAGCAATCGGGGCAGCCCGCACGTTTCTTGCGGACGCCCGCGCGGCGGGGCTTTGCGTGTTCACTGCAAACTGGAAGCTGCAGGAAGCAAAACGTTGGAGCGACGTCTTTACGAAGCTTCCGGCATTGCAACCCGACTTGACATTTCTCTATTCCGCCGAGCTCGATGCACATTTGCATAAATTCGGCAATACGTCGCGACGTGTGCAGCCCGTAATTACATCGATTGCTCATTGCATTGCCCGAACCCAAGATATTCTGACGAAAGATGGGCGCTCATTGATGACGATCGTCATTGGTGATCACGGAATGGCGGATGTGCATCGAATTATTGATCCGCGCCCCATTGCCGCACGAATAAATATCGAGCAAAGCTTCATCGATAGCACAATGTGGCGTTTTTGGGGTCCAGAATCGACCCTGATGACGACACGCAAGACCGTCGAGAGTTCACTCATTCCGGGCGCGTGGCTTGATTTGCGTGTATTGCGATCTCGGGGAGTACCCGCGCTGGGTGCGCCGTTTGCCCAAGCATTGTGGCTTTTGCCCGAGGGGACCATTTTTGCTCCGAGTTGGGTCGGCGGCAAAGCCCGAGGGATGCATGGCTACGACGTAGGAACGCAATCGTCGCTTGCGGCATTGGCGTCGAATGACGACGCTGTTTCGAAGTGCAATGCGCTCACGGACGTAGCCGCGGTCATTCGCAAACGACTAGGATTGGGACAACCGAAGAATGCGGGGCTGGGATGAGCACGAACCACTATGGCCCTCGATATACTAGATTTGGCTCGCCAAACGTTGAGCGACGCATCGGCGCAATGGTTGCGCAGGCCGCGGGCCTCGTGGCCAAACACTTTCATCCCCGTGAATTGCGCGCCCTGGTGCTGCTGGGCGGTTATGGCCGTGGCGAAGGAGGCATTTATTATGACAATGATCTGGAAAGGCCGCATAACAACATAGACCTTCTTTTGATTACGACACCATGGGGAGCCCTCCGAAAACACGCGCTCAAGCAAAGACTCGACGACGTGCTTAGACCTATCGTGGAGCAGGAAGAGATCGGCATCGATACCGGGGTCATCAGCGCCTTGGAATTGCAGAATGCTCACGCTCGTGTGATTTGGTTCGATTTGCGTTGGGGCCATCGCACGATTCTCGGGGACGCCTCATTGATTCCAGCACTCCCACCATTGACGGCAGCGGAGATCGAAATCGACGACATTCACAACTTGCTCGTCAACCGCGCGTCGTTGCTCGTCATTAATGATGCAATCATCGAACGAGGTATTGCCTCGGCAAACGACGCCCGGTTCATCACCAAGCATTTGATGAAAGCCATCATTGGCCACGGCGATGTTTTTCTGTTCCTCCGAGGGCGATATCATGCGAGCTATTTGGAAAAACAGAAGCGAATGCGTGAGTTTGCCGCAATGGTGCCCGACTTGGCGGAGCTTTACGAAATTGCGTCGACATTTCGTTTCGCACCAGATTACGAGCAATACATGAATTGCGACCTTGTCGCCTACACTGAACACATACGCGTCATTCTTGCGCAGACGTACCGCGATTTCGAGCTGTTTCAAGCAGGGCGTGGGCAGGCCGGAAATCCCGAATTAAAAGATCGCGGGTTTCACTCCAAATCGTGGCTTCGCGCTATTTGCACCGGTCATCACGCACGTACTTTGCTGGCCCGGACCCTACCCACGGTGCTTCATGACTCGAATGACGAACAGCGTCAACGCACGCAAAGGCTGCTCGCTGCGGAAGCGAGTACGCCCTCCGCCTTACGCAAAGCGTATTTACGGCATTGGTCGCGATATGGAGATCCAAACTTTTCCAAGACTGCGCACCAATTGGGTTTGTCCCTGGACGAAGCAAGGGAACCGTAATGAAATTAGCCGTCATCATGCGTACGAAAAACGCCGATTGGGTCGTGGAGCAGGCCTTGCGATCCTTACATTCTCAAACGATTCGCAATTTCGAGTTCGTCGTCGTCGATTCCGGTTCGACCGATCGCACGCTCGAGATTGTCCGCGGGTATGGGCCCACGTTGATTCGCATCCCGGCATCGTCGTACATTCCTGGTGCGGTGTTGAATCGCGCCATCAAGGCCACCGCGAGCGACATACTCGTATATCAAAATTCAGATGCGGTGCTGCTTTCGCCATTCGTGCTCGAGCGTCTCGTCCGGCCATTTCAAGAGCCCGCGGTAATGGCGACATTTGCCCGGCAAATACCGCGCCCAGAGGCGCAAGCGTGGGTCCGTCGTGATTACGAAGTGAGTTTTCCTGCCGATGGGGATGCTCCGTCATGGCTGCCATATTCACTACCATTTGCGGCGATGCGCCGTTCGGCGTGGGAACTTCATCCATTTCACACCGCGGCTTGGGGCTCGGAAGATATTGAATGGGGCACATGGGCTCGAAGCCGAGGCCATATCGTACGTTATGTGCCGAATGCAATGGTAATGCATTCGCATAATTATACTCTGCGCGAGCTCTTTGGTCGCCGATTCATCGAGGGCGAGGCCGATGCGTTCATTCATCAGGATAACATTTCACCGGCAGAGACAATTCGGCGGACCTTGCGCTCGACGGCGGGGGATATTCTCTACCATGCTCGACTCGGCGATTGGACGGGACTTGCCGAGTTACCATTGCGCCGTGCTGTATTTCATGTTGGCTACCATTACGGGCGTGTGCACGGCGAACGCCAGCGTGCAGGTCTGAATGCCGACAAACAACGCGGGCAGCGGTATGTGCTCGAGCGATTCGGCGGAGCGGGTGCCAGGGAAGACCGCTGAACGAGGCACTTGTGGAATTCAAACACTTCGCTTTTGCATTAGCGGTCATTCTCGTACTCACCGTTGGGCGCACAATATGCAAGCGCAGTGCGCTTTTGCGGGATGCTTGCGCGTTCGTCCTTGTTTTTGGCACGACGCGTGCGAACATGATCGACGTCAATTTTCTCAGTCGCGAATGGTATCGAGGCACGACGCGAGGAATCGAAGTGTCTTGGCTGGATTTGTTATGGCTATTGTTGCTTTCGAGTCTATCTCGTAAAGGTCGGCGTCCTTTATGGATACCCGGGCTTGGACCCATGCTTGTTTTTTTAGGATACAATCTGCTCATCGTCATTTATTCTTATCCGTCCATTTTTGGCGTTTTCGAGTTATCGAAAATGATGCGACAAACCTGCGTATTCATAACGGTGGCGCGTTATGTGGCCGGAGATCACGAGTTGATCGTCATTGCGCGGGCCCTCATGGCTGCAGTCGGTTATGAATTCATTTTTTCCATCCGGAGTCGATTCTTCTGGGGAATTGCCCGGGCCGAGGGAACTCTGGGACATGCAAATGCATTATCGATGTACGGGCTCATGCTCGTACCTATGCTGCTGGGGATATCCGCAGCGAACGTTCAGCAATCGTTGCGCCAATTGGCTGCAATTGCCGCGATGCTCGGAGCGATTACGATACTGCTGACGGTATCACGCAATGGTCTTCTCTCTTTGGTCATCATAGGCGTTTTCATGGCGGTTGCCTGCGATGCCTGGCGCGGCTTGACAAGACGACACCTCGGCATCGCTATTGCTGTTGCTGCGATTCTCGGGGTGTTCGTCGCCATGGCTCATAAAGATCTACAGAGTCGATTCGAAACGGACGCCCTCGCCAAAGAATATGGCGGAAAAGTTTGGGAAGGTCGCGGCGCCTATCTCGTTGTGGCCAAACGAATCGTGCTGCATGAGCCATTCGGGTGCGGATTGAACAATTGGTCTTGGTGTGTTTCCAATCGTTATGGTCCATTGATCGAACAATATTATGTACCCTACACGAACACCGATGCCGCTCCTCCAATACGACGACTGCGGCGGCACGCGCATATCGATGCGCAACAGGCTGCGCCGGCGCACAGTCTCTACGCCATTACGCTCGGTGAAACGGGCTGGCCCGGCGTTTTTCTTTTGGGCATCGTTTGGATCCGCTGGTTTACCATTGCAGGCGCGTCGTTATTGACGCGGTCGGCGAGCTTGCGATCCCGATTCGGCATAGGTGTTTTTGGGGCATTGTTAGGAGCTTTGGGGCAGAGTTTTTCCGAATGGGAAATCAGACTGACGCCACTCGCGTTTCTGCTCCACATTTTGCTTGGCGCGGCGGCGGCCGCTCATTCTGACAATCGCTTTTCTTGGCAAACAAATTCGACGAACTAATGAAGTGGGGACAACCATGCATCTCGTTTGGATCAATCAACACGCGTCGATGATTGGCGGGGCGGAACATTATATTGCCAACACTGCTCGCCATTTGCGGAATCGGGGTGTCCATTCGACATTGTTGTACGACCCGAATTTGCCCACATCGGCCACGATGCTCGATTCATTCGATCATGCTTTCCCGCTCGTCGATGTACTGGGCCAGATATCGGAATCGAACGCTGATCTCGTCTTCATGCACCAAACGCGAGAACCATCCGTTGCCGCGGGCTTGGCGCGTTCTCCCGTACCAGTCGTCGAATTTCTTCATGATCATTGGCTGTTTTGCTTGCGCATACAAAAATATACGACTTTGACCCGCCAAACATGTACGCGCACGGCCAACAGTTTGGCGTGTTATCCATGTCTCGGCTTTGTTCGACGGGAGAGCTCATTTCCCCGTTTTCGACTACGAACCCTTTCCGACTTGCACGCCGAACACCGAATACGTAAACCATTCGCTGGGTTTGTCACCGGTTCGCAATACATGGCGGAGCAAGCCATTGCCCACGGATTCGACGCGGCCAAGGTTCACGTCACACCACTTTATGCCGATACTCCTAGGAAAACAAACGAAGAAGTTTTGCGACAACCTTACAGGCTTCTTTACGTGGGTGCCATTTTGCCATACAAGGGTATCGATATCCTCGTCAAAGCCCTGCATCATGTCCATACACCAACGCATCTCGATATCGTCGGCGAAGGCTCATTCGCGGATGATATCCTACGGCTCGTCGATCGCTATCGATTGCACAAACGCATCACGTTTTATGGCAAATTGAACCGTAGCCAGCTCGATTATCATTATCGGCGGGCCACATGCCTCGTATTGCCAAGTCGCACGCCAGAAAGCTTCGGCATTGTGGGTGCGGAGGCGATGAGTTACGGACTACCCGCCATTGTTTCCGACATCGGCGGTGCTTTGGAATGGCTAGAACCCGGTCAGACGGGACTCACGTTTCCAATTAACGACGCCGAAGCCCTTGCCAAAACCATTGATCGCTTCATGACAAATCCGAAATTGGCAGAAGACATGGGCCAGGCTGCGCACCGGCGTTATCAAGAACGTTTTCGGCCGGAACACCATGTGGATCGTTTATTGACTGTATTCACTAGCATCTTGCGGCAAGGAGTTTCGTGATGAGCCCTGATACTTCCACCCGCGCACATATCGCCAACATGCGCATTGCGCACGTCCTCCGCAAATACGATCCGCGCGAATGGGCAGGAACGGAAACGGCTTTGCGGCACCTATTGTGTGCCTTGCGGACTGATAATATCGATTCCGTGGTTTATGCACCAAAACTCGACACACCGATAGAGCAATACCAAGACCTTCTGCGCAACGATGGAGTCGAAGTGCGACGTTTTCGAACGTTGTTACCCCTCCTCGGAGTAAGCAGCTCCGACAAGAAAACTCTTCTGGCCATCGGCGGAAACATCGTGTCCTTTGACGCGCCATTCCATTTGTTCCGCGAATCTCCGCTGGACCTGATTCATACACACGCCCTCAATCGACTCGGAAGCATTGCGCGGCTCGTCGCCCGTTGCCGACGAATTCCCTTCGTAGTCACGATTCACGGTGGGTATCTCGATTTACCATCGGCAGTTGCAGAACGGCTCACCGCACCCTCGAGAGGCGCACTGGATTACGGCAAATTATTCAGTTTAGTGTTGCAATCACGTCGATTGATTACTGATGCCGACGTCGTCATTACCGTGAATCCACGCGAAGCTGAACTGCTACGAGCGAAATATCCGTCACTGCGCGTCGAATACATTCCGCATGGTGTGCCCTGTGCTCGGTACATGAGAGATCATCGCGATTCCGCAGAACAGTTTTTACCTGCTATCCGCGGAAAAACCGTCGTGCTCCTCGTGGGTCGAATCGACAGCGTAAAGAATCAGGGATTTCTCGTCGAGTGCTGGCCTGAAGTCCGACGGCGTCTGCCCGATGCCGTGCTCGTTCTCGTCGGGCCCGCAACCGATCTCGAATATCAACGCCAAGTTCAGACTCGCATTCGCGCGTTAGGACTCGAATCTTCGGTATTTCTCGTGGGGCAACTCAGCGCCGATGATCTCCGACTCATTGGGTTGTTTCAAACCGCTCGAGTCTTCGTTTTGCCCTCGTCAAGCGAACCGTTTGGTTTGGTATTACTGGAAGCGTGGGCCGCAGGATGCCCCGTAATTGCAAGTGCAACATCGGGCGCCAAACTACTCGTCCGCGACGCGGAAAACGGATTTCTGTTCGAGCCAGGGAATACGCATTCCTTCTTGCAGGCATTCGAACGTACGTTCGAGAATGACGAACGCCGGAAGGCGCTGGGTTACGCGGGTCAATGCATGGTGCAGGCACATTTCGATTCTACCGCAATGGCCCGTCGCGTGCTCAATCTGTATTCGGAGTTATGTGGGACCAGAAGGGGCACGAAGTCCGGGACCCATAAAGGAAATGAAGCTGAGTGATTCGCATCATTCGCCTAAATAATGCATTACCTTACGTCGAAGCTATCGCTCTGATCCGTCTTGGCTCAATGCGCGATTACAGAATAAACAGTCGCCGCGGCGAGAATGGGCGTCAGCCGATTAATCACATCCGTCGCCGTGGCAAACCAATGCTCGGTGACGAAAATAACGTCACCGGGAACGAGTTCGATATCTGTCGTTGCTCCAGTCATTAGATCGTCGAGATTCGCTCGATATACTTTGGCTCGCGAAAGCGGACCGCGAACAATACGAACATCCGCTGTGTCTGCGGTCCGAGCGGCACCACCGGCCGCCGCCAATGCCTCGGTCAAACGAAGGCCTTGGTGATACGGAACGTTGCGCGCAGACTTTACGTCGCCAAGCACGGGAATTTGACGATTCGTCAGCCACGGAATGAAAATGATGTCGCCGGGACGAACATAAACATTGTGCAATGGTTCCCCGACGAGCGCAAACTTGATGCTGATCGGTAGCGTTTTCCCCTGGCGGACAATACGTGCGGCATCAATATCCGCTGCTTCCTGCGCCTCGCCATTCGCAAGAAGTACTCGGACTCCACCGGCTTGCGCCACCACATCCGCAATACGAACACCTGGCCGAGCCTCGTATGCACCGGGTTTGTCTACTGCTCCACTCACGATCACTCGATGCCCAGAGAATGATTGCATGATTAGATTGACCCGGGCAAATTTGTCATATTGCTGAATTTTTTGTTCGATGCGCTGTTCCGCGTCTGTAAGGGTCAAGCCCGATATGGCCACATCACCACCCAATGGCACGTGTACTTGTCCGGATGCATTCACCCATAACTCGATCGGTTCGTAGGCTTCCGGCGATACGATCTGCAGGCGCAACATGTCGCCCGGCAAAACCGTCGGCGCTGGTGGGCTATCGTCCGACAAACCCTGCTGATTCATGGCTGTCGGCGATTGAATCAGTTCACCTGGCGCAGGAAACGTAGGTGCGGGAAGCACGGCCGGATTACAGCCGAATTCGACCCATATCGAAAAACTAAGAATTGATCGTCCCAGACGAACGAATTTGACCTCGCGTGCCAACGACGGAATGCGTAGCGCATAAATGAAAGAGACTGGATTTCTTTGCATCGGACATCGATCCTGCTGAGAATCGGATTATACTTCGGATTCATCCAACATGCCGGTGGTATTTCCTTAATCCAGGGCGGGGAAGCGTTATGCGTGTGTGCCGGACGAACTTGCTCGATGACGACATTTGGCAATTATGTCTCCAGGGGCCGACCCTGGATGCCGTTCACGTGAAAAGCATACGGGTCGCGATACTCGCGGCCATTTCGGTGAAGGCACGAGGGTTCATCATCGACCTGCAGGATGTAAAACGACTCGATCCGTGGGGGCTGGCCGGATTGACGTCGCTATCCAAGGAATTCGCCCCTCGAACGCCGCTCGTTTTGGCAGGATTACAGGGCAAAATGCAAGAAATGGCCTTGCTTCTTCATTTGCACGACATTTTTGACATCTACGAAGACTCACGTGCGGCAATGTTCGACATAAACCCGTCCGTTGGTTCAGATCGAGGATGCAACAATGTCGCAAACAATTGAACTATGGCCGCACATAGCAGGACGCTCCGGCACCCCGGTCGAATGGCGACGCGTGACCCTCGCGCTCCATCGACGACGAAGATTCGTCATCGGCGCTGCAATCGTCGGAATGGTCGCCGGTGGGACAATCGCCAAAACGCTTGTGGAGCCTGTATTCGAGGCACAATGCCTCATTGAATGCGACCGATGCGCAAGACCTGAACTCGGGGAGCGTGAATTGGCAACCCTCCAGGAAACAGTAAAACTGCCGCAACATCTCCAATTCGCAAAAGACAAATTGAAACTGGCCACGACGCTGGACCGAATCGATACCAATGTACAGGTGAGTGCCTCGTTGGAGTCGCGACTCATTCAAGTGACTGCACGCGAAAATGCCGCGGAATTGGCCGCGAATCTGGCGAATCTGGTCGTGGACGCTTTCTTGGAAACCCGTCTACTCATTGAAAAGGACATTCTCGACGCGCATGTACGACGACTCCAGACTGATTACGAAACCGCCCGCTCCGCCGTGGTCGCGGCTCGGGAGAATTATGATCGATTTCGCCAAGAAAACAACATTTCCGACCTCGCCACGGAGCGCCAAGCCGCAATTCAAGAGGCGGCGCGATTGCATAGCGAATTGGCCATGGCGCAGGGCGAAGAACAGGCGGAACGAGCCCGAGCATTGGCATTGCATCGGGCGACCGCAAAAGAACCATCTACCGCAATCTTGTTACAAACCGAGGATCTTCCAGATGCAAAGAAGCTTTCGGAAGTCAAGTCTCAATTGATCGCTGCGCAAGCACGATTTTCACCCGATCATCCGAAAGTCCGCGCTCTGCGGGCTGAAGCAGAGGTGCTCGAAACGAAAGTTGCCGCAGCCAATGAAGCTGTTGCAACAGGACGAACCGTAGGTCCCAATCCGCAGAAAGAATTGGCGAACCACAAAATTTTGGAAGCCAATGCAAATCAACAAGCCGCCAATACCCGACAATCAACGTATGAAAAACTCGCTCAATCAGCGGCGCGAGCAGCAGCCCGCTTGTCGAGCATCGAAGGCCGCGTCGCGGAGCTTTCATTTCATTTGGAGACGGCGGAGCGGCACACTGCAGCAATTGCTCTCGATATGAAAGCCGCCGAGGATGCGGCCCGAGCGCCTTCGACCGGTTTACGCATTCTCGCTCGAGCTCGCGCACCCCGCGTACCAATCGAATCATCTCGGAAAGTCGCCGCCATTCTCGGGCCACTCGTAGGCTCACTCCTGGCAGTGCTTTTCATTGCACTTGGCGAATTGCGCGGACTTCGTCTCCACACATCGAGTGAATTGACGTTTTGGGGGCAACGACCGACCATTGCCGCGTCGACCTGGCCGCACTCAGCTGCCGAATTCGAGCACCTCGTGGCCGGCTTGGCTGCATCCATTCGCCAATCTCGCGGAAAAACCATCATAATCGGATTGACCAATGACGAATTGCCGCACGTTCGGAATCTGGTTCAGGGCATTCTGGTGCACTCGCGCGTATCCTCCGCGTCCATTGCGTCATTACCTACGTCGGCTTCGTACCCTGAATTGCGTCACGCAATGCGCGACGCAGCTCGGGTCCTGCTTCTAGTGACGGCGGGAAAGCATACCGGTTCGGCATTGAGCCAATTCGTCGAAAAAATCGCTTACTCCGGGCCGATGGCTTTCATTCTGATAGGTCTGCAGGAGGAGCATGTCAGCTTGCCCGACCTCATTGGTGACGTCGACGAATTTTGGAGTCCTCGCCGGACAAACTCGCGCCGATTTGGGAAATTGGCGGTGCGTCGCCGTCGACCCAAGCATTGTGCGCGTAACAGCGCATGAAGGTAGCGAGCCTCTACAGCATTCGCTCGTCACGGAGCAAAATGCTCAAGAACTGCAAATCATCGATAAGATATCGCCGCCACAAGCGTCCTGGTTCTCGAATCAGGCGATGCAGCCATTCCAATCCGGAGCGCGACATCCACTTCGGCGCCCGTGGCGCTGCACCAACGAGAAAATCGAGAGCTGCGCCGACTCCCAGAAAAACTGCTGGTTTCATTGCGTCCGCAATATCATGAACGAGCAATTCCTGTTTGGGCGAACCCAATGCCACCAACACCAAATCCGGCTTGGCCGCCTGAATTTGCGCAATCACCCGCATGTGGTCGTCGTGGCTGCCCATCGCGATCCTCGGCGCTGCAGTTCCGACGACATGAACACCAAGTTTGTCACGGAATAGCATGGCCGCTTTATCGGCCACGCCAAGAGCCCCGCCCAACAAATAGACACGCCAACCGCGGCTGGCGGCCCGTTCGAGCACGGGCCAAACGAGGTCCGATCCGGAGATCTTTTCGGGCAACGGCGTTTTTAATCGTCGTGATACCCAGACAAGCGGTTGTCCGTCCACGAGGGATAAACT
>DAOMZH010000001.1:0-83264 GCA_035437985.1 Polyangium sp. (in: bacteria) | reverse complement strand
AAGGCCATGCCCGTAATCCAAGACAAACCCCAGGACGACAAGCTCTTTCGCATTCGCCACTCGCTTTCGCATGTCATGGCGCAGGCGGTACAGACGCTTTATCCGGGAACGAAGCTCGGGTTCGGCCCTCCCGTCGATGATGGCTTCTACTACGATTTCATCTTGCCGAAACCGATCAACGATGCCGACTTGCCGGCGATCGAAGCGAAAATGCGGGAGATCATCGGGGCAGGACAAACCTTTGCGCAGGAAGACTTGCCGGTGGACGCGGCGCTTGCCCGCATCGATGGGCACATGGGCGAACCGTTCAAGGCGGAGTATGCGCGCGAACTGGTGAACAAACAGGGACTTGGACAACTTAGTTTCTACACCAACGGTCCGTTCCTCGATATGTGCGAAGGTCCGCATGTCGACAAAACGAGCGACATTCCGACGGATGCATTCAAGCTGCACTCGGTGGCGGGTGCGTATTGGCGTGGGGATGAGCGGAACGCGATGATGACGCGGGTGTATGGTTATGCATTCCACACCAAAGCGGAGCTCGAAGCTTATGTCGCGGCGGTGGAGCAAGCGAAACAGCGCGATCATCGCAAGCTCGGGCAAGAGCTGCGCATTTATGCAATTCGGGACGAAGTGGGCAAAGGATTGCCGCTTTGGCTGCCCAATGGTGCGGCATTACGGCACGAGCTAGAGAAACTCGCCTATGAAATGGAATTCAAGGCGGGGTACAAGAAAGTCGCGACGCCGCATATCACCAAGCGAGGTCTTTACGAAACGTCGGGGCACATTCCGCTCTACGAAGAAGGAATGTATCCGCCCATGGAGCTCGACGAAGAAGGCAAAGGTGCGGGCGGGCCGCAAGAGTCGTATTACCTCCGGCCGATGAATTGCCCCCATCACCATATGGTGTTTTCCTCGGAGAAACACTCGTATCGCGATTTGCCGCTGCGGTATGCCGAATATGGCAGCGTGTATCGTTTCGAGCGCGCGGGGCAATTGCAAGGGCTCACGCGCGTGCGCGGAATGACCATGAACGACGCGCACATCTATGTGACGCCCGAGCAGCTCAAGGATGAATTCAAAGCGGTCCTCGAACTGCATCGCAAGTATTACGATTTGTTCGGCCTGACGAACTACTTCATGCGGCTATCGTTATGGGATCCGCAGGATCCGAAGCGTGCGGGCAAATACGTCGACGATCCGGAGAATTGGGCTTTGTCGGAGAAGCTCGTGACGGAGGCCTTGGAGGAAGTTGGAGCGAATTATAAATTGTCGCCTGGAGATGGGGCATTTTATGGTCCGAAGGTGGACTTCCAGTTCGTGACGGTGACCGGCCGAGAATTCACGTTATCGACGAACCAACTGGATTTCGCGGTGCCTCCGCGTTTTCAATTGTCGTACACCGATCGTGACGGCAAAGAAAAAACGCCATATTGCATTCACCGTGCGCCGCTTGGAACGCATGAAAGGTTTGTTGCGTTCCTGATCGAGCATTTTGGTGGGGCATTCCCGACGTGGCTGGCGCCGGTGCAGGTCGGAGTGATTCCAGTGAGCGACAAGTTCCTCGCGTATGGGAAGAAAATCGAGGCGCTATTGCGTGAGGAGCTCGTACGTGTGGAGCTCGATTCGAGCGCGGCGAAAATGGGCAAAAAGATTCAGGAAGGCGCGACGCGCAAAATTCCGATATTGCTCGTCGTGGGCGGCAAAGAAGAAACGGAGCAAACGGTGACGGTGCGTCGATATGGCGTCACCGAACAAAAGTCCATGCCTCTCACGGGATTCATCGAAATGCTGGCCCAAGAAATCAAAGAACGCCGGCACGTGAAAGCCTGGTAGTTCGCAATAAGCGTGGTAGTCTGAGGCGGAATCGATGGTTTCTTTAGAAAACCTCAGCCGCCTCTCTGCTGCGTTTGGTGTGCTCGCCTCATGCTGCGCCGTCGTCGGCTGCATTGTCCTCACCGATATCAATCCCGAACGCAATTCCCCAGGTACGGGCGGGTCTTCGCTCGCTTCATCCAGTTCGACGTCCGCTTCCACGTCCTCGAGTAATGGTGGAGCCGCTGGCAGTGGCGGGAGCGAATTCGTTTGTCGCGCCGATGCAGATTGTCCTGGCACAACGAATGCGTGCGGAAAACCGCGTTGTTTCGCGGACGGTTTATGCGGATTCGACAATGAACCCATTGGTGCGGCGTGCGCTGAAAACGGTGGTCACGCTTGTGACGGCAAGGGGCAATGTATCGAATGCACCGCGAATGAGCATTGTGCGAGCGGGAAATGCGGGATGGACCGCCGATGTATTCCGCCGCAGTGTAGTGACGAAATTAAGAATGGCGACGAAAGCGATATCGATTGCGGCGGTTCGTGTCCGGCCCATTGTGGACCTCTGTCGGCGTGCTCGGTCGATGCAGATTGTGTAGGCCGCGATTGTCAAATGGGGATCTGCGCTCCGACGTGTCTGGACCAGGTGCTCAATGGGGTCGAGACCGATATCGATTGTGGTGGTGGCGCTTGTCGCCGTTGTGACCTTGGCAAAAGCTGCATCGCCCATACGGATTGCTTTTCGAATTCCTGTGTTGCAGGGACGTGCGTGCCCATTCCCACGTGCACGGATGCGATCAGCAATGGCGCCGAAACCGACGTGGATTGCGGCGGCCCTGATTGCATAACTTGCGGCAATGGCCAAATGTGTGTCGAAAACCGTGATTGTACGAGTCGCTCGTGTGTTGCCGGCACATGCACGATGCCCGCGTGTGACGATGGGATACAAAACGGCGGAGAAGTCGCGACGGATTGTGGAGCTGTTTGTGCTTTGGGTTGTCCAATCGGAACAGCGTGCATGGTCCCGGAAGATTGCACGAGCCGAAAATGTGAAGGTCCAACTGGAAACAAGGTCTGCGGGGAACCTTCGTGTTTCGACGGCATTTGGAATGGCGACGAAACGTATTACGATTGCGGTGGTTCGTGCGTGAACAAGTGTCCGCCGGCGTATCCGTGTCTCGTGAATGAAGATTGCCGCGGCGGATTGTGTGATCCTGTGACGCTGAAGTGTTTGCCCACGTGCACCGATGGTTATACGAATCAAGGTGAAACGGATCCTGATTGTGGTGGACCGTGTCCCACGAAATGCCCGGAAGGCTGGCATTGCTTCATCGACGACGATTGTGCGACGGGGCTTTACTGCATGCAGGGGCATTGCCTGCCATGAATAGGTTTTTCGCGACGCTCGGCGTGTTGGCAGCTCTTGCTTATTCGGAATCGATATGGGCCAATGGTCGATTTCCTGCAGCGGGTCATGTGGAAGTTGATCCCAATGATCCCGAGCACATCGTTTTGCGGGCGACTTATGGTCTGGTCGTAACGCATGATGGGGGAAAACATTGGAATTGGGTTTGTGAAAAAGCGTTGACATATAGCGGGGTTTGGGACCCGCCCATTGGGATCATGAATGGGGGCGCCATGTTGGTGGGTTTGCCAGATGGTTTGTCGATCTCGACGGCCGACGCTTGTTTATTTACGCGCGCTCCAGCGCTCGAAGGGCAACTCGTCGCCGACGTCGCGGTGGACAAGAACAATGGCGCTAGGGCGGTGGCCCTGACTTCCCTGCCTCTCGGGACATCCTTCGATACACGTCTTTATTTAACGGAAAACAACGGTTCGACATTCGTGCAATTGGGTGATGTTTTTCCGGCCAATTTTCGCGGGCTCACGGTCGATTCGAGCGCGGCGGATCCCAAGATCATTTATGTGAGCGGAGTGCTCGAAGGCGCAATGCCGCAAGGGGTCGTTTTGCGCTCGGACAATGGCGGTTCGAGTTACGAAACGTATGTCGTTCCAAACAGCGATGCATTGCATGCGCCATTTTTGGGGGCGGTCGATCCGGAGAATGCCGATCGTGTTTACCTGCGCCTCGACGGAACACCGGGACGGCTTTTCGTTTCGGAGGATGGCGGAAAAACTTGGACGGAGCTTTATTGGGGTCAGGGGGCACTTTTGGGATTCAGTTTGGCACCAGATGGAAAAACCCTAATCGTTGGAGGAGACCAAGAGGGGGTCTGGCGTTCGCCAGTGCCGAATTGGGCTTTCGAACAGACGTCCGCATTGCATGCGCGCTGCTTGCGCTGGGCGAATGAAGGCATTTACGCGTGCGCCGAGCCGGTGCTCGATGGTTTTTCGGTGGGTTTGTCGGTGACCCAAGGCTCGACATTCAAGCCATTGGCGAAATTATCGGATTTATGTGGTCCTGTTTCGTGTCCCATCCCGATTTGTACGTCGGATTGGCCATTGGTTCGCGATACGCTCGGAGCGACGTCGTGTGTCGAGGGCAGTTCGTCGAGCAGTGCGGGCGCAGGAGGAACGGGCGGCGCAGAGGGCAACCCAGGACAAACACCACGTACGCCGGAGGGCTGTGCTTGTCGAGTCGAACGCGGCGGCGAACGCGACCAAACCTGGCTCGTGTTTCTGCTCGGCGGACTTTTGCGACGACGAAATTCGGGCGTTCGTCGACGCGCATATTTGGCTCGTCGAAGCGCGATTTCGTGATAGGGTGAGGTCATGCGAATTCGTCAATCGATACCCATGGTTGCCATTTGGCTCGCGGGGGCGCTCATGGGTTGCTCACGAAAAACAGACGGTTCTTTGCCAGCTGGTGGTCGCCTGGTGGCGATGAATATGCAAGATTTGGCGGGTTTGTCAGGGCTTGCGCGCGATGACGGGGGGACGTTTTATGCAGTCCCCGAAGAGGATCGCATGCTTCTGGAATTATCGGCGGCAGGTCAGGAGCAGCGTCGATATCGGGTGAATGGAGTGCCCGAGGGCGTGGAATTCGAATCGTTGGCGTGGCTTGGAAAAGATCGTTTTGCCGTGGGGACCGAAGGGGGCTGCAAAGAGGGCGCCGAGCATGTGCTCGTGCTCGCCCGTGAAGGTGACGCAGTGAAAGTGGCGAAGGACATTGCCGTGCCTTTGAATGATTGGGGAATGGCTTGCGATGACAAACGCGGCATCGAAGGGCTTTGTGCGGCGGGTGGAAAAATCGTCGGGGCCGTCGAAAATCCGCTTCCAGGAAAGGAAGATCCGCGCCTTGCGGCCATTGCCCGAATCGACGAAACGACAGGGGAAGTGACGGCGTATCGTTTGGCGTTGACGAGTAAATCGGGGAAAATCTCGGCGCTGGATTGTCGAGTCAAAGACGGAGCGATCGAGATCCTGGCGATTGAAAGGCATTTCGAGGTATCGCGACTTTTGACGTTTACGATACCGCTTTCAGGTGCAGCGGAAGAAGCGCCACGCACAGCCAAAATCGTAAAGGATTTGTTGCCCTACGCCAATGATGGCAAGCGGAATTTCGAGGGTGTAGTTTGGCTCGACAATCAGCGGGCGATGCTCATCGTCGACAACAAATACGGGAAAATCACGGGGCCCAACGAGATGATGGAAGTGGAGATTGGGGCAGCCCCGTAGTGGGTAGCGATTTCTACGTCTTGCTGCGCCGATACTCGGCCAGCTCGGCCTTCTTTTCGGTACCGAGTCGATCTAGTTTTTCACGCCACACCTTTTTGTAGGGACGCAGTTCTTCGACGATGCTGCGGGCAATCACGAGATTGCGATACCACTTGGAATCGGCAGGAACGATGCGCCAAGGCGCACGCTTGGTCGCCGTACGCGAAATGGCCTCTTCATAAGCATCGGTGTATTGTTCCCAAAGTTCACGTTCCTGCCAATCGTTGGCCGTGAGTTTCCAGGCCGTGCGCGGATCCTGTTCACGTTCGAGAAGCCGTTTCTTCTGTTCGTCTTTGCTGATGTGGAGGAAAAACTTCAGCACGATCGTGCGATGTTCGACGAGCAATTCTTCGAAGTCACGAATGTGCCCGTAACGTTCGCCCCAAATTTCTTTTGGTGCCAGGTTGTGCACGCGAACGACGAGTACGTCTTCGTAGTGCGAGCGATTAAAAATCCCGAATTCGCCAAAACGCGGCGTATTGCGATGAATTCGCCACAAGAAATCGTGCTCGCGCTCTTCCGGCGTTGGTACACCAAAGGACGTCACGTGCACGCCACGAGGATTGAGAAAACCAACGACGTGTTTGATGGCACCATCTTTTCCCGCTGTGTCGCGACCTTGCAGCACGACGAGCACCGAGTGCGTGCGCGCGCCCCAAAGCAAATCTTGGAGCTCAAACAGTTCGTCTCCTAAGCCCACCAGTTCTTGTTGCGCGTCTTCTCGGGATATACGGCTTGGCGGCCCCTCCGAGATATCGGCTAATTTCACCCGTTCATCGGTCTTGTCGTATATGATCGTGCCCACAGCCAACACCTCCCGAAATCAACGTTTGCTCCGAGACAACGGTATTTTTTTCTTGCTGTCAACGTTTTCCCGTAACTCATCGACCCCACACGATTTTTTCTTCTGGGTGACTTCACACATCGCTTGTGGCGGAACCCTAATGGCGCATGGAGGTACCTCGTGAACCGAAATAGAAAAATACGTCAAAATGTAATGGTGCTCGAAGCGTTGTCGCTTTTGGCTGTACTTCTGGTGCTTGGTTGTGAAGAGAGCCCTACCAACACTAATCCGAGCTGTGCTTCGGGACAAACGGATTGTTCGGGCCTCTGCGTCGATGTGCACACGGATGCGGCGAATTGTGGCGCATGTGGTCAAGCGTGCACGGCGGATCAAGCTTGTTCGAATGGCATGTGCGTGCTCGATTGTGTCACAGGACAAACCAATTGTTCGGGGGCGTGCATAAACACGCAATCGGATCATGACAATTGCGGCGCGTGCGGCGCAGCGTGCGCGGCGGGCGAAGTTTGTTCGAGCGGAAGTTGCGCATTGTCCTGCCAATCGGGCTTGACGGATTGTAATGGTTCGTGCGTGGACACGACGAAAGATCGCGACCATTGCGGAATGTGCGCGGGAGCCTGCACCGATGGCGAAGTTTGTTCGAGTGGAACGTGCGCATTGTCGTGTCAGGCGAGTTTGACCGATTGCAGTGGGACATGTGTCGATACGACCAAGGATCGGGATCATTGCGGAATGTGTGGTAGCCCGTGTGCTACGGGCGAAGTCTGTTCCAATGGGTCGTGTGCCTTGTCTTGTCAGGTGGACTTGACCGATTGCAATGGCGTGTGCGCAAATTTGATGACGGACCTCGCGAATTGCGGGACGTGCGGGACGATGTGCGCGGCTGGAGAGGTGTGCTCGAATGGCAACTGCACTTTGTCGTGCCAAACCAGTCTCCAGAATTGTAATGGGCTATGCGTCGACGTGAATACGAATGCTGCGCATTGCGGGATGTGCGGGAATGCCTGTGCGCTCGATGCGGTCTGCTCGAATGGAGTTTGCGAAAGCACGACGCCCGTCGATTTGCAATTTCTGAGCATTTCGGATTGGCATGCGCAGCTTGATCCGATCAACGTGGGCGGAGTGGATATCGGCGGTGCTTCGGTGTTGTCGGCATATTTCCAGAAAGACCGTATGGCCAATCCAAACACCGTAACGGTCATGGCAGGTGATGCGTATGGGGCAAGTTCGCCACTGGCGGCATTTTTTGATGAAGTGCCGGCGGTCAAAGCCTTGAATTTGATGGGGCTCGACTTCGACACGTTTGGAAATCACAACTTCGACAAGGGGGTGATGTTTTTGCAATCGCGCATCAATGATGCGTCCTACAAATTCGTCTCGAGCAATCTCAGCAATCTCGCGGCGAATTTAATGGGCGTCGAGGCGCCTTATATCATCAAAGACGTAGCTGGCGTACCGGTGGCGTTCATTGGGATCACCAATCCAAGCGCAACGTCATTGCTGCCGCCGGGAAGCTTGGGGACGATTACGATTGCCGATCCGATCACCTCGGCAATGGCCGCAAAAAACGCAGCGAAAGCAGCTGGCGCGAAGGTTTTCGTGGCGCTCGTGCACGAGGGCGCGACGCTTTGCGACACGGTAACGCAACGTTGCTCTGGTCCGCTCATCGACATTGCCATGGGTTTGAATGGATTCCAGATCGTATTCGGCGATCATACGGACATTCAGGTCAATGAAATCATCAATGGCGCACACGTCGTCGAAAATCGCAGCAAAGGACTCACGTATGCGCGCGTGGGCTTGAGCGTGATTCCGTGGACCGGGTACGTCACGAAGAGCTCGGTCAATTTCGTTTCCCCCATCAAGTCGGCAGTGACGCCCGATCCCGCAGTCGAAGCGATGCTGCAGCCTTATCGAATGCAGCTTTCGGCGCAACTCGACGGCGTCATTGGCATAACGTCGGACGTGTTCCCGCGTGGCAGCAATATCGAACGCCTTGGTGAAGTCGCCATTGGTAACTTGGCAGCAGATTCGATCCGTCTCGAATACAACACGCAGCTGGCCCTGGTCAATGGCGGCGGCATTCGCCAACCATTGCCTTCGTCATATGCCCCGGCGAATATGATGCTTCGCCGAACGGCGATGGGATATGCGTCAGGTCCGCCTTATGACCTCGTGGTCGGGGATGCTTATGCGGTTTTCCCGTTTGGCAATGCAATCGTCACGCGTACGGTCACGGGAACACAACTTTGGGCGGCAATGGAATATGGCATTGGCGCATTACCCGCGGCGAGCGGTCGATTCCCGCAAATTTCGGGTTTTGGATTCACCTACAGTGCTGGAGCACCCTCGGGGGCCCGCATCCTCGAAATGCACCTCGCGGGCGGAATGCCCATTCCGAAGGACCAAACGACGTACACGATGGCCCTGACCGATTTCACCAACAATGGCGGAGATGGGTATACGATGTTCATCGATGGTCAAGGCGTTTCGCGTGGCTTGCAAGCCGATATTTTCGCGCGATACATCCAGTCGAAAATGACGATCACGCCGACCACCGAAGGTCGTATCGTCGCCATGCCCTGAGCTTCGCCTCGAATCCACTCATTACAACCACAACTGCGTCTGAATGATGAACCGGTGGTTCACGCCGGGCGCCAATCCATCGGCCGTTTTGGCTTCATTGCGGATCATCGTGTAACGTCCACCCAGCTTCAGGTGATTACCCACGAAATATCCCGTAATGAGTCCCTCGAAATTGCTCTCGGTATCTTTGTCTTTGCTGCGATTGGGGTCCATGTAGCCGCCGCGCACCGCAAATTCGAGACGTTTCGGAATTGCAAAAATGCCGGCTTGCGCATACGCCCCTATGGATGTGGTGCGCGCACCACCATCGGGTTCGATTACTTTCATGAAACCCTCCGTCAAGAATGTGAAGGATTTATAGGCAATCGAAATATCCGCGCCGCCCGTGAGGCGCGTCTCGGGCGTCAAGTTCACGGTCGTTTGTGTACCTGTGGCCGGATCGGTGACCATTTTCGTCGGATGCGCACGATCGGCAATGCCATCGAGCGCAATTGCAATTCCAAAAGGCACAGCCCCTTTCAAGCTCGGCGTTTCATCATAAGGCATCGCCCGCACGGGATTGACCGCGACACGCGTTATGCCCATCATCGTGGTGTCGTCATTACCACCCTTGTCGATACCATTGCCATTGAAGGCGCCGAGCCAGTAATCGAGTTTCCCATTTTTCGTGGCGCCAAAAAGCATGGCCCCCGTATCGCGGTCGGCTCGAAATTTCGCATTTACACGATTGAAGTCCGTAAATTGAAGAAGCGGTACCGGCGTGAGAAATGCTCGCGTAAACGGCGTGAGAAATTGTCCAACCCGCAAACCCATCTGCGGAATCGGCTGCCACGTCAACTCGAAATCGAGCAGCTTGGGTGTCGGTGTGCCAAGTTCGGGTTGGACAAACAGGCGCACGGTGTCGTTTAATGCCTTTACGCGCAAGACAGGACGAACCATGAGCACGTTGAATCCATCATCGGTGACTTTGGTTTCGTGCAAAGTCATCGTATATCGCATTTGCGTGAGAATCCCGAGATCCACGGAGAAGAGTTTGTCTTCTCGGCGCAGTCCAAGCCCATCGGCAAGCGACGCATGAACTTCGATCTGGTTTTTCGGGGATGATGGCAAGGTTGCCGGAGGATCCGCCGCGGACGCAGAGCTAGAAATGAGAAATGCAACGACGAGCGGCAAACCGCCCTGCTCGAGCCTGTGCAGGGACCGATGCATGAAGCCTCCACATCTGAAAAATTACGCAAGGCCACAGCTCACGTCATGCCAAACCATTTCTCATGAGGAATGAGGATGGAATACACGCCGACGCGAGATGGACCAACGTTGATGCAAGCCTTCGACGGAACGAGATCCCCAAAGGTTCCCAAGCGCAACGTTAGAACTGAACGACCCGAGTTTCCCAAGGAAACGGCGCCGCAGTTCGTGTCGACACATCGGACGTCTAGAACTTGGCCCATATGTCCGAAGGAAACTAGACTCGTCACTTATGGATTGGCGCAGTTTGCCGCCTCAGGCTTGGCTCGTATTGTTCGCAGCGGCCGCATTCTTGGCGCTCGTGCAAAGCGCGCGTCTTACATGGCAAGGGTTTTGGCGGCGACGGTCGATTGCAATACGTCGGGAGCGCGGGGCGCTTGGCGAAATGCGCGCAGAGAAAATGCTGCGCGCTTGGGGATTTGGAATCCTCGGCCAACAAGTGTCGGTGTCGTATGACGTGCATATCGACGGCGAGCCGGTGGCCATCGATTTACGCGCGGACTACTTGGTTTCTTATGGCGACAAACGTTATGTAGCCGAAGTCAAAACGGGAAAAGCTGCGCCGCGTATCGACACGCCCGCCACGCGCCGGCAATTGCTCGAATACCGAATTGCTTTCGATGTGGATGGAGTGCTTTTGGTCGATGCAGAATCGGAACGCGTACACGCAGTCGAGTTTCCGCTCGGCGCGAGCGATGTGCCGAGCACTTCGCGATTGGCGTGGTTATTGGCGGGGATCGTTGTAGGGACGCTGGGAACGCTGATTCTGCGCTTGGCGATTTGAGCGTCAGAACGTAATGGTCGCGGCGTCGAGCACGTCGCTCGTGGGATTCGTGGTCACCTTCTTCGAGCCTGGCGGGGCGACTTGATTCTCGGCCCAATCGACCAGGTAATCGAATCCACGCTCGGCGTAGGGCTGGACAAACGTAAACAACGCTGCAGCACCTTCATTGGCGGCCATGCCGTCGAAATCGAAATCGAGCAAGCCATCCGAATGCAGGTCGACGTGACCTCCGTTGGCAATCACGAAAAGGCGGTATTGCTCAGGTTTGCCATACTTTTCCACGGCATCTTGATAAGCCGTGGCATTGGCGTCGAGCCCGAGGAGCCCATCTGCATCGCCATGCACGCTGATGAGCGGCACGGAGAATTCGGCGGTGTTCGCATTGGCGAGTGCGTACGTGACGCTTTCAGGCGTCCAGCCCCCATCCGTGGCTTGAGCGAGCCAAGCATAAAATGGAGGCGGATCGGTTGCATTCGGGGGAAAGCAACTATATACGGCACTTGCAGCAAGATCGTGACCGAGCAAGTCGGCTCGGAAATAATACGCCGTGAAGTTGTAGTAGCCAATGCCCTTGAACTGCGGCAATTGGGCTTTGAACGAATCGAATGCGGTATTGTAGGCGCTCCAAATCGGGGCCGATTCCGCGGCAAACCCGGCAGCCTTCATGGCTGTTTGGGCCCCGCTGAATTTCGGTGTTTGCTGGTACGCAGCCGGCGTGGAATACGTCATGGGATCGTAGGCCCATTTCATGGTCAACGCCGCTTTTTCATTGGTTCCCACCAAATGGTTCGCCGCCGCGTATTCAGCCGGGGTGACCGTGTCATCAGTATCCGTATCGAGAACTCGTTTGTCCGGCCAATATGCGCCCGCCCAATCGAGTCCACCTGCAAATATCCGCGCTGCGCCACCTTGTACGCGGGTATGATCGATTTCGAGCGCCCGGCGCACTTGATATCCACCATTCGACAAACCAACGGCGTAAACTTGCGTGGGCGCTGTGCACGTCACTTCGGCAAGACGCTCCGACGCCCACGTCGCCAAATCGATCATCATCTCGCCCCAATGGCGAGTCGGATGCATCTTGTTGAGCAGCGTAGCATTACCATCGACGCCGCCATTGGTCATGCCCTTGTTTCCCGAAATATAAGCATAACCGCGTTTCAAGAGCCACGGGGCAATGGTTCCCTCATTGGCGAATTCAGTGCGCGTCCCGGGAGTGCCCACAACGGCGAGTTTGCCATTCCAATTCTTCGGGACCTTGAAAACAATTTCTTGCCGACGCTCGTCAGCTCCCGTGCCAACCACGAGCGTTCCCGTGACTTCCGTGCCGAGGGTTTCTCCTTTGGGAACCAATTCGAGCGCATGCAAAATGCTCGCTTGCATCTTGCCCAGTTTCGCCTGTTCCGCAGGCGACAACGCATCATACTCTGGCGTCCCCTTTTTAATCGCCCAATACGTCGAATGTTCGAGCCCACCATCGCCATTACCCACATAATCTTGACGAGCAGGCGCCGTGAGTCCAATATCGATACCTTCGAGGTTGTTTGCCGGGACGCACGCCATCCCGGACGAACTCGACGAACTCGACGAACTCGACGAGGTCATTCCGGACGAAGAGCTCGACGACGAACTCGATGAAGAAGACGAGCTCGAAGAAGAAGACGATGTGGATGTCGACGGGTCTGTCTCGCCACACCCAGCTGCAAGAGCGATGGAAGTGCCGACGATAGCGAATAGTGCGGCATGTTGTTTGGAGAGGGAACGTAAGTGCTGCATGGATTATCCTTGAAAGGTTCGAGGTAAGGGCTATCAAACGATGATCATGGGCATCGTCCGGCTGCATAATATCCCGGGGCCGTCATTTTGACCCACGTGTATTGCAGATTGTAAAGGCCGAGATTTTCGTTGGACCCAATGGTGCAAACATAACTATTGTACGCGCCACAGCGCTTGGCGTGTCCTTTGGTCACGTGGTAATAGTTTGCATCGTAAAACTCTTGGCACGTCGAGCCGCCCGTTCCACCTGTGCCGCCCGTGCCTCCAGATCCGCCTGCACCACCCGCACCTCCTGCTCCACCAGCGCCGCCCGTTCCGCCTGTGCCGCCCGTTCCACTCGAGCTGCTGCTGCTGCTACTGCTGCTGCTGCTGCTCGACGAGCTCGTCGTCGGAGCACCGACATCGAGGCCGAAAAAGAGCCCAATTTGATAACTGGAGCAAAGATTCACGTCGAGAATGTACGAGGCCGCCGCACCACAACCACCAGCAGGAGCATAACCTGGATCCACGGGGGTGCCGTGGGCCATGTTGGGAATCGAATACGTCTCGACCAAAGCGTCGCCATTGGCATTACGATATTCGGTACGCGTTGCGCCACTAATCGTCCACGTTCCGTCGCCCGTTTGATCGATACCATGTACGTTGGTCCATTGATCGACGAGCTCTTTCATATTGACGGGCTTGACGATCGTGTCGCTCGTCCCATGCCAGATGGATACTTTGGGCAATCGCCCGGCATAACCAGGATTGGCTCCGCGCACCAAATCACCCCAAACCGCTGGGGTTTTATCGATGCCAGGGCTCATGCATTTCGTCATGTCGGATTGATTCGTCGCACACTTGAAGGGAATTCCGCCAATGATTGCGCCACCCGCAAAAACGTCCGGATACACCGCCAAGAGCGCCGAGGTCATTGCGGCGCCGGCCGAAAGCCCCGTGACGTAGACGCGATCCGAATCCACGGAAAGATTGGTGATCGCCCAATCCACCATTTGCTTGATCGACAAGGCTTCGCCCTGATCCCGGGTGATGTCGCCCGGTTCGAACCAATTGAAGCAACGGACCGACGAATTGGCGGTTTGCTGCTCGGGATACACGACATGGAACTTCCACGTATCCGCAAGATCGTTCCAGCCTGCTTTGACGTAATCTTGTGCGCCTTGCGTACAGCCGTGCATCGCGACGACCAATGGTGCGTCAGGACTAACTCCTGCGGGGGAATAGGTGTACATTTTCAGGCCGCCAGGATTGGAGCCAAAACCCGTAACCGCGGTCAGCGCTTCGCTCGATGTGCCCGAACCCGTCGTAATGCCCTCGGGAGAATCGAGATCCTCGTCCGTGGCCAGACAACCGGTACCAATCGAGACGAGGGCGAGGCCGAGACCGAGACCAAAACGAGAAATCGACAGCGACATGGGACAAGCTCCTATTGATGCACTCTGGCGTGGTGTGTGGGGAGCAAGGAGCAGGGACCGTGCCAAGCGTCAAACATGGCGCATGATTGGTTTTTATCGAAGATTCGAGCGAATTGGCAATTCGTACGCGTCGCGGCTGTCGCAGCGCACCCTAGCAATGATGCGCGTCACCGATGACGCACCCCTGGCTCTTCTTCGTTTTCGAGGTTACCCGCTCCGGGTCTCATTTTTCTTCGCGGTCCACATGACGTCGAAGAAGCGCAAGACCCAGGCGACAGTGCCCGCAACGAAGATGCTTATGACCAAAACGCGCATGGAGTCGATAATGGGAAATGCTGAACATTCAATGAGCACGTGTTGATACATGGCGGTTCCGCCAAGAGCCAAGCTGGCAAATGTATTGCGGCGATAAAGCGCAGTGATGATGCCCAGACCAATACCGTAAAACGTTGCGGTGATGAAAAGCCCCGGTATTCCGCCGTAAATGATGCCTTCCGCCGTAGGTGTGCAAGGCAAATCGGTTCGAATGCCCATGACCTCGAACGCGTTTTCGCAGACGACTCTTTTCGTGGCATATTTGTCGGGCAGGATGATTTCTGGGGTGGCCCGAATGATGTTGGAATTGGCCACGTCGTAAAGATCGGCATCGGATTGAAGAATCTGGTAATGCTCGATGCTCGACGAATCAATCCACAAATAGGTCAAACGATCCGAGAAATTTTGGGAGAAATCTTCAATATCGACACTACGATCCGATATGACTTTGAGTTGCTCGAGGGCATCGGTTGCGGGCCCGGCATGCCTCCAGAGATAACTACCCACGGCCAAACCGATGGCCAAGACGGCTAAACCGGCCGTGACGAACACGGTACGCAACAAGGAGACTCGTGTGGTTTCCAGCCAAGCACTAACGAGCGTGAGGATCAGAGCGCCGAGCATGGCACGGCGGGATTGGGCAATGAACAAGAGAACGATGGTGAGCGTCCAGATCAAAGATGTCGGAATCGCTCGCTTCAAGTCGATTTCCGTGCCGATGAGTTCCTTGAGCGCCATACGCCCAATGGCCACGGAAAAGCCAAATAATAGAGGGAAATAAAGCAGCTCCATACGAATGCCACCAGGGTCTATCTTGACTAAATCCCCATAATGGCTCCACATACCGGTCCGAAAACCGGCTATGGTCGAAACCAGCACCAACAACCCAATCGAAATGGCTCCAATGGCTGGACGACCCCCTGTGGCCACATATTCGATAATCGCGGCCGGGACGGTCAACCGGGGAGCGACCAAATGCGCAACTGATACCGCAATCGCCATGAATACAATGAGGGCCAGGAGCGCCCACGCCACCGCCTCGCCCGAGGCCTTTATGGGAAATGCGAAACCTTTTTCGAGCGCCTGCCAAGCTCGTGGAAAATACGCCGCGATGAGCACAAAGATCGCCGTACACGCCGGTACGTGATCTCGACGATAAACAAACCCGACCACCAGCGAAATGGCCGCGGCAAAAACCACCACGAACAATAAGCCCGTGACCGTAGCTCCACCACCACCCCACGACATGAGCGCAACCATCGCGACAAACACGATGCCGTTGATCACGAGGTGCCCCCAAAGAAGCACAAGGTGCTCAACCGAATCGTTGCCGCTACGCTCCGGTCGACTTGCATATTAATGCGCCCAACATAAAACGACTCGCGTCCTTTGGCAAAAATTGGCGGGACGATTGTCGAGCACAATTTGTCTCGCCTCAAAACAGCTTCCGCTCAATGCCCGAAATCGACCATCCACACCGTCCTACGGCACACACTGGTATTTGGTCGTAACAAACAAACAACTCGGCACGCTCATCCCGCAAGGCATCGAGCTAGGTGTACAAGCTGCAGCCCCAAAATCATCGACCGCCTGTGTAAATGCCTGCGCTTGCACACTCGATGCATCATTGAGCCACGAAGTACAACCTCGTTCGTCTGTGACTGACGCAGTGCATTGTCCCGCCATGCCAAACGTGCACGCTTTGGCGTTTGCCCGTGCGGTCTCGAGCGCCAGGGACAATTCCGTGCAATCGGGACCCGCATCCACTCCGCCACTTCCGCTCGAAGAACTCGAACTTTGTGACGAGCTTGGCGAACCTACGTCCCAATCGTAGAAACACCCCGGCAAAATCATGACCAGGTGCGTCATGACCAGGTGCGTCATGCCAATCGGGATCGAAAAGCAGGAAAATCGTTGGGGATGGAAGTACATTCGAGGCAAGGTGACGAAGACATGTTAACGTGCATCGTCGGTCGCGCCAAGTTCTCCGGGTCGTCGTGAGTCATGGTGGAAGGTTCATGCGGGATTTGAAGTCTTTCACGCGTACACCGAAAAGCGCGTGCGGCCACAAGATGGCGATCCTCGTTGTCGTTGCGAGCGTTTTGACGGTAACAGCGGCTCATGCCGAACCATCTGCCGAGGACAAACAGAAAGCGCGGGCGGCGTATACGCGGGCAAACGAAGCCAACGAACGTGGAGATTACGGCACAGCGGCGCGTGAGTTGGCGCTTGCGGACGAGCTCGCACCCAACTCGGTCACGTTAAAAGCGGCCCTTGAAGCGGCGCTCGATGCGGACGCTGCGGTGCTGGGAATGGAGCTGGTTGCGCGCGCGGACAAACGGAACGAATCTGGGGAAACTGCGCAAGTCGTCGAGACTGTGCGAAAGCGTTTTTCGGGACGCACAGGGCGGCTGCTGGTGATCTGTTCGGGTACCACGCCCTGCCAAGCGACGTTCGATGGCGAAGCGATTGCCGTAGGCAACGAGCGTTTTGTGCCCACGGGCAAACATCGGCTGATCGTATCTCGAGGAGCAGCGACGGAGCAGCGGGACATCAACGTGGAGCCAAGGGGCCTCACGACGGTGAATGGTCCTGAACAAGCTTCCGCGCAAGGGTCCGGGTCGGGTTCGTCCGCAGTGTGGTTTGTCGCAGGCTTGGCTGCGACGGTCGCGGCGGGTGTGGGGACGAGTATTTTGGGTGCGGGGACGAAAGAAAGACACGATGCATTCGTGGAAGCTCGGTGTGCAGAACCAGGACCTGCATCGATGTGTGCGCAATTGGCCAATGACGGGCAAAGCGCCCAAGCGCGCACGAATCTGCTTGCCGGATTGACCGGTGTATTGGGACTGACGACGGTCATTATTGGTATCGCGACATTCACCAAGAAAAACTCGCGTGCAGCAACCGTTTCTGGAATATCCGTAGAACCTCGAAAAGACGGTGCGTTCGCGCGTATCGTTGTTGTTTTGCCGTGACGAACCTTCCGTTTGCCTCTCCGTCGTCGCTACGTGCCGTGGAGGCGCGATATGTGCCTCTCGTGAAGGTTGCCTCGGGCGGGATGGCTACGGTATTTGTTGGAACGCTGCGTGGCCCTTTGGGGTTCTCGCAACTCGTCGCGATCAAGCGTCCCCACGAGCACTTGCTGGAGGATGAATCGTTTCGTCATTCGCTGCTCGAAGAAGCACGGGTGGCGGCACAAATTCGGCATGCGAATGTCGTGGATGTTCGGGATATCGAAGTCGTGGGCGATTCGATTCAGCTCATCATGGATTACGTCGAGGGCGCGTCGCTTGGGCAGCTCATGGCGGTCACGGGGCGCGCGGGCAAACGTTTGTCGCCGGGCGTGGCGATTCGTGTGGTGCTCGACGCGCTCGCAGGTTTGTCGGCGGTGCACGAGGTGGCGGATGGAGATGGAATTCCGCTGGGTTTGGTCCATCGGGACATTTCCCCGCAAAACATTTTGGTCGGTGTCGATGGGGTCGCACGAGTGACGGATTTTGGCATTGCAATGGCCGAATACGGCGCGTACACGCCCACGACCCAAGGGACATTAAAAGGCAAAATCGGGTACCTCGCGCCTGAATACATTCGCGGAATTCGTCCCGATGCTCGAATCGACGTATTTGGAATGGGCGTCGTGTTATGGGAAGCGCTCGCGGGACGCAGGCTTTTCAAAGGTGCCAACGACGCTGACGGTCTCGATCGGCTTTTGCATCAAGACCCGCCACGATTGAGTGAAGAAATCCCTGAATTGGCCGGGCCGCTCGACGGTGTGCTGGAAAAAGCGCTGGCGAAACTACCCGAAAAACGTTACCAAACGGCGAATTCTTTCGCTACGGCGCTCGAAGACGCGGCACGCACCATGGGGCTCATTGGTTCCCATGCCGAGGTTGGTCGGGAAGTACGCGAGACCGTGGGAGAAAAACTCGAAAAACGCCGCCAAGACGTGCGCGCAGCGCAAATGGCTCTCGAGTCTACAGAATTGGGCGATGATTTGCAATTGGTCGAGGACGAAGGAACGACGCGAAAATACGAGCCCGCCAAACGCGCACCAGCAGCGCCTCCGCCGGTCATGAGCGAGGCCATTGCCGCGCCGACCATGACGAGCCCAGCGGTAGCCCATGTGCCTTCGCGAAAGTTGGTTCTGGGGCTGTTCGCAGCGCTGGCGTTGACGTTGTTGCTCCTCTTCATCGTCATTTCGTCAACGAATTCGACGCCACACGCATCAATGCCTGCAGAATCGGCAGCTCCAGCTTCGACCCCGTCGAGTTCGTCGACGAGTCCTTCGACAAACACGGAGACGACGGCGGCAACTCCGACGGCGACAATCGAGACACTTGCACCGATTGCCACGACCTCGGCGATTGCCACAACGGCTGCGAATACGACGAAAACGCCAAGCGCCAAGAGTTCGACCACGTCATCGACCAAAGTCAAAACGCGCAAATTGCCTCCCAATCCTTATGGGCCTTGAAGCATGAGCGACTTCGACGATTTTGAAAACAGCGCCACCACGCGAGTACCGGCGCCACGCCCGTCCATGCGGATTCCTTCGATTGAATTGGTCGTGGTGGAGGGAAAAGACCGGGGGCTGCGGGCGACGGTTCGCGGGGGTATGGCGAAGATTGGAAGCGCCAAAGGTTCGGATATCGAATTGACGGATCCGACTGTTTCGCGCGTACATTGCGAGCTGCGCTTACGCACGGACACGATTACGTTGCGCGACCATGGAAGCACGAATGGTACGTTCGTGGGCGGTGCACGCATTCGGGATGCAGACGTGCCGATCGGCACATTGGTGCGTGTCGGACAAACTTCGCTTCGTATCGAGGCGTCGAATACGCCAGCATTCGTGGAGATATCGGATCGTTCGGCATTTGGCGAAATCATTGGGCAGAGTTTGCCGATGCGTCGGGTATACGCAATTTTGGAACGTGTGGCGCAAACGGATACGACGTTGCTCATCGAAGGAGAAACGGGCACCGGAAAAGATGTCGTCGCCCGGTCTCTGCATGAAGCTTCCCGGCGCAAATCAGGACCGTTCGTCCCCATCGATTGCGGAGCCATTCCGGAAAATCTATTCGAGAGTGAGCTGTTCGGGCACGTGCGAGGGGCCTTCAGCGGGGCGATTTCGGATCGTAAAGGCGTATTCGAAGAGGCCGAGGGGGGCACGTTATTTCTCGATGAAATTGGCGAGATTCCCGTGGCATTGCAGCCCAAACTCTTGCGAGCGATCGAATCCCGGACCATACGTCGCGTTGGGGGTAATGTCGCCAAACCCGTCAATGTGCGAATCATCGCGGCTACGAATCGCGATTTGGCAGCAGGTGTGAACGAAGGTCGATTTCGCGAGGATCTTTATTATCGATTGGCGGTCGTCGTCGTCACCCTCCCCGCATTACGAGAACGGCCCGAAGACATTCCCCTTTTGGCCCAGCATTTTTTCAATCGTTTGTCGCCTGGTACGGGTCCTTTACCAGCAGATTTTTTGCGATCTTTATCGTCGCGAGGTTTTCCCGGGAACGTGCGCGAATTAAAAAACTTCATCGAGCGGAGCGTTTCTCTGGGGTTTGTTCCGACGCATGCATCACGAGCGCCAGACATCGAGCCCGATTCGGTTGAATTGGCGCATCGCCCCTCGTTTGACGAATTGATACCCTTGCATTTGCCGCTCAAAGAAGCGCGGCAAGCATGGACTGAGCGGTTCGAGGATGTGTATTTGCGGGCGATGTTGCAAAAGACTGGGGGCAATGTAACGCGAGCTGCGGAACTCGCGGGGGTGAGCCGGCGATTTTTGCAACGACTCGCGGCACGACTTGGGGTGCGGTCAAGTGAAGATTAACTCGTTGACGTTTGTCGCCGTCAGGGCCTGCGTGAACCAACATTGAAGCGTATCGAGGTCGTTGCAGGAAAGGATTCGTTCGCGAAGCTCGGCAGAGATGTCGAAACGTCGAGCGGTCAAGATGTCGAGCACGGCGTTGGCACGTTCTTTTGCGCGACCATCTGCAAGTCCACTTGCGCGACCATCTGCAAGTCCACTTGCGCGACCATCTGCAAGTCCACTTGCGCGACCATCTGCAAAGCCGCTCGCACGACCCTTCGCTTGGACCCAACTCTCGATATACTTTGACGCTTCTGCCCGATCAAAAAATGCGTCGACCGGCACGTGGGACAAACCGTATTTGTCAAGCACGGGGAGCAACGGGACGCTAGCCCCTGGACGATACACGACGGAAGCAAGGCCCTTCTGCAACACCTCCACTTCGCGTCTTTCCGTGTGTACTATCCAAACGATCGGCCAGTCATGCTCCAAATACAGCTTTACTTTTTCCTCGAGGTATTTCTTCGACTGCGATGCGCGCACTTCCACTGCCAACACAGGTGTGCCGCGATAGGCTTCGTTCTTCGGTTTCAAATCGTGCACGATCGCTACGTCCGGAGCGCGACGCGACTCCCCAAACTCATCATCGAGTACGCAATCGATGTCGGCCATCGCCGTATAGTTATCGCGAGCATGCACGCCGAAAAGTGCACTCAATACCGCGATGACAAGCGCGTGAATGTCGTAGGCCATCAACCTCTCCACCAACTCGCCGCGGTGGAGCTCCCACGGGCTGTCGTCACAACAATCGTCAGGCGTGCCCAGCGGTCGTCCATTCGGACCCACGTCGCGCAACTCGATAGGACCCGTTCGTACAAGCGGCCGACCGTTCTCGGACTCGGTGTGGATTGCACCATCCATGAATGCGACCCTAACACACGGCCGGCGCGAAGGCAACAGGTAAACGAAGAATTTTTACAGAATGTAAAACCAGATGTTCGTCCAAATAGAACACCCAGAGCGCCAAGTTTGGCAGACGAGAGAACTCAGCAGGTGATGGGCATTGGGCATTGCGCCCTATTTCGAGGTATCCATGAGCAATGGCGCAGGCACCGGGGCACCCGTGAGCGATTTCATGAACTCGACGAGATCGGTCTTTTCTTGCACGGTGAGGCCCAGCGGCTTCATCAAAGGATCCGTGACGACATCCGTGACCATTCCCCCGCCTGCATCATAAAATGCGACCACATCATCCAGCGTCGCGAATTGCCCCGCATGCATGTACGCCGACGACAACGCCACGCCGCGAAGACCCTTCGTCCGGAATTGCCCTTTCTGCTCATTGACCTGGGACAAACCCGTCAATTTCCCCGTCGTCGGATCATCGCTAAAGGCGCCGGCCGTATTGAACACACTCGCCAATAGCGCTGGAACGTCAGCATTTCGCCCCAAATCCACACCCGGCACGTGATTTCCCATCTGCGGAACGCCGAGCGCGTGGAATTGGTCGTCCGCGAAATGCGGCCCAGAATGACAGGCCACGCATCCACCTTTGCCCAGAAATACCTTGAGCCCTCGTTTTGCGCTCTCGCTCAATGCTGTTTTATCGCCAGCGACGAATTTATCGAACGGCGCATCACGACTCACGAGTAATCGTTGATACGCCTGAATAGCCTTGCCGTAATTGGCAAAAATCGTATTGGCGATGGTGCGATCGGCCGCGGTCATCATTTCCCACGGGCCATCAGGATCCGCCGGCATGGCTTTGGGTTTGCCCGCGGGCGGGAAACGCGCGGCATCCGCGGCCATCGGGTCTAGCGCCGCATCGAGCGGCACGGGGAAAATGGCATCGTATTCGGTGCGATATTTGTTCCAGAGCATGTGCACCACCTGCAATCGCGTGCTTTTCATCGTGCGCGGATTCTCGGCAACCGCGAGCGGCAACGACCATTGCGAATCGAATCGACCACCCCAATTCGTCCACGCATAAAACGCCGAATTCGTAATTTCCAACGCATTACGAGTGCCGTAATCGATACCCAAGGAAACATTGTTTGGCATGCTGCGCTGATCATCGAGCCCCTCGCCGCTATGACAACTCTTGCACGAGACTTTGCCCGTATCTCCAACAGCGCCGAGCCCACCATTCGTGCCGTCATCCCCCACGACGAGCGCCCCGCTGTAGCTCTTGTCGTGAAATAACATTTGCCCCAACATCGCCGCATTCATATTGTCGGCGTATTTGTTCGTGGGGTCGGGAGGCACGGCAGGTAATGGCGAAAGCGTCTGCATTTGCGCAATTTCGGTATCGGTAAATCCGCCATTCGGATCGAACGCTCCTCCTGTGCCTCCTGCTCCGCCCATTCCTCCCGTTCCGCCCATTCCTCCACTGGCGCCACCAACACCCATTCCCCCGGCGGCCCCCATTCCGCCTTCCCCGGCAGAACCACTCGAACTGCTCGAACTGGACGACGTACCCGGGGTCGTAGGTTCGGGATCACATCCAATGGCCATCATCGAGACAACGACAAACCCTAGTAAACTACGCATCTTTCCACCTCGTATGGTAATGAACGACAATCGAACCAACAGATTCGTTTCACTAAGAAAAACCTTTTTCCGCTCCCGGTCGATCGCGAGTTTCACGAAAAAACGTATGGGACCAGGAAGATCACGTATCGGCGAGTCACGGCGCCGGATAAAAAAGGCGGGCTTCGAGGATTTCGTGATCGTCATTTATATAAGCCGGATTCACTGTTTCCTGTCCTCTTCGTGACAGCCGATGATCAGGCGGCCGTCGGTAATAAAATTGGCCATACGTTTGGTACCAGAATTCCCACCGACCACCCCGAAAAAACCCCGCCACCGTTGTTTGACACATTTGTTCCGGCCGCGCATATGTGACGCCCGTTCGCCCGAGTGCGGCTTTATGGTCGAGCTTCTCCGCGACTCTGCGCATATAATCGCGCTTTCGAAGAACCTCCCAATGCGATGCTGCATTCGGCGCCGTTTGTCGGTACAAATCGAGCAATCCTAGTCGAGCTGCTTCTGTCTGAAACATCGGGTCCGTCGCGCTTTGCTCATCGGTCGGCGAAACTCCCGCGGAACGATTGGCATGATAAACGACGATGTTACGATTCGCCTTGAGTTCGATGAAGATCCAACAACCAGTCAAATTTGCGGTCAAAAAATTCCGGACCCCATTCGCTGGTGCGGCTGGCAACTCGATAGAGTGAATTTGTTCCGGTTGGTACGGAAGATAGACCGTATCGCCATTATCGTCACGCGTCAGTGTAACTCGATATTGGTTGTTGTTTGCTCTTTTCGTGAGGGTTTGGCGCACCCGAACAGCAGGATCGTGCACGACGACTGGACCGGGATTGTGCGGATAACCGCCCGGAGATTCAATCGTGAATGGGTGTCTCGACAAGTTCGAGCGTTTGACTCGTTCGGGCATGGCTACGAAAACCGCCTTTCCGATTTCTCTATGTTCAACTCGGTGTGTCCTTCGGATTTGCCTCCAACGCGTCGGTTGGCGCAGTCGGAGACGCTCCTGAACCCGAGCCTGCCGAACCGCCGCTATTGATGTTCACGAGCATTCCTACGATATCGATTCCTCCAGGATGAATATCGATGAACCCACCCGGTCCTTTGATGGTGAGGCGCATCCCGGCTTCCAATACCATGGTCATTCCTGCCTTGAGATGAATCTCCTTCCCAGCATCTACCGCATGCGCCATCCCCACTTTTTCATGATGATTTACCTTCACCGTGAGCGACATCGACCCATCCACGCCGACGTTTTGATCCATTTTCACGTGCAAATGGTCGCTTGATTCCAAAAGCGTTTTTCGCACGCCCTTGACGACATTGTCTTCGGTGCCGTCCACGGTCGAAAGCTTGTTGCGCTGCGTGCGCTCGACTTCGTCGCGTTTGACGAGCTTGTTCAAATCGCGCTCGGCTTGGGTATATACGAGCTCCATACCCGCCTTGTCCTCGAATTTGATTTCATTGAATCCACCAGTCGCCGGCGACGATTGGCTTTTCCACGTGCTCACCGTCATATCCGTCGGCAAGGTATAGGGCACTTTCTGCAATTCGTTGTAAACGCGTCCCGTCACGATCGGGCGATCCGGATCCCCATCCAAAAACGTCACGAGGACTTCGTGACCAACTCGTGGGTGAGTGATCATTCCATATCCTGTGCCCGCCCAGCCATGGCTCACACGCATCCAGCACGAGCTATTCGAATCGAATTTTCCTTCGCGATCCCATGGAAATTGCACGCGAATTCGACCATATTCATCGACGTATATTTCTTGGCCGGGAGGGCCCACCACCGTGGCGCTCTGCACACCGTAAATGCGCGGCTTGGCCGTCTTCATTGGCGATCGATAAGGCACGCTGACATTCACAAATACGGCTGTTCCGCTCATTGCCCATTCATCGTCGGGCGTTCCCGACAAACTAAAGGACGTCACCAAAAGCTGCACACTCTCGGCCAAGTCGGGATGCAGATGGTTTTCCGTGGTAAAAATTGCCCCTGGAAAGAGATCTACGGTATTCGTTTCAAAGGCCACGTGTTTCTTGTCCGCACGAATCGATTGCAATCCGATCGTCGCCCGATCCGTTCCAAACTTCTGGTCGTGCCGAGCTACCCCCTTGTCATCGGCAATGGGCGTACCTCCACCAGGGCAACCTTCTTTGAGAAATCCCCCAGGAACATATTGATATTGCTCGTAACGGTTCTCGGGCGCCGCAGCTGGTGGAGCTTGTCCTGACAATACGAACGCGGGTTTACGGAAATCATAATCGCGCAATACATGCGACCCCGGCCGCACTTCGTGACCCAAGCGCACGTGCGTGAGGAATTCTTTTTGTGACGCTTGATTCGGATTGTCGACATAAGGAATCGGCGTCCTCGGCGTGCCCACATGCAGCTTGTCGCTCAAAAGCAGTACCGATCCCGTACCTCCGCGTTCAGGAAACGAATACGTAATTCCTGCTTCTTCTAGCAGACGGCTCACGAAATCAAAATCAGTTTCCCCATATTGCATTCTGATTTCGAGCAATGGATACGCCGCGCGGTCGATCTCCCACGTGGGCGCGAGCCCCCATTCACCGAGCAACACATCAATGATGTCCGGAATGCTCTTGTGCTGAAAAATGCGATGATTGATTCGCTGCGTTAATTTCCAAAATTCGGGAACGATGTGCAAAGTATAGGTCGAGAGCCCAGCTTCTGCTGTCTGCGCCTGCACTTGCTCGATATAACTCACCATACCTTTCCAACTGCGCGCACCCATGTTTTTCACGAACGTCCATCCCGCAACCAGAGAAAACGACGCGGGCTGCCCCACGATGGATTGCAACGCCACAGCCGGCTTCTTGCCTCGCACAATGAGACTGACCGTGAAGATCTGTGAAATCCCTTCACTTACGGAAAAATCGTGTACGGAAAGAGTCTCACCGCCAGTCAAAGTCAGTTCGAGCGTCGACATTGCGTTTTCCTTCGTCGTCCCCGGTTTTGCGACGACCAACGCATCGAGCGTATCCGTTACGCTTCACGAGGTCAAGCGCGAACGAACGCCATTGAAAGAGGGGAAGTAGGGGCTAATGCGCCAAGGTGGGAGGAGCCGAGGAGGGCGCGGTTCGAGAATCGTGCGTTATTCCAAACCGCGTTCGTGATCGCCCGATAACGAGAATGTCAGTTACAAGTCTCGCCGTTCGGAATGCACCGGTTATTGCAGCATTGCCGGCCGGTTTGACAACTTCCGCACCAGACCGAAGGACAACCGCCCGGGAGGTTTACCGAGCCGCACATGCCCGAGCCACACGTCTCACTCGCCGTCGTGCAGCACGGATACATCGAGTTTCCGGTCGGATTACACACGCGGGTTGGTTCGCAACAATTTCCAAGGCAGAATGGCCCGCCATTACACACGCAATTGCCACCATTGCAGACTGCATTGTTGGCACACATCGCTCCATCATTACACGGCTGACCGCAGCTATCTTTGCAGCCGGTCGTGCACGTACACGCTGGTCCACCACTGCTCGACCCACCCGATTGACAGGAACCATTTTGGCACGTTCCGCCATTGCCGCAAGACGCGCTGTTGTTCGTGTGCTGGCAGCTTCCACCGGTGCACGAATCGTCAGTGCAGCCATTGCTGTCGTCGCAGTTGGCGCTGTGTTGGCATTCGCCATTGACACAAGAATCAACCGTACAACCCATGCCGTCATCGCAATTCTTGGCCTGGTTTTGACATGTTCCATTCACGCACGAGTCTTCCGTACAAAGATTGCCGTCGTCGCACGATTTCGCAACATGTACGCAGCTACTCCCCACGCACGAATCCATCGTGCACGCATCATTATCGTCACAGCCATTTTGGCAACCTGCAGCAACACCTGCTCCAGCCAACGCGCCTTCTTCCCAGCTCAGATATGTCTGATCGGTTCCTCGACCCGGCACGAGGCTCGTGAGATTCCCGAATTGATTCGCCCACATGGTCCAAGTGGCGTATTTCATGCCGTCCCAATCACCATAACGATACCATACCGTGCGTCCGTCTTCGCTGAGCAACGCTTGTTTGATCCGGTTGTTGGCCAAGACCACGTGATTAAACGATCGGAAGCTGCCGCCAACAGGGAAACTCGACGCATTCGTCAAGTCGCCGTATTGGTTGGTCCACATCGTCCAATTGATGTATTTCTTCGTCGCCGCGTCCCAATCGGCATAACGGAAATATGCCGTTTTGCCGTCAAACGTGACGACGGTTTGCTTGAGCCTCGTGTCGGGTAAAACGACCTGATCGAACGACCGAATGGGGGAAACGCCGGCTGGCAAATCCAAAACGAGCTCGGTATATGGCGACCAGCTGCTGTAAGCTGATCCATCCCACGTGCCATTATGGGTCCACACTTTCATACCGTCCAATTGAACCCACGATTGCTGAACCGTCGTATCTCCAAGCACGACGTGATCCACCGAGCGATACGTTTGTCCCATCGGTTGCCCAGCGATCAATTGCGTCAAACCCTGCCCCGTCCACGGAGTCCAGTTCGCATAGGCCATTCCGTCCCAATAACCATTACGCAACCAACCTTCGTCCCCCGTCTCCGTGAGGACCATTTGCTTGATGCGCGAGAGCACGACGCAATCGGAATCCATCGGGCAGCCAGCAAGACAACAACCATCCCCGTCAATGCAGGTCGTCAGTTCCGAATGTGTACATTCCGAACCGCAAGTACCCGGATTGAGCAACAAGTCATTGGTGCATGCAAGTCCGTCATTACAATTGAAAGAACATGCGCCCGCCATTCCTGGAGCAATGCCCGTGTCGCATTTCTCGTTGGCTTCTTTCGTCCCATTTCCGCATGTCGACGAGCAATCCGAATCGTTCATTACGGTACATCCCGAGGGACAACAACCATCGCCAGGCTGGCAGGTAATCGTTACCTCGTGCGTGCAGGTAGCGCCGCACGTGCCCGCACCCATGAATGTATCGGCGGTGCAAGACGCCCCGTCATCGCATGACGTCGGACACGACCCCGGCATTCCTGCCGCAATGGCCGTATCGCAACTCTCCATGAGATCGACCATGGCATTGCCGCATAATGTAGCGCCCCCGCCTTCGCCCCCATTTCCACTGCCTGCAATGCCGCTGCTGCTCGCATTCGCTCCGCCACCGGTGCCTGCCGGCGGATCATCGCCGCAACCGGATACGAGCATAAAAACCCCCGACAATGCGCCAGCCCAGCCCAAGAGCAGCGTTGCGTTTTTTTTCATCATCATGATAACCTCATCACGCGCCGCGGCGAATTCTCTTCATGACCCAGCGCCCTTTTTGCCAATCCACCCGTGCTCGGCTCGATTCAAATTCTGAATGCAGAGCTTTTGCTCCGCCTCGACCACTTGTGCTTCTCCGAGCGATTACGCGCCGTCCAAGCACGTCACGTGCCGAAGGAATCAGATTCCCAAAAGATCAAATACTTCGCGCAATTTGGCGCGCCGGTCGCGTTTTTTCAGAAAAACTGTCCTCGGGCGACGACACTCGAACGAACATTTGGTGATCGGGGTTGTCAATGGCGGGAGACAGTGTCGCCAAACGAGGACACCATCAAATTGAGCCGTTCCGAAGCGTAACTTTCCTCAAAACGCATAACGCACGTGACGGACGAGCTTTTGATAAAAATTGCGCCGTCCCATGAATGCGTGCAGCTTCGCCGCAAACCAATTCGGTGACAAATGCTCCACCAATAGCGGCATGGTTAAAAATGGTACATCCTCGACGAGACGCAACCCCTCGATTCGCTTCTCTACGTCGTGAGGATCGTCAATGCCCCACACGAGTTCGACTTTGGCCCCGCGCACCGTCGCGAGGCGCGACACGAGCCGCACCATCGACGCGGAATACGCATCGAAGGCAATTTGCCCGCTTGGAAACTGTTCGACAATCCGCTGAAATAGGTCCAAACCCTCGTTTTCTGGCACGTACATGAACAAACCTTCGCCCACGACAAACACCGAGCCATTCGGCGCCAACCCATCCATCCAGCCGAGGTTTGTCACGGATGAACCAATCATGTGATACCCTGGACGCTCGGGAAAAAGCTTCTGGCGCATGGTTATGACATCCGGAAAATCCACGTCGTACCAGCGCACTTGGGGGCTTGGATTGACGCGATATACGCGCGTGTCCAAACCGCAGCCCAAATGCAAAACCGTCGCGCGGCTGTGTTTGTCCAAGAACGCCCTCGTCCAATCATCGAAATGCTTCGCTCGCACGGACAAACTAATGGGCGCCCCCTCGGGCAATTTCAGCGAGCCAAAATTGAAATCAATCCGATCAACAGCCTCCGCGGCCCAACGATCCCCCAAAATCGGCTTCGGCTTCCGCGCATCCAGCGCTTTGCCATAAAGCGTCGCAAAAAACGTCGGCTTGTCGTTCGTCAAATGTATTTTTCCGGCTGTCATGCTCGCTCACCATGCCCAATTCGCACTCGAAACGTAACACCTCCATTCTTGCGAAACCGGCGAAATTTGTAGTCATTGGCACAAAATCGACACTGCCGTGCTTTCCAAAGCCATTGGAACAACGTCCGCGTTACGATGTGCCACCAACGTGGACCAGCCGCGCCTCAACAACATCACCGATTTCGTGGCGCATACTCAAATGCTCCTCGACCACGACGCTGAAAAACTCGTGGCTATCGTCAAGGGATCGTTCGAACTGCACGACGGACAGATCGAAATTGCCCCCAAGTCGCGCGATCGGGGCATTCGCTTCGTAGACATTCCGTGGGAGCAAGACAAACCCGAGAGCATTGCTTTCCCCTCGGATCTATGTCTGCGCAAACCCGGCACGGACGTCGTTGTCGTGGCCAAAGCCTACGCTCCCGGGGGCAAACCCGTTCCTTCGTTCGACGTTCGAGTGGAGGTCGGATCGCTCAGGAAATCATTGACGATCTTCGGTCGGCGCCTATGGGTCGAAAAAGGCACGGCGCTCACGGCTGCGTCACCCATTGCTGAAATCGAGATGCGTTACGATTACGCGTGGGGTGGTCGGGACGAACCACCGGGCACACCGGTCGAGGAGGCGCGAAATCCCATTGGAATGGGCATGGTTCGCGACGCATCCGTGCTGACCCACAAGGCTGCGCCGAACATCGAAGACCCAAGCAACTTGATTCGTTCGATCCGAACCAAGCCGGCACCGGCGGGCATCGGGGCGATCAGCCGCAATTGGGAACCGCGACGTCGTTTTTCCGGAACGTACGACGATACCTGGCAAAGTTACAAAGCGCCTCTGTTGCCAGACGATTTCGATGATCGATTCAACCAGTGCGCTTCGCCTGGACTCATCGCTGACCCGCCACTCGTTGGAGGTGAAACGGTTCGTCTCTTGAATCTCACCCCAGGCGGCGGAGCCGTGACGTTCACGTTGCCCAAGGTGGCGCTGGAGATCGCGTTCGAACATCCAAACCGCGAACGTGTTGCATTTCGCCCGCATCTCGACACGGTCGTGATCGACTTGTTCGAACCGAGCGCGAAGAAACCCATCGCCGTGGAGCTCGTGTGGCGCGCGTGTGTGCCAGCATTTCGGCGCATGCGTGAGGCGACCGTGACGATTCGCGAACTAGCCAATGTGGGGAGTGCTCGATGACCCAAGCAGTGATCGTAGGCGTTGGCGCTCGTTCGCCTCTTGGTTTGACCGCTACACAAACGGCATTTTCGTTGCGCGTAGGCTTGCCCGCGATGCGCGAAGCACCGCTGGTCGATAGCGAAGGCGAACGCATCACGATGTGTTTCTTGCCGACGATCGATCCGCATCTCACGGGTCCAGCGCGCGGGTTCGAACTTGCGCACCCAGCGCTCGCTGAAGCGTTGCGCCCCATCTCGAACCTGAAGTCGCTTCCTCTTCGGGTGCGGCTGGCGCTCGCCGTCGACGAATACGTCGATGCGATGACGGCCGCGTCGCTCGCCAATCGTCTCGATGATCCGATCAAGCCGATCGCCACCGAGTTTGAACTGACAATCTCGACGCGCGGTCCTGCAGGCGGAGCGTATTTGCTGCAAGAGATCCTCGAAGCGTTCGCGGCAAACCGCATCGACATGGCCGTGCTCGGAGGTGTGCACACGGATTACGATCCGACACGGATCGCGCAACTCGATCGCGCCAAGCGACTGTTTTGCCCACCTGCGGATTTGACGGCGGTTCTTCCAGGCGAAGCAGCGGCTTTCGTCATGCTGGTGCAACCGCTTCTTGCTCGGCGCATGGGTTGGGAGGTGTTTGGCGGAATCGTTGGTGTTGCAACTGGTTTCGAACAAGCGCGTCCGGACAACGATGCTTCAGCGTTTCGCGCGACGGGTTTGACCGCGGCGATGCGCACCGTGCTTGCACCGCTCGACGATCAAAAACAGCGTGCTGGATGGGTGCTTTCGGACTTGGGTTTCGAGCCTTATCGCCACTTCGAGCAGCAAGCGGCGCTCACGCGTACGCAACGTTGGTTCTGCGAGCCGCAGCAGCTCGACAATCCGGGGCAACGTATGGGTAACCTGGGAGCAGCCGCGGTGCCGCTGCATCTAGCGATCGCGTGCAAAGGTTTCGAGCATGGATGTGCTCCGCATCATGTCGTGTTGTCGACCGCGGGAAGTGACAACGGGGAGCGCGCGGCGACAGTGATTGTCCGGGCCAGTTGATGTTTGTCTTGCTTAACTGGGATGGATGGGCCACCCGGACAAACATCGCAGGATGGATCGAGACAAGTAGGCGTTATCGTGGCGAGCGATGACATTGGCGCTCCGTCCCTGCTCTGGAATTGAACCAATATTCCTTTTCACGTGACCATTGGTGTACACGCGGCCGGCCCTATCGACGGCGCGGTCGCCATTCAAGTCCTTCGCGCGATTACGGAATGAACTGGCAAATGAGTCGATCTCGATAAAACTGCCATTGGCCTGGCCAAGCATGATCCTCGTTTCCAAATGGGCTGCTCGAAACGGCGCGATTTAATTCGCGATTGGCATTGACATTTTCACAGACGATAACGCCGCTGGAGCGGGCTGAACCTCGATGTGCTTGGAGTACCCAAATGTTCATCGTCACCTGCCGCAACTGGAAAAACGTTTGTACTGAACGAATGCCGGAGCCGAAAAAAGTTATGCCAGGTACGAGATGGACGTGGTTGGCATGACGAAACAATGCGTGTTATCAACCAAGACAAACCTGGAACATCGGAATTGAACGTTCATCGAATGAAGTAGGGCGCAAAATTTCAAACAGGCACCCAGGAATTATTCACTCGCCACAGTTGCCTAGTTCGTACGTTGATTAACTTGATCATGTTACAACAAATCTGATTCCTCGTAATTTTCAAACCAATTTGTTTTAATTTTAATTTCTTCCGTGGTGCCGGACGTTCAGTGTCTGGGGCTTTGCGACGTCAACGGGTTGGCACATAACTTGAGGCATTGTGTACGTGGACGTCGCGACGATGGGTCGACATGTGACCAATGTGACGAGGGGAATGAGGCGGTCATGATCAGCGAAGTCTTTCGGGTGCTCAGAGATGCGCTGAACGACCATATCAAGCTCGCGGCTGGTTATCGTCCGACCGATACGACCGAGGAGCAGGTCTTTTTCGCAAATGCCAATCTCATTGATAAGTGCGATTTCAAGAGCGGATTCGTGACGATGCTGCTCGTGGGGCTCGAGGAGGACCGCCAGGTTTTACCGGCCGATCCATATCGACGAGTGCTCGCCAATGGCACGTCGGTGCAAGTCAAAGCCCCGGTTCCGCTGAATATTTATATATTATTTGTCGCGCGTTATAACGATTATCTCAATACGCTTCGCGCACTCGATGCGATCGTGCAGTTTTTCCAAAAATACCGCGTCATTGACCGCACGAATATGCCAACGTTGGCAACGGGGATCGAGAAACTGGTTTCGGAGCATGTGAACATGCCAATTCACGAGCATAATCATGTGTGGGGAATGTTGAATACGTCGTATCAGCCGTCGATTCTCTATCGCGTGCGGATGGTCGTATTCCACGATGCCGACGGTCTGCCGCTCGCGCCGACGAATCTGACCTCTCTTTATCTGGAGAGCAAGAAGTGAAATACGCTTCGATCATCGAGCTAAAGGCCCTGCACGCGTATTATGCGGACGCGACGAAAGCGTGTCCGGACGTGAGCTTGGTGGCAACGGCCGAGACGAACGCATTGCTTGCGAAGCATCGATGTCAATTAAAAAGTGCGCCGGGAATCGTGACGATCGTCGCCGAATTGGATGCAGCTGGCGCCCCATTTCCCAAATTGACGACGGGCAAGACGCTGCGATTTTCGCTGGTCCCCACAAGTGCCGAATTCGAGTTGTATACGGATGTCGCCGCCATTCGCGCCGCCCCGGTATTCTCGAATGTGACGGTCACGGCGCCAGCTGGCGGAGCGCTAGTCGCCAGTGCCATCGCCAATCGGGTGAGCAAGGCGCTTGCGGACATTGAAATCCTTTTACATGCCAATGTGGGAACGAGCGCCACGGTTCCGGCAAAGTATACGTTTTCCCTTGCGGCGAAGAAAATGCGCTGGGCCTATTATGTCGTCACGGGCATTTCCCGCACGGATGCTGATAATTTATCCATTACCGACACGGCGGCGACTGGTCCGCTGACATTTGCCACCGCCGATCGAAAATGGCTCAATGAGGTCCGCGACGATTACGATTCCGTCGGAATACACCTCGTTCAGCGTAATCCCGGCAAACAAGTGTTGCGTTTCGTATCTTCCGCGGCGGTTGCTTGTTATGAACAGCCGCGAAAAACCATCGAGCTCAAGTTGAAAAACGCCACGATCGTCAAGTTGGGCAATCCATCCATTCGTAATTTCTCGCGATACAATGCATCGACGAGTAGCCAGGCGACGCTCGTCGACGCGGTAAACCAAATCATCGAATACAAGACGTCCACAACCTGAACCCGCCATCGACAATCGAGGAACAATGCCAGCTGCATACAAAACCCCCGGTGTCTACGTGGAAGAGATTTCGTCCCTACCTCCTTCGGTAGCCGAAGTTTCGACTGCGATACCAGCGTTTCTCGGATACACCGAGAAGGCATCGAATACCATTGCGCGTGTGAGCACGCTGCTCGAGTACGAGCAAGTCTTCGGTGGACCGAAATCGGCTACCATTGCAGTGACATTGGCAGCGGGCGCTGTTCCCGACGTCAAGGTCACTCCAAGTACGTATTTGTTGCATCATGCCGTCGACCATTATTTCAAAAATGGTGGAGGCGCTTGCTACATCGTGTCGGTCGGAAGTTTGACCGATACGCGCACGGCGGACCATTTCACGGCCGCACTCGCGCGCCTCGAAAAAGAGGATGAACCGACGCTGGTCGTAGCGACCGACGCGATCGGGCTTGGGGCAACCGATTATTACACCGTTTGTCAAGCCGTACTCGGGCATTGCAAGAAGATGGGCGATCGTTTTGCCATCATCGATGTGAAGGAAGCTCCGGACACCGTTACCAACAATGGCGCGAATACGGATGTATCGACGCGGGACTTCCGCACGGGCATTGGTACGGACGCATTGAGCTACGGCGCGGCGTATTATCCGTACGTCGAAACGACGCTCAAGCCATATTACACAGACGCCGGCGTGACCATCACGGACAACCGTACAGCGACGAAGGTAATGACGACACTCGACGCATTGCGGAGCACGGAGACTGGCCTTTACCAGCAATTGAAAACCATCATTGGCAGCGAACGGCTCGTACTGCCGCCGAGCGCAGCAATGGCTGGTATTTACGCCCGAGTCGATCGCGATCGCGGCGTGTGGAAAGCTCCTGCCAACGTGAGTTTGTCGGCGGTCATTGGCCCAACGACGAAAATCAACAACACCGATCAGGAAAGCCTCAATGTCGATCCTACGGGTGGCAAGTCCATCAATGCGATTCGCGCATTCACGGGCAAAGGCACGCTCGTATGGGGCGCCCGAACGCTCGCGGGCAATGACAATGAATGGCGGTACGTTCCGGTCCGCAGGCTCTTCGTGATGATCGAGGAATCCGCGCAGAAATCGACGGGTTTTGCTGTTTTCGAGCCCAATGACGTCGGTACCTGGCTCAAAGTCAAAGGCATGATCGAAAGTTTCTTGTATGGCCTTTGGGAGCGCGGCGCGTTGGCTGGCTCAACACCCGAAACGGCATATTTCGTCGAGGTTGGTCTCGGCAAAACAATGACCACCCAGGACATTCTGGAGGGTCGCATGATCGTCAAGATCGGTGTGGCTGCGGTTCGTCCCGCCGAATTCATCGTGCTGCAATTCTCGCACAAGCTCCAGGAGGCATGAGCCATGGCACTTTCAGCGGGCGAAATCAAGACAGCCTATCCACTTCCTTCGTACAACTATCGGGTCGAAATTGGCAACGATACGGTGAGTTGTACCGAGATTTCCGGGCTCAACATCAAGTTCGACACGACGACATACAAGGAAAGCCCGTCCGATACGAAAAAGGCGGGGCCTGTCGTCATGTATATGCCGGCGCAAGCGACCGCCACGACGCTCACGATCAAAAAAGGTGTCGTGCGCGTGGCGAGTTTGGCGAAGTTATACCAATGGATCAAGACGGTCAAGACGAATCAGGTCGAGAAGAAGGAGATTTACATCCGCTTGCTCGACGAGGAGGGCAAACCCGTAATCACGTGGACCGTGGTGAACGCGTTCCCGACGCAGCTCGATGCGCCAACGTTCAGCGCGACCTCGAATGATGCAGCAATCGAATCCATGACGCTCATGGCCGATGACGTGCTCATTTCGGAGAATTGAAAACGGGGCTTCGCAGTGATTCGTGTCGCTCGTTGGACGGGCGGCACGAATCAATGGAAGGAAACGGAGACCATGCCGGCAGATTCGCGCCCATATCCGCTTGCTGCATATAATTTCCGCGTTCAGGTTGGTCCCAATACGATCAATTTCACGGAAGTCACGGGCATCGAGCTAGCATATCAACACGTGGTTTACCGGCATGGGCTGAGTTTCTGGGAAGGCGAGCAAATCGATACTTTCCATTTCGACGAATTTGCTCCGATCACGATGAAAAGGGGCATGATTCTCAATTCTTCGCCGACGTTTCTTTATGAGTGGTTACGGAAAAAGGAACTTCGCACGTTGGAGGTGCAGCTCTGCAATCCTGACGGGAATGCCGTCATGGCTTGGAAGATTGCCCATGCGATTCCGGTAAAACTATCGGCGCCAACGTTTGCTGCCAATACGAACGACGTGGTCATCGACGTTCTGGAAGTCCAGGCGAGAGGGGTGTCCCTTGTCAAGCTCTAGGTACGCTGCGGCCAATGAAAAACTAGGCGAGGTCAATGCGTCCCAAACCATCATGGACGCGCCCTTGGCGTTCAGGTTCGGTGTCCTATTTTTGACGGGCGGTGGTATTCCCAATCCGCTCGACACGCGATTTCAAAAGGTGAGTGGTTTGTCGGCAACGATAAAAACGGTCGACATCCCCGAAGGTGGACAAAACCTTTATACGCACAAGGCGCCAGCAGGCATTTCGTACGACAATTTGGTCCTGGAACGTGGGCTCGTCGTAGGTTCGCTCTTGAATGCAGAAATCAATGCCGCATTATCGCTGTTCAGGTTTTCCCCATCGAATGTGATCGTAACCTTGTTCAACGAATCGTACGCTCCCATTTCGGCGTGGTTTTTCTACAAAGCCTATCCGGTCAAGTGGTCCACATCGGAACTCGATGCAAACAAGAAGGAAATACTCATCGACACGATCGAACTCGCGTATTCACGAATGCACATCATGAGGATATGACGATGCCCGTCGAGATCAAAGAACTCGTCATTCGTGCGGTGGTCAAGGACGACGAAGGTAACGAGCCTGCGAACGATTGCGTGGCCCTCACCGAAGTCGATCGGGACGCCATCGTGCGCCTCGCCGTGAAAGAAGTGCTCCGCATTTTGAAGCATTCGAAGGAACGGTAGCCATGGGCCTCAATATTTTCAAACTCGAAAAGCTGAAATTCGAGTCATTTACCAAAATCACGCGCAAAGATAATGAACGCGCGGCCGAATCGTTCGAAGCCATGTTCAATCCGACGGAGTTGGAATGGCATTACGAGATCAAGCTGACGAAATCACGCGCAGTCAATTCGCCTGCGCCCGTGCAAAAGTATTCATATACCGAGCCCACCGAGCTGTCGATTACGCTCATTCTCGATGGAACTGGTGTCGAGAGCACCGGTTTGGGCACGGCAACGGACATGCTCCGGGGTCGGCGGAAGAGTGTTCTCGATCGAGTCAAGGATTTTCAAAAAACCGCCTACGATTATCACGGAGCCGAGCATCAACCGCGGCATTTGCGCCTTTCCTGGGGCGCAATGGACCAATTCGATTGCCGCCTCTGCAAACTCGACATCAAATACACGATGTTCGACCGCGATGGTTCGCCATTACGTGCGGAACTGCGCATCATGCTGCATGCCGATCCGGCTCCCGAAAAATCGGCCATCATTGCCAATAGAATGTCGCCGGACATGACGCATTCGCGCACCGTGCGCGCGGGCGATACGTTACCCCTGCTAACGACATCGATTTATGGCTCGCCCGATCGATATCTTGACGTAGCTCGATTTAATGGACTCGATGATTTTCGGCAGTTGACGACCGGCCAGGAGCTGCTCTTTCCGCCAGTTGCCACGTTAGACGAAGAAACCAAGGTACGAGGTTAGCCTTCATGTCCGTCGCGACACCGACGATATTGAGTGACGATACACCGATGCCCCAGGAGTACGAGCTCCTGTCGATCGACATTCGTTCGGAGGTCAATCGCATTCCGAGTGCAGAAATTCGGCTCATTGACGGCAATGCCGCTAAACAAGTTTTCGAGCGAAGCAATGCGGCTTTTTTTGCCCCGGGGGCGAAAATCACGATCAAGCTCCGGTACGAAGGGAAAGACGACTTTATTCTGTTCAAAGGAATCGTCGTCAGACACACGGTGGAAGCCAATGCGGATGGTTCGGCGCTCGTCATCGGATTGAAGGACGACGCAGTCAAGCTCACGGGGATTCGGCAAAGCGCGGTATACACAGAAAAAACCGACGACCAGATCATGACGAGCCTGCTCAATCAGGCGCGCGTGAGCATTGGGAGAATCGAAGCGACGCAATATGCGCATCCCAACATGGTGCAATATGATTGCAGTGCCTGGGACTTTTTGATTTTACGCGCTGAAGCCAATGGACGGCTGGTCAAGGTCGAGCTGGGTAAGGTATCGGTATTGCCAATGGCCGGGGATTCCACGAAAGATGCGCTCATCCTAAATTGGGGTGTCGACGAAATTCTCGATTTCGAGTTCGAGGCGAATGCAATGCACCCATATGCTGAAGTGCAGAGCGCGGCGTGGGATCCTAAGCGTGTCGCAGTGACCGACCCAAAAGTTCCCAGCAAGGTCAAACCCGCGCTTCCTGGAAACCTCAAGGCAGCTGACCTAGCGAATGCCGTGGCCCGTAAAACGTGTACACTTTCGCACCCAGTACCGGCTGACGAAGGTGAATTGCAAGCGTGGGCCGATGCGCGTTTGTCAAGGAGTCACTATTCGACGCTCCGCGGACGTATGGCATTCGAGGGAAAAGGAAACATCAACCTGCTCGATCCCATTGAGCTCCGGGGAATCGGCAATCGATTCAATGGCAAAACGTTCGTCACAGGCATTTGTCATACCTACGACGCAAATGGTTGGCGCACGGACGTGCAATTTGGACTGACTCCCGAACGAGCCTGTGAACGTGAAGATATCGTCGACGTTGCAGCGCGCGGCCTTTTGCCTCCATCGCGGGGTTTGCAAATTGGGACCGTCGCGGCATTCGAGGTGGATCCGCACCGCGAATTGCGAGTCAAAGTGATTCTGCCGGGTGTGGACGAGAAATCGACTGGAGCGATTTGGGCGCGACTCGCTACGCCGGAAGCCGGTAAAAATCGCGGATTTTTCTTTCGACCTCAAGAAGGCGATGAAGTCGTCGTCGGTTTTCTTCACGATGATCCACGGCATCCGGTCATTCTGGGCTCGTTGTTTGGCTCGAAAAACACCGCGCCGGCTGCAATCAAGGCTCCAAGCGCCCAGAATGATTCCAAAGGCATTGTGACGAACAAGGGCGTTTCGGTCGTTTTCGGCGATACGGACAAACCTTCCGTCACCATCGAGACTCCCGCCAAAAACAAAGTCTTCATTGACGACACATCTGCAAGTATATGCCTGACCGATCAACATGGGCATAAGATTACTTTGGATTCCAAGGGGATCACGATCGACGCTGGGACGGGTAACGTGGTCATCAAAGGAGCAAAGGTGGACGTGCAATGAGCAGCTCGAATGCATCTGGAGGTGGACAGGATTTTCTTGGTCGTGGCTTTTCATTTCCTCCACGATTCACGAAAGGCGGCGAGGAAGTCGAAATGGTCTCGAACGCCGCCGACATCGAGCAGAGTATTCGCATTTTGCTAGGGACCATGCGTGGCGAACGAGTCATGCGAGAATCGTTCGGTTGCGATTTGGCTGGTCTGCTCTTCGAAGAAGCCGACAATCTGCTCATCAGTCGCATTCAGCGGACGATTACGGACGCGATCGTCGAGCATGAACCACGCGTCACGCTCGATCGCGTGGACGTGAATGAAGGCGATCGCCTCGAGGGACGTTTCGACGTGAGCGTCGTCTATACGATTCGCGCCACGAATTCGCGGTTCAATCTGGTGTTTCCATTCTACCTCACGGAGGCGAGCATCCCGGTCACCTAAGGCGGAAGGGCTTTCTCATGGGCGATTTCATTTTAATCAACGACGATGAAGTGCTTTTCGATTCCAATTTTGGAGCCGCTGTCGTGGACGTTCGTCCGGGCAATATCAAAGCGAGCGGCCCAGCGACATTAAAGAGCACGCAGTTTTGTGTCACCGGTGACGAGGCCACCGTCGCGGTTCAATGCACGTATCTAACGGCGACACATAGCACCAAGGGGACGGGAATGCTGAAAATCGACACGCTCGCGGTCAATCAGATTGCGACAAAGACAAACTCCGGCAACAAACCCGTTTTGCTCAAGGGGGGAGTATTCACAGCGCGATTCGAAGTGCTCGTGCCAGCCACGCAACCGCCGCCGAGCACTACGACGGATACTACCGTCATTCATTATGGTACGGGGCGATTCGCCACGAAAAACGACAAGTTTCAGGCTACGTGACGCATTAGAGCGAGGTGAGCGAGCGCCATGCCAACGCAAACAGATACTGCAACAAACTGGATTGACGCGAACAAGTTCCCTCGCGATGGGACGAGCCAACCCGGACGAATTACGGAAGCGCTCGCGCCCGAGTACGTATCCGTGGACGAGCGGACCCCCGAAGATTTCGTAGAATTTGCGCGCGAATTTGGAAAAAGGCTGGTTTATTTCAACGAAAACAATGAAAATGCTGGAACCTTCGAGGCATTCATCGGGACGATTCCGAAAGAATTGGTTGCCGCATTTCTCGAAGCCCCCGACAAATTCGACCGGGACCAATATTCGCCTCTGTATCGGCCGCACTTCACACTTTTTCTGGCGTTTCTGAGGTTGTTGCAAAATGCGCAAGCGGAGGTCAATACCCTCACGCGGAGGCATCTGGATTTTCATTTTCGGCGCTTTTTGCGAATGGAGGCCCGTAAAGCCATTCCGGATCGGGCGAATCTACTATTTCAAATGGCCGAGCGAGAAAATCAGGTCCTGGTTCCCAAGGGAACGGCTGTTGGAGCTGGCGCCGATGCGCTCGGACGCAATCGCGTCTATCGTACCGAGAAAAACCTCATCGTCAATCGTGCCCGGATCGACAAATTGCATTCGATTTTTATCGAACGCAAGCTGACCAGCATCGCGCAATCATGGCTCGACCATTTGAACGATTCTGAAGGCGGGCGTCTCGAAATGCTTCGCATCGCATATGGTCGCCCACTTCCTGGTGACCCGTTACCCGACTACAAGCGAGCCCGGACAAACGGCGCACCAATCCCGCTCCCCGATGACGATGCGCTAGATCCATTGCTGCGAAACCTCCAGAAACTCGTCAAACTCAGCTCTGCTGGTTTGGGGTTCACCCTCGCTGAATTGCGGGCGTTGGTCGGCTTGAAGGAACCTACGGGAAACGCGGTACTCGACACGCAGCGACAAGCTCGCTATCAACGCGACCTCGCGGCCAAACACATCAATCCCAATGCGCTCCCATTTGCGCCCCGTCAAGGTGGCACGCTGGCCGATCAAGACTTCAATGCGTTGCTCGGCGTCGAAACTTATCTTGGCGTCCAAATCACGACGCTCGATCAATACTGGAACATGCTTCTCGAGGTCGAAGACTACTTCGGCATGGATATCGAGGCGTTTGCTGTGCTCATTGAAAAACTCAAAGTAGATACTTCGGATTGGCGCACGAGTTATGAGCGAGACGTCGGGTATGTGTCGAACGTACTCGAAATGGCACACCACGACAAACATCGCCGGGAATATCGAAAAAAACTCGCTACGGAGCAGACCAAACACCCCGAAAACGCTGAAGTTGCGTATCTCGCGATGCTTCAAATCGCCCTTGGAGATGCGGTGGACGTGGATATGGGTTCCGCGATTGGGGATGAACTGGCTCGACGATTGGCGGACGAGTGTGACGAACTCGAGGAGCGTCTTTCGGCATTCTTGTCACCGGTGGACTCGAAGGCTCTGACGGATGCGCACAATGCCAAGCGCTGGAACGACGTCATTGATTTGCTTGCGCACGCCATGGTGATGCGCGCCGGAAAGCGGAAGCCGCAAAAAACGGTTTGGCTCGACATACATGTCGCCGAGGACGCGCGTAAGGTTCTCGCGCGCCGCGGAACGCCTAATGCCGATGGTCAACTGCCATTTTCGACCTTCGGCGCCCCGGTCGTTCACGATGTTTTGGCGCCACCTACTCCAAAGCTTGGGTTCGTCGTAACCTCACCATTGCTGGCGCTTTCTGGAGGCAAACGGACGATTACGCTGACTCTGGGTCTGCGACGACCGGCGTCGAGTTATGAATTCAATCAGATGCAGCACCTTTTTGCGCGCACATTTGGCAAGCACGAAGGAACGATTCCCATTTCTCCGCTCGTCATCGAAGTAAGCACGGCCAAGGGGTGGCGACGACTCAAGCCGAATGTCACGGCGTCGGGGTTTGGCGTTTACGGGACACAGGTTGGTGAAGCCAATTTACGTTGGAATGAAACGGCACCAGGATTGAAAATCGTCGTCGAAATGGCGGAGGGCGAACCCGCGCTCACCCCGTTACCGAATGCGCCCGACGGCATGGACACGCGTTGGCCAGCAATGCGCATCATGATGCAATCCGCTTGGTCGGAATCACAAAATCGATACATTGCTTATTATCGCGAGATTTCGAGTCTTCTGGTGGGGGCGGCACACCTAAAGGTCGACGTGTCGGGGCTCGTGCCGACGTTGCTCGAAAATGACGAATCGGTTTTGGACGTCAATAAGCCATTCGAGCCTTTCGGGGGCATACCAACATCGGGTGCACGTCTATCTGTGGGTCATCCGGAGATCGCGACGAAAGAAATTCGGAAGTTGGGGTTCATTTATGAATGGATGGGGGCGCCAGCGAACTTGACGGCCCACTATGCCAATTATCCGATCACGGCCAGCAATGCAATACCCGCGTTCACGACGAAAGTTTCGATGATTGATACTTCGGGCGTAAAAGTGCTCGCCTCGGCAGCCAATCTTTTCGCCTCCGGTCGCACTCCCATTCGAATCGATTCGATTGTCGATCCCTGCCCTGCGGAATACACCAATGTCGATGGGCTCGACGGACGAATCGCAACGTGGCCACGATTCGTGCAATGGGAGCTCGGACCGACGGATTTCCAGCATCGCGTATATTCGATCGTTGCTTCGCAAAAGGCCCTCGAATTGGCGCTCGACACGACCAAGGGCGACGTGACCAAATATCAAGTCCGGCCTCCCTACACGCCAAAACTCAAGAGCTTGAGTTTGGAATATTCATCATCCGTCGAAATTCTCTTGTATCGCCCGACGAATACCGAGCTGCTCGATCGACTGTATCACGTGCATCCTTTTGGCGTGGCGGAATTGGCGGCCAATGCGCCGGAAACCGGTATACCGTTCGTGCCGCGATACGATGAAGAAAGCACGCTCGTGATTGGATTGAACAACGTCGTGCCGCCAGAATCAGTGACCTTGTTCGTGCAAGTGGACGACGGGAGCGCGGATCGAGATATCGAAGCGCCGATTGTTACCTGGAGCCAGCTTTCGGGCAATGAATGGAAGCCGCTAGGACGACAGGTCTTGTCCGATGCAACTCAGGGCTTGCAACGCTCGGGTATTGTCGAATTATCCCTGACAAACGCTGCGCCCAATACTCTCTTGCCGGCCCAATACACATGGGTGTGTGCGAGCGTGACGCATGATCACGCGAGCATATGCGATACCCGTGCCTTGCATACACAGGCGGTCGAAGCTGCTTTTGAAGATCGCGACAATTCCCCCGAGCATTATCGAAAACCCCTTCCAGCAATGACGATCGCCAAGCTCGAGACGCCCATTGCCGGCATCGTGGGGGTTACGCAGCCCGATCCGTCATTTGGTGGCCGACTCGCCGAAGACGAGCAATGGTTTTCCACCCGCGTGAGTGAACGATTGCGGCACAAAGCGCGCGCCTTGTCGACGTGGGATTTCGAACGCATCGTGCTCGATGCGTTCCCCGAGATTTTCAAAACGAAGTGCATTCCGGCGCCCGAAGACAACCCCGGACACGTCGAGGTTCTGGTTTTACCTGACGTGCGCATCATTCCCACGAATGAGCTAGGGCCGAAAGCACCTTTACCACTACTGCGAACCATTGAAGAGTATCTTGGTGTGCGTACGGCGCCATGTGTAGACGTGAGCGTCCGCAATGCAGCATTTCGAGCGGTGCGGGTACGCTTGGGCGTGCGGTTTGCTGAACCTGGAAACGATTCTTATTGGATGGGCCGACTCAATGAAGAATTGAATCGTTTTCTTTCCCCATGGGCGTATGAAGAAGGCGTCGACGTTGCGGTCGGAGGGAAAATCCACGCCAGCAACATCATCGATTTCGTCGATCGCCGTCCTTATGTCGATTACGTCGCGGGAATTACGTTATTTTACACGGACGACGAAGGGAGCAATTTTTCGTATATTCGTCCGCCCGGTGTGCGACCCGCAGCAGACGTTGCACCTGGCCCGTCGTCGACGGTTGCTGAAGACACTTACGAATATTGTGTCAAGGCGGAAGAGTCAGACCAAGTGCTCGTTGCATTCCCGAAGCATCGAATCGACGTAATCACTGCTGAACATTACGACGTACGAAAATACCAAGGAATTTCGTATATGGAGATTGGGATGGACTTCGTGGTGGGTTGAGCCGCCGCACCATTCTTTGGATGTTGTGCCCGAAGGGGCGAGAAAGTGATCGAAAACCATGGCTGCTCAAAAAAAGACGCGTGCCCAGCTGAAATCGTACTTTGCGGAAAACTCCATCCCGACAGCCGATGATTTTGCAGCAATGATCGACGGCGGGCTGAACGTAGTGGACGACCAATTCGATCCGGTCGCTGGGAAACTCACCGTGACCGATACCGAAATGACTCTGGGTGCGGCAATCGATGGTGGTCTTCGAACATTGACCGTGCACGGTTCCATTCAGGCAAACCGCGGCATCACCATACCGAATGGCCAATCTCTAGCCGTAGGGAAAATCGCGCTTCCCACGGGGAGCACGACATTCACATTGAGTGCTGGTTCGGTCGTCATCGAAGCCGCGATTTCCGCAAATGGTTTGACCTTGACGAGCGGCAACCTGACGGTGAGCAACGGTAATGCGACCATTGAAGGCAGCCTCTCGGCGAAAGGCATAACCTTGCCGTCCGGGAATCTCGCAGTCAGCAATGGCACGGTCACGGTCGAGGGAACATTGTCGGCCAAAGGCGTGACCTTACCGAGTGGCAATCTCGTCGTGTCGACAGGATCCGCGACGATTGGCACGACGAACAGCCACACTTTGACCGTTGCAGGTAAAATCAATGCTCAAGGAGGCATCGATGTTCCATCTGGACAAACGCTTCGAGTATCCGAGCCCATTGTCGGACATTTATCGCAAGACGAATGGACGGTAGCGACGCTGGCCAGCGGCTGGACGCATGTAAATAACGAACGACCCGCGGGTTATTTCAAAGATCCCTTTGGCATCGTCCACCTTCGCGGAATGGCGAAAGCCGGCGAAAGCGCGACGAAAGTATTGCTGAGCCTCGCTAGCAAATATCGACCGGCCGCCTCGGAATCGTTCCTCGCCTGGTCCACCACGCCTGGCGCACGCAGCGCCGCCGCTCGCAGTATCACGATTGCGGTTGACGGAACCATTACGATCGACGGTGATCTACCTGCCAATAATGAAGTCGTTTCTTTGGCTGGGATCACATTCGCGGCCGATGCAAACACTGGGTGAGAAACGCACGGCATATGTAACCAGTTGAATAGAAGCCGGCCCGATTCTGACGATAACGAGAAAGTAGACGCGCCATGACCATCGATACGCGAGACAAGAAGACCCGAGCTGACCTCCGCAGTTATTTTCAGACCAATAAGATCCCCACCGAGCAAAATTTCTCGGATTTCATTAGTTCGGTGTTGAATGCCAAGGATGATGGAATCATCAAGCCCATGGGGGATCCTCTGAGCATTCAGGCGTCTGGGCAAGATTACAAGCCCGTGCTCAATCTGTACGAAGCATTTTCCGACGCCAAACCATCGTGGGGAATTTGTTTGAATCCAGCAACCGGGGTCAAAGGCTTGGCCATTGGCACGGGAGCCGACGGCATAAGTTCAGGCGTAACCCGCCTTTTCATTCATGGAACGACCGGCAACCTCGGAATTGGCACGATATCGCCCAGCCAAAAGCTCGAAGTTAGCGGCAATGCCGTGGTCACAGGTTCGCTTTCGGTCGCCAGTGCAAACATTTCCGGCAATCTGTCGGCGGGTTCATTGACCGTTGGTGGCGCAACGGCAAACAAGATTGTCACGACAATCGGATCCACGAGCGAGGATACGACCGCGCTGCCAACCCAAGGCGCGGTGCGGGCCCTGATTACTGCAAAAACAACGCCCGTGAGTGATCTCGCCTCGGCCTCCGGCAGTGCCCTTCCGTCATGTGACGCGGTGAAAACATACGTCAATCAGGCCGTCCCCATTGGAGTGATTCTGATGTGGAGTGGTTCGTCGATTCCAACCGGCTGGGCGCTTTGCGACGGAAACAATGGCACGCCGGATTTACGCGATAGGTTTGTCGTGGGCAAGAGCGATTCGAAGCCAGTGCATACGAAGGGGGGTACGGCAACCGTCACACTCACGGTGGCTAACCTTCCGGCTCACACTCATTCGGTGACCCTTCAAAACAGTGGCGAGCACTTCCACAAATTCACGGCCTATCATGCCGATCTCAAACACGCGGGCGGCGCGACGGAATCACACTTGAAGGACGACGGTGACGGCACCTTCCTCGTCGAAACGACCAATGCAGGATCGCATTCGCATACCGCAAGCGCGGCGAATACCGGCGAAGGCACGGCGCACGACAATATGCCCCCGTATTACGCGCTGGCGTACATCATGCGCATTTCCTGACCTCGACCCCGGAAGGCAATGGCCATGGCAACCTACGCGGAACTGCGAAAATTAGGCATCGGTCAACTCGAACGGCTCGCGAGCGAGCAATGGACCGATTTCAATTCCCACGATCCGGGCATTACCATCCTCGAGGCATTGTGTTATGTCCTCACGGATTTGGGGTATCGCACGGGCCATGACATTGCCGATTTATTGGCCAACGAAGGCGCAGATCCGTACGCAAGTCTGCATCCAGCATCTGAGATATTGACGACGCGTGCGGTGACTGCCAATGACTTGCGTCGTCTCGTCCTCGATGTCGAAGGCGTCAAGAATGCCTGGATCGAAACCATCGACGAACGATTACCGGGGACCGACGTCGCACTGCGTGGGCTTTATCGCGTCGCGATTGAATTGTCACCGGAACGTGAAGGTGTGGCCGTTCGTCGGGAGGTGGGGCGACGAATCAACAAGAATCGCGGCCTTTGCGAGGATATGGTCGAGATTGTCGTTCTGGAACCATTTAAAGTCGGCATCGATGCTCGAATCGAGATCGGACGCGTGGACGAACCTTCGCTCACCTACGCGCAAATCCTCGAAGCCATTGCCGAAATCATTTCACCAACCGTTCGTTTTTCGACGCTCGACGAATGCCTCGAAAAGGGTATGCGCGTCGATGAAATCTTCGACGGACCCTTGCTCGATCATGGATTCATCACGGAAGATGCCCTTTCGAATGCCCGACGACACGTCGCATTGCATAGTTCCGACCTCGTGCACGCAATCATGGATGTGCCGGGCATTCGTTCCGTAACTGAGATTGTGATGCATGCCGGGGAAGCACGCGACACGTGGTCCATTGAATTGCCGAAAGATTGCGCCCCGCAGCTCGACCGCGCGGCTTCCAAGATTACCTTGCTCAATGCGGGAATGCCAGTCGCGGTAGGTAATGTCCCGCCAGCAGCACCTTGGCAATCACGCGGGCAACGCGGCGATCTCACGCTTCCCCGCACGAGAAACCGTAATGTGCGGCGATATCATTCATTGCAACACCATTTGCCCATGGTGTATGGCGTCGGGGAAGTTGGATTGCCCGAATCAGCTTCGAATGAACGCAAAGGTTTGGCCAAGCAGCTCAAGGCATATTTGATGTTTTTCGACCAACTCATGGCCAATCATCTCGCCCAGCTCGCACATATCAAAGACCTGTTCTCCATTCATGCAGGTACCGAAAACGTGCAAACCTATTTTGCACAATACGTGGACGAGCCAGCTCTCGGACTCGATGAAATTGCTCCGAACACCCTCGACGTGAAGCTCGAAACGCCCGATGCAGCGATTGCCCGCAAACATCGCTTCCTGAATCACTTATTGGCTCGATTCGCGGAAAACCTGAATGACCGCTATTCGGCTGCGGAAGCTGATTCGCTTGCGCTCATCCAGCACAAGCAAACGTTTCTCGAAAAATACCCCCGTATCAGCGGCTCACGCGGCACCGCCCTCGATGGCCTGGTTCCGTGGGGAATGGCCACGCCTTCAGGCCTCGAAGAACGAATTCGGTTCAAGCTGGGCCTCATCGAAGGCACCGCCCAAGATTCGGGGCAAAATGAGCAAAGTGGCCGAGACGAACCAATGATCATGATCGAGCACATTCATTTGCGGCCGGGACAGATACCCGTATTCGAGGCCGCGAGTCAATTGTGCATTGGAACATCAGCCAGCGCGACGGTAAAGGATCGTTATTCGCTCAAACTTTCGTTCGTTTTCCCTAAATTCATGGGTCGATTCCGGTCGGCGCCATTTCGTACACTCGTGGAACAAACCGTGCGTAGCCAAGCCCCCGCACATATCGGCACGTACGTGCATTGGCTCGACGAAGCTCCATGGAAATCGTTTCGCGCCGACTATGACACATGGATGAAAGGTCGCCGCGAACAGTTCGCAATGATCCTCGGCATCAGTATGGGACTCGATGCAACGAGGCCAGCGGCCATCGCGCCAACGCCCATGGTGTATGGCACAACGTCTCCCGCCAGGGCCTTTCCCTGGCTCATCGAATATGGTTTGTCCGCGCATATCGCGGTCGAAGGTAGCCAAGGCGGTGCAGCGTATGCCTTGCGATCAACAGAGGGCCAACCGTATTCCAGAAGCGTCGAAGGCACGGCAAATACCATTGTTCTCGAATCGTTTGCAATGGTCGAAAATGTAACGCTCCGTGTCGATGTCACCCGAGCGTCGGATTTGGCAATTCAACTCGATGCCGAATTTGCCCTTGAAGTCACCGCCAATCCAAAACTAGGTGTTTCCGTGGATGCAACGATCGTCAATGCCGGTAGTGCCGTGACGATTCGGGTGAGCAATACACAGCGAGACGTTCAATACGCCTTGTGCACCAAATCCATTACGGACCGTGAATTGATCACGACGCCACCGCCAACGCCTGGGGCAAATACGGCAATGATCGAGATTACTCCAGTACCTGCACAACCGTGGGAGAATGGTTATGCGCAAGTTGGCGCGTTTTCCTCGGGCAATGGGGGAACCCTCGAATTGCAGCTCTCGGATATGCGAGAGGACTCGCAGATTGTGGTTCGAGCAAGAAAAACCCACCATCATGTCTCCGATGGGGAAGTATTGTCCGATATGCCCCTCGAAAAGAAGGTGGCCATCTTCGTTCGACCTGGACCAGCGACAAACCTCACGCTCGAGGCTACAGGTCCGAACTCGATTCTCGTGACCGGCGGAGAAATCGGCGTTTTGTATTATCTTTTCGACCCGGCCACGAAAAAGCTCCTGGGCAAACCCGCCTATTTTCAAAGGCAAGATCAAACGAATTCGAGCGTCAATTTTGGGATTGGCGACATGCGCATTGGCCGAGATCTCGTGGTCGCCCAAGGTCCAGTGGCCGAAGGTGCAAACCGAGCGACGACCAAACCTTTGGATCCCATCATCTCCGTCGATTCCATTCCGACAAACGGCGTGGTTCAGGTGCTCGCCGTGCGGGCGAGAACGGGCGTCGCTTGGAGCACCGCTCAAACCAGGAGCATCATCAACGCATGAGTAGACGATGACGACCCAGCGGCATCAGATTCAGCGGCAAATTTTTGAATTCGAAGTTTCGAATCAAGAAGCCGCATTGCACCTGCATGCCACCCTGGCCGCATTGCAAAATGAAGGTTTGGAAGATTTGATCGATCGTTGCTGCACCGAAATGTCTTCGCCGGATCGAGTGCATCGTATCGCGAAGCTGGAAATCGACCTCGGTGAGCTTCGCACCAAAGATTTGGCTCGTGTACTTCCGGCCAAACTCATTGCCGAATTGCGGAATGTGCTCGCGACGAAAATTCAAAAAGCCGAAGAGGAAGCCGCGCGACTCGGGGAGGACCCGGCGACAAACGCACGCCTCGAATTGATCTCGCTTTTTGCCCGCACTGGCAATTTGCCGTTTTGGGCCGACGCCGCGAATCCACAGCTCGTCGATGAAACGATGCACCGACTTTTGCGTCGCGACGAGCGAGAAATCGCCGCGCTGGTGCGCTGGTTGGCGCGTGATCCACGGACGCTCGCGAGATTGGCCCAACATACCGAACCAGAACGTTCGCTCGCGCTGTTTCGGGCACTCGTGCATTCAGCAGCGCGAATTGCCGTCGAGGCGCGATCATCGGAAATATGGTCCTTTCTGGGCAGTCTCGGCACGCTTTCCCCCAAGGTGCCTCCCACGTTTGCCTGGGTCGGAGTCCTGCAATCGGCAGCTTTGCGACCGCACCTCGCCGACACACCCGGCGAATTTTGGCGTGATACCCTGGCGCATGTGGCCATGGCCTTAGGCTTGCCATACCAGGAACTCGTCATGCGCATCGAATGGACCATCGGTAAAACGCAGCAAAGTGGCTTTGAAGCGTTGCTGCAGGCGATTGCAAACGAGCTCGTTGGGCCGGAGCAACCAATTCGCCCAAATGCAGCGAGGACGCCCGCCGCGGATGCCCCTTCGTCAAGCAGCCCGGTGAATTCCGGCAACGACGATCCGCATTCGAGTCATTACGATATCACCTCACCAAACGTCGCGCAAAACGAACAAGACCTTGTCGCGCCAAACTTACCACCTCCTGCGCCTTTGGCTTTGGGAGACGACCCCGACGAAGCTTATATCGATTCCGCGGGTCTGGTCCTGTTATGGCCCTTCGTCCCGACGTTATTCGACCGTCTCGGTCTTCTTTTGGAACAAAAGAAATTCACCGCCGAAAATGCGCGACAAAGGGCAATTGCGTTGGTGCATTACTTGGCAACTGGCGAGCTGCATCCACCCGATTTTCGTCTACCTTTGGCCAAAGTCTTGTGTGGGGCCTCAGTCAATGACGTGTTCGATCGGGAATTGGATTTGACTGAGAATGAAATGGGGGAAGCGACAAACGTGCTCGTCGCCGCGCTCGAACATGCGAAAAGTTTGGGCGCTATGGAGCCCGGTGCATTTCAAGCCGCATTTCTCCGGCGCCGTGGCGTACTTTCGGTGCAGGGCGGCACGTGGCTCGTGCGCGTCGAGCGTGCGCCTTACGATGCCGTACTCCAGCATTTGCCTTGGGCATTGCAATGGATTCGATTCCCGTGGATGCAAGCGCCTCTTTGCGTGGAGTGGCCACGATGACGCCCGTGGAACTCAATGCCCGCGATTTGGAACGCGAATTGGCGTGGTTTGCCCAGATCATTGACGCGCGTTTCAAACATTATTTTAGCACGACGACGCCGACTTCGGGGAGTTTGGCCGAAGTTTCGCACATAGCGCCACCGGACCTGAGCGATTCCCCTTCCCCGTATGCCAGCTTTTTGCGGCATTACAAGGTCGACTTTATCGATCGCGTAGCCTTGGTATTGACCCTGGTTCCTTACGTGCGCCCGCAGTTGCTCGATATGTTCGTCGCCAAGAATCCGAACTTGGACCGGCGGTTCGTCGAGCTTGGTGGCGTGCGTCTCGGAGCCGAAGGAGAATTCGTTCCAACAGGAGAAACCCTCGCTTTTGTGCTCGGCGGGAGCAATTTGCTGGTCCGATTCCGCGTCGAACAGCGGTTCTCGGTCGACCATGTGCTTCGAGCGCACGGCATTCTTCGATTTGCGGCCCAAGGCGATGAACTGCCGATGAAGGCCCCCCTCCGTTTGTCCGAGGATTGTGTGTCACTATTCACGACGGGTGAAACACGCCGTCCGGATTTCGGCCCTGGTTTTCCGGCCAAACGTATCGAAACGAATTTGGACTGGGATGATATCGTGCTTCATCCCGGTGTGCGCCAGCAATTGGAAGACATCGAGACGTGGCTCGAACATGGCGACACATTGCTGCACAATTGGGGAATGGCGTCGAAATTGCGTCCGGGATATCGAGCGTTGTTTCATGGGCCGCCGGGCGTAGGAAAAACCATTACCGCTTGTTTGCTAGGTAAATCCACCGAGCGGGATGTGTACAAAGTCGATTTGTCGCTCGTCGTGTCGAAATACATCGGGGAGACGGAAAAAAACTTGGCGCGGATTTTCGACCAAGCGCAATACAAAAATTGGATTTTATTTTTTGACGAAGCCGACGCGTTATTCGGAAAACGCAGCGAAACGAAGGATGCGCACGATCGGTTTGCGAACCAAGAAGTTTCGTATTTGCTGCAGCGAATCGAGAGTTTTGCCGGCGTCGCCATTTTGGCGTCCAATCAGCGCGACAATCTGGACGACGCATTTTCCCGGCGCTTTGAATCGATTGTGTACTTTCCGCTCCCTCGTCCCGATGAACGGCTCGTTATTTGGCGCCAAGGTTTTTCGTCGCAATCGAAATTGGATTCGGACATTGATTTGGAAAAAATCGCGCACGATCATGCAATGTCGGGTGGCTCGATCATGAACATCGTTCGTTATGCATCACTTCAAGCTTTGAAACACGGTCGAAACGTCATCAGCGCCGAAGATCTGTCCCAAGGCATTCGCTTGGAATACGTGAAGGAAAGGAAAGGTGGAGCGTGAAGGCTTCGAAACAAAAGGGAGTGTCCCCATCTTCCGAAAACGCGACGAAAGAAACATCGTCGACTCGCGAAGCGCAAATGCCGCAGTTCAGCGCTGCCGGTCCCATCGGTGCATTGAACGATAGCCCTCGAATCGTTGCACAACGCCAAACCATCGCCAATACATTCGGCGGCACGCCCCCCCAGGGCCCCCCCGCCCTCACGGGATTGCCGACCCCATTGGTAAATGGAATCGGGCGTTTGTCAGGGATTAACGTTGCGGATGTACGCGTGCACGCGAATTCGCCCGAGCCCGCACGTCTAGGCGCGCTCGCCATTGCACAAGGCAGCGAGATTCATCTCGGCCCAGGACAGGAAAAACACTTGCCACACGAAGCCTGGCACATCGTTCAGCAGCGCCAAGGTCGCGTCAAAGCAACGCAGCAACTCAAAGGTGTCGGCCTCAATGACGAACCTGGCCTCGAAGAAGAAGCCACGCGTATGGGGCAACACGCAGTCGAGGCAAGCGCACAGAATGGTGCAATGGCTGAGCATGCGGCCATTGTGCCAATTACGTCGATTGCCGGTCCCGAAGTCGTGCAGCGCAAAGTATTCGTGGATAAAAAGCTGACGCTCGCTTCGGATAGTGCGGAAGAAAAGGAAGCGAAACCCGAAGCCAATTGGATCTCGGTGGCGGATAGTGAGAAAGGGGGCGGGGCTCGAAATATCGCGGCGATGATTGCTGATGGCCGATCGCGATATTTCGAGAATAATAAAGAATTGACTGATTACGCCGAAGGGGAAACCGAGGACATCGGATACGTCGACCGCGAAAAAACGTGGATCCGACTACCTGACTACCTCGTACTCGGAGAAATTCACAGCTGGACAACTCTAGATGATGTCGTTGCTGCTACGGGCATCAAAAAATATCTTTATGAAGGCGGCAAAGAAAAGTCGCCGCTGCTGTATCCCGGGGCCGCGGACGTGGGCGGAGAACATGCGCTCGAAGCAGCATTACCCAAATATGCAATGGGCTTGATGGGCCTCTGGGATTCTCTCAACGCGACGGTGGACATCAACGGCACCCAGACAAGCCAGCTCGAACACGATCGTAGCCGAATGAATTCGGCGAAAGCACCTTTCAAAGCAACAAAGAATAAACTAGCAGGCGACGCTGTAAATGCAGCGCAGGGCCGCAACCTCGTTGAAGCTGCAAAAGAAAACGCCTTGCAGACGCATGCTCAAGACGTTGCGAATTGGGGCGCTCAATGGGAGCAGGACCATACCACGGCGAGCAACCGCATGTTGGCACGAGGACACATCCAATCGTGGAAGAATGAAAATCAGGCCCTCGTCCGGCCATACGACCGTAAAAATACGGAAGCCTCGTTGGCCCTCAACGCACTTACGGCCATACAATCGTCGACGCTACCGGAAAACCATCCGCTGAAACGTGTGTATCAAAGAAAGCGGGCAATCATTGACCAAACGATCACGCAGCTCAAGTCGGGTGCGCCGTTTACCGATACGCGGCTTTACCTGAAAATTCTGACGGGCCAATTCAACATGCCGGACCTCATTCGGAAATTCATGACCGCTGCGACACAGGAAAACACGAATGCCGAAATCAAGCCCGTGACGGATTGGGGTGCCGATTACGCCAAGGACATCGATGAGCCGTATGAAAAAACCTACGCCCTCGATCCGACAAACTCCATGGAGAAAATTCGTGATTCCACCATGCTTCATCGAATCCTCACCGGAAAGAAGAACAACATTCGGCTGTTCGGTCTCGGCGACAACCATCGGAAAAATCTCCGGGTGATCATCGAGAAGGAAGATCCCGAGATCACCGTGACAACCGCCAGGATCTTCTTCAATGACCAATACAAGGAGCATCCCGACAAGGATTGACCAGCACAGCTCGAATCAAAAACGCAACAACGCCTGAATCCACGGCAATTCGGGCGCAAGGCGCTCCTGCAAACGAGCCATTGCTTCGGTCAAGGCCGGCGTAGGCCCGAGGTCTCGCGGATCGATTCCCAGTTTCTTCAATCGCCAATAGACCGTTTGCACCGTCCGATCCGTACGCCGCGCAAGTTCTCGCACGTCTGGCGATTCCGCCGCAATCGCCAAAAAAACCAAATTCTCGAGGTCCTTCATCGCGGAAGAATTACCCAATCGCGGCGACGACTCACTCGTTTGCGAGGTCGGGGCAATCTCCAGCATATCCAGGCAATGCGCCGCGATGGGCGTTTGTCCGTCCCAAAGTACGAACACTCGGTCGATCATGTTTCGCAGCTCGCGTGCACCACCTGGCCATCGACGCAGCACACAATGGTCCGCAATGGTTTCGATATCGCTATCCGACAAAACGCGACCATGACGAACCATTGCGTGTCGAGCCATCGCGCGCGCAATAACCGCAATGTCCTCGCGTTCGAGCGGAGGAATACGCAGCACGATGACGCTCAAGCGATAAAACAAGTCTTCCCGAAAAACGCCGCCTTTCAGGTCCTCTATATTCCGATGCGTAGCCGCAATGATGCGCACGTCAGCATGACGTTCCGTATGAGATCCAACGGGCCAATACGTTCCGAGCGACAAGAAACGCAAAAGCTTGGCTTGCGTCTCTGGATGCAATTCTGCCACTTCGTCAAGAAAAAGTGTTCCCCCATGGGCCAATTCAATGAATCCAGGTTTGTCCGCCATTGCCCCCGTGAACGAACCTCGGAGATGTCCAAAAAACGCGCTCTCGAAAAGTTGGGGCGCAATCGCCGCGCTATTGACCGAGACAAACGGACCTTGCGCGCGAGCACTGTGCCGATGCACGTCCGTCGCCAGGACTTCTTTGCCCACACCCGAGCCGCCAAGAATCAGCAGCGGACACGACGAAGGTGCCGCACGACGCGCCAGTTCGAGCACCTTCTTACGATTCGGCGTGTGCGCATCGAACATCCACGACGAGAGAGCTGTTTGCCCCGTCAGAGCACGTGCAGAAGGAATCGCTTCGTTCACGTTCATGCCCTTTTCTCACGCGGTTGCACCGGGCCCTCCAGCTCCAAGGAGCCTCATCCAGCATCTCATACGAGAACCCAGGACCGCACAAGAGAATAACACGCAGCCCGAAGAACCTCCATGATGGCTCGGCTCTTGGACAAACAAACGGCGGTTTGTCCCGCTCAACCCACCAGTTTGCGGCCCGGACGAACCCACATGCCAGGGTTACTCGACGCTCCCCGCGCAGGACCTTGCCAATCACGCACCGCTTGCTCTTGCACCTGCACCAAGTCTTGCGGATGAAGTCGCACCACCGTACCCGTCCGCAAAATCAATTCCCGTTGCAGCAGCAAGCGTTCCGCAGGCGTTCGTCTCTCCGTATCCAGCTCACGATGCACGATCAGCGGCGTATACGGCTGTCCAAGTCGATAGCGACGACGCATATCGAACGAACCCGCATTCTGTTGCCACCACGTCCGCCAGCGCGACGCATCCGTCGTCGGTCGTTCCAGTAACTCCGCCGCTGGTTTGTCCGGCTCATCCCGTGGATCACTCACCACTTTCACCAGCTTCGGTGCTGGCGCTTCACCAACCTCCGGCGACGCAGGCTCGGGCGCATCCAAATTCTCCGCCGGCACTTCCGCTTCTTCCCAAAGCCCGGCACCCGTTATGCGCTCCAGCGCCCACGCCGCGGCAACACGCATTTCACTCTTGGACGATTCGAGCAGTTCGAACAGCGGCGCTATCGCCATCCCCGAACCACTCCAGCCTAGCGCCACGACAAACCCTCGCGACGGGGTTTGTCGCAACCGATGCAGCAAACCTTGCGCATCTTGTTCATCACCCATCAACGCCAAGTACAACGCCGCTACATCGACGCTCGGACCGTCCATGGCCGAGAAAAACCTCGGCACCATCCGCGAATCGCCAGCGAGCGCCATCGCGCACAACGCCGCTTCACGCAGGTCTGCATCAGCCGACTCGAGCGCACGATCGATCACCCCATCATCGAACACCCCAAACGTCGTCGCCAAGTGCACGATCGCCTCAGCTGCAACCACGGGTTCGTCCGAACAGAACGCGGTCAGTTCTTGCTTCGTCGCCAAGTTCCGATGACCGAGCACGCTCAGACCAAGGGCGCGGAGTCGAGGTTCGTCCTCGTGTAACAAGGCGCGCATCGCCAGAGACAAACCATCGTGCGGGCATATCGAAAACGCGACGGCTAATTCTCGGACAAACGCCGCGTCCAATTCACCCTTCGAAAATACCGCTCGTTCGGCCGCAGCCAAAGCGTCACGCCCGGAAAAACACCCCAAAATCATCCCGGCGGCAAACGCGCGGCTCGGATCTTTCGCTGGCGCATCAACCACCAATCGCGGCACGTGCTCGAGCGCCGCTTCGCCAATCGCCGCAATGAGATCAATCGAGGCGAGCATGCGACGTTCGAGCAACAACGAACTGCGCCACGAGTCTCCAACCAGCGGCGTTCGTTGCATTCCGGCCATCGCGACTTCTTCGAAACACGTTCGCGTTCGATCGCGCAAAAACGCAATCTCGTCGATCGCCGCGTCGATGTCCCGGGCAAACCCTGGGGCGGGCGGTGGTGATGCTTGGGCAGGTAATGCCTCGGGTTTGGCTTTTGGAACCCCTGCGCGGGCCCCGACATCCCGCCCTTGTTGCCCGCGTTCTTTTAATGTCGCGACTGCTTGTTGCAGTTGGGCAAACGATTGCGGTTTGGCAATCGGGGGTGGAAGCACCACTGCATGAGTAATCTTTTGCGGTTTGACGTCGAGCGGCGGAACGATCGACGTGCGCGCCACGAAGTGCGAACGGGGCGCATCGATGCTCGCCCGCAACGGCGCAGGCATGTTCGTGTTGGGCAAACTCGTCACGCCCAAACGCTCCATCACGCGCGCCATCGCCGCACGTGCGCGTGTGAGCCGCTCACGAAACGGCCCGACTTCGCGCGCATCCCCATTTTGCGCGGCATTTGCAGCTTCATCGATTGCCGTGTTGACTGAAAGCACGGCTTCGAGCGGCGCGCCGCGCGTATCGTAAACATCGAACAGCGCTTTTAATGCGCGCTCCGTAGCCCGAGCTGCCGGGATCGGATCGAAAGTGGGTTCGTCCAACCGTTCCAACTCGACACCGGCACGGCGCAGTTCGGAGTGCGCCATTTCCAGGGCTTGTTGTAACGCCGTAATCCCAGCTTGCGCGGGTTGGTCACTGCGAAAGGCCAACGGTTCCAAGGTCGACACGGGCACCTCGGATGGTGCTACCGCGTTCGTCGTTCCGTGAAAAGGCATTTGGATCGACGACGTCGAGATGAGGTATTCTGCCCGGCGTGAACACGAAATCGACAGAGGAGTTTGGAGTGCAGAGCGCCCCGGACGACTCGAAGCCTCGAATGCTCGAGCAGGGGTTTGGGGCGGAGGACGCCGCACGCGATCCGCAGCCCCAAATGTACAATCAGGATATCGAAGCGTTTGCCGAGCTTGCGGCAACATTGGCTGATCCTGCGGTGGATCGCGCGGCGATTCTCGAGGCTCATGGACTCGATGAAGACCGTTGGGAAGCGCTGGACAATGCCTGGCAAGCGCGCATTTCGGCTGAAGAAAACGCGTGTGGGGATAATATTCCGCCCTTGTTGACCGCTTATTCGGATGCGTTCGTTCGGGCCCAAAGGGCGCGTCAGAAAACCGCTTTATTGCCATTCGAAAAATTCATCGAATTGGTCCGAGCGTTGCGATACGGCGGAGATGCGGCAGCGACGCTGCAACGATTCGGTACGACTTTTCCGGCGTTTTTGGCCAGTCAGCAACACTGGATGGACAAGATGATGAAAGACGAAGAGCTGGCCGACCGTTGGCGACGTGCAATGCGTTGAAGCACCGGCATTGCCCTTGACCGAGCGGGCCAGTTCAGGGGATCATGCGCCATGCGCACCGCTCCGTTTCCGAATATTCCCGCCATCCCTGGTATGAACCCCGGCATCTGGCTCATGGGCGGCGGAGGCGGCATGGGGGGTGCCAGTGGGAACACGAAAAACCCTGGTAAGGGAAAACAAGGCGCCGGGGGCAAAGGTGCCGGGGAAAATGCTACCGGCGGCGGCAACTGTGCGGGCTCTGGCGGCATGGGTTGTCCGGTACATGCTCATAGCCCATCAGCCGGCGATCCCGTCGAACTCGCCACAGGACGCGCCTTCACCAATCCCGTCACTGATCTGAAACTCGCTGGACCGATTCCTTTTGAGTTCAAACGAAGTTATTCGAGTGCGTCGTGGGCCATCGACGTCGGGCTCGGACCGGGTTGGTCGCATTCGTTCGCGTGGAATTTGCATTGCGGACGGCGCGATGCGGAAGTTCTGAGCGGGCGTGGTGAGCGTGTGCAATTCGATGTTCCGCCGAAAGACGGCTCGACGGTTGCCAGCGCCGAAGGTTGGCAATTGTGGCGCGAGGACGATGGGTTTGTCTTGGATGCAATGGACGGCGTATTGCGTCGATTCCGCCCAGCAACCGAACCCAATTATTATCGTCTCGTCGAAGTCTTCGACCAGAACAAAAACACGATTCGCTTCGAGTACGAGGGTCCTTATTTGGCCAAAGCGCTCGATTGCGTCGGGCGACATATCACATTTCGCCGCGACAACGCTGGGCATCTGGTCAGCCTCGATGTTTATAATGCCGTTGCCCGAGGGCAATGGGTATCTTTTGCTGGATACCAATACGATCAAGACAGTGACTTGGTCGAGGTCGTGAATGCCGACGGAGCGCGGACGCGATTTCGTTATCAAAAACATCGAATGACCGAAGCGATAGGGGCCACGGGGCTCGTGTTTCATTATCGCTACAACGAGGATGATTTTTGTATCGAGACGTGGGGTGATTATCCGGGACACGTCGACGAAAGCCTCGCCGACGACGTTCCGGCCACATTGGCCGATGGAGTGACCCCGGCCAAAGGCGTGCATCACGTCAAGATCACATTTTCCCCCGATGGATACGTCGAAATTGCCGATTCGTTGCAAGTGCAGCGTGTCAATAACGGCAAGGGGCACGGCGGCGCTGAAAAGACCGTATCTGCCGGGAGTGTGACGACGCGCGTTTTCGACGAATTTGGCTATTTGCGCGAATTGACCGATCCGCTGGGCAATACGACGATTTACGAACGCGACGACCGCGGACGCATTCTCGCCGAAACCAATCCCCTCGGCCAAACCACCAAATACACCCGCGACGAACGGGGCCTGCCGATAGAAATCGTCAAGCCTGACGGTTCCTTCGAAGTGTATGGTTACGACAAACAAGGGAACATCATTTCGATTACGGATGGTCAGGGCGGAACGACCCAATACACTCGCGATACTCGGGGGCTCGTCACGGACGTCGTTGATCCGAGCGGCGCGATTCGGCAATTCCGACACGACGCTATGGGTAATGTGACTTCGTTCGTCGAACCGACGGGTGCGGTCACGACAATCGAATATGACTTTTTTGGCCGTCCGGTGTCCTTGCGCGGCCCCCTGGGCGCCACTGTTTATGCGGGATACACGACGGGCGGACGTTGCACTTCCATGCGTGATGCCGATGGCTCGATCACGCAATACGTATTCGACGGGGTCGGACGCGTTACTGATATCATGAATCCAATGGGACAAACGTATCGTTATCGGTATGCGGGTTATGATCGTTTGGTCGCCATTGAAGCACCAGGAGGCGACGTAACACGGTACAAATACGATCGCGAGGGGCGTTGCGTCGAAGCTTGGAACGAAAAATCCGAAACGTATCGCGCAAAGTTCAACCCCATGGGCCTCGTGCGCGAAGAGACGTTTTTCGATGGTCGCTCGGTTACCTACAAACGCGATGCGATGGGGTTTGTCACAGAAAAACGCGCATCCAACGGCGACGTCACGAAATTCGAATACGATGCGTTGGGTCGGGTGGTGAAGAAAACCTTCCCAGATGGTACCGAACACGAATTTCAATGGGATGCGTGCGGGCGCCCCATTGGCATGCGCTCACCCGCAGGTGAATTTTTGCTCCAACGTAATGCCGCTGGTGACATACTCAAAGAAATTCAAGTCGTCGACGGACAAACCTTCGAAGTTCGGCATTCCGTCGATCGAGCCGGTCGAAATACGGAGATATCTGGCAATTTTGGGTACTCGGAATTCGTCGAACGCGATCCCGCTGGTAATCCCCTCCGCATTCGCACGAGTGATGGGGCAGAATTGACGTTCCAACGTGACGTCCGAGGTGGAGAAATTGCCCGGACGTTTGGCGCGGGCGGACGTTTGGAGCTCGATTTCGATATCGTCGGCAATTTGACGCGCTTGCGTGCCAGGGCGACCCGGAAATCCGGCTTTGCACCCAATGTACCCGTCGTCGGTGCTCCCGTCGGTCCCGATGTCACGTTTGAGCGGCAATTCTCGTACAACGCCATCAGCGAAGTCGTGAGCACGTGGGACACGCTGCGCAAAAGCTCGATCGAATACGGATACAATGGGCAACATCGGTTGACTAGCCAATCCGTCGATGGTCAAACTCGTGGGCAATGGGATTACGACGGTCCAGGCAATGCGTATTTGCGCGGCGAACCTCGACGATATGGTGCTGGTAATCGCCTCGAGCAGCGCAACACGGATGCGTACGATTACGACGAGCACGGACGCATCATTGAAAAGAGGCGTTCGATCCCTGGGGGCGGTGTCGAACAGACCCGGTACCACTGGAATGCCATGGACATGCTCGAGAAAGTCGAAATGCCCGATGGTGCTGTCGTTTCCTTCCAATACGATCCTATTGGTCGACGCGTCTTGAAAAACGTCGAACGCAAAGTCGCTGGGCGCATCGAACAATCCACGACGCGGTTTGTCTGGGACGGTGATCGTCTCGTTCACGAAATTCGACGCAAGGCCGCAGCGAGCGGCGATCCGATCATCGAGGAGCGGACGTACGGCTGGTCGGAAAGAGCCTTGGTTCCTTGGGGCATGCGCATTCGTCGCAATGGCAATGACGATGATGTCACCTGGGCGTATTACGTGCTCGATCAAGCGGGCATGCCGATGGCGTTGACCGATGCGTCAGGCGAAGTTCTTTGCGAATACGAACGAAAAGCATGGGGTGAACTGGTTCCGCGTGGTGAATCGCGCATTGACAGTCCCATTCGCGCACAAGGCCAATACGCTGATGAGGAAATCGGACTTCATTACAACCGAAACCGCTATTACGATCCTGAATCAGGTCGATACATCAGCCCGGATCCGTTGGGTGTGCTTCCGGACCTGAATCAATACAAATATGGCGATAACCCCATTACGGATGTCGATCCCTTCGGCTTGGCACCACATATTGCCACTGCAGAATTGGAAACGGCGGACGGCACTACGCACCCCATTCAAAATCCGCAAAGTAACTCCCCACTCGGTCGAAACGAATTTGCTTCGGGTTATGCTGGAACGCGGTACGACAATGCGGATGCGCACGTCCAGGGACGCAAGAAAAACGGCGCCTCATTTGGCACGCTCTGGCAAGACTCCCATAGCGAATTCAAAATCATGCGCGAACTCTCCAAGCGGGGAGATCTACGAGGTTCGACGGCCCGCATCTCAGGGGGTTCTCGGTCATGTAACAATTGCGCCGTCGCCCTTGAGGATTTCGCCAGAGCAAACCAAATGCGCATTGAGTACTCCACACCAGGTGCGGAGGACCTTGTGATTGACCACCGTGAAGGCGGAACCGGAGAAAACAACCGCGTCCCCTACAATCAGAGAACGCGCAAGCAGCAGAGACGGCGCTGACGTTAATATTGCCAAAGGTTTGCCGAAGTGGTACGGGGTGCGTCAAGAGGAACCTCGATGACACCCCCGACCCGCTTCACCAACGTCAACGAAGCTGTTAAGCACGCACAGTCAGCACGTGAACTCGTGCTCGCCGATCGACACCTGCGCACCCTCCCCAAATCCATCGCCAAACTCACCCAACTCGAGGTCTTGGACATCTCCGGCAACTCTCTGCAAAAGCTGCCGGACTGGTTGTTTGAGCTCAAAACACTTCGGGTCCTCAATCTCTACTGCACTGGACTCGACGAACTCCCGAACGAACTGAGCTCGCTCGAAGCTCTCGAAGTATTGGAGCTTGGAGGTGATGAATTTACGCAGTTACCACCAACACTCACCTTGTTGCCTCACCTTCGAGTTCTCGGTCTGAAAACTGTCGGAGAGCTGCGCACGTTGCCGGATTTGTCGCCACTAACGTCATTGCAAGAACTATCGCTCCAGTGGGCACCTCGATTGACAAACCTTGGTGAAGCTCTCGCCCATCTACCGCCGCTGCACACATTGCTCCTGCGTGACGTACCCTTGACCGTTTTTCCGGACAAGGCAGGCGCATTAACGTCTCTACGCAACTTGACGCTCTCCCGAACACCGCTCACCCGACTGCCGTCCTGGATTGGTTCCCTCGACAAACTCGAAACGCTCTCCCTCGATGAAAACCAGAAGCTCGATACCTTGTCTGACGATCTCGGAAATCTGCAGACGTTGCGCTCGCTGTACATCGAGATGCGTACCGTATTTCCTCGTCTTCCAACGTCCCTGGGCAAACTCGCTCGTCTGAAAGACCTCGTGCTCGGAAGGTGTGGGCTCGAAGAGATTCCCGAATGGGTGTTCGAGTTGGCAGCTTTGGAAAAATTGTCCGTGGGAATCAACCCGCTCAAACGTGTATCACCGAGCCTTTCGAAGTTGAAGAATCTGCGCATGCTCTATTTGGGCCTCAAACCCGCAATCTTCCCGCATCGGGAGCAAATTCAGAGCTGGTTACCCGAGTGCAAGATCGACCTCACAACCAACGAGATCGCAGGGGCCGCACCAGCAGCACCCGCACCTGCACCTGTAGCGGAAGTACGTCCAGCCAAACCTCGGGGCAGCAGGCGAAATGTTTCGACCACCAACGATTGGCCCGAGCTTCATCGCATCGAGAAGTGGGTTTGTCTCAGCGACGCCGAGCATCATCGCGTCACGACCGCCTTGGCCAAGAAACTCGGTCCAGACATTGAAATTCTCGAGCCAACACCGATCAATCTTTTTCCACGCTTGAAGGATCCAACGACGGACATCGTGTGGATTGCCATTGCTGGTGACGAGTTCGAGATGGGCCTGAGCACCTCGGACAAACAGGCCCTCACGCGGCTGACGAAAACCTGGAGTGATGAAGCGAAAGAGCATGTTCAGGAGTTGGTGAAGATCGCGCGGCCTGCCCACAAGGTGTTTGTCCCTCCGTTCCTCTGTGCTGAAATGCCGGTGCTCGCACATCAAGTCGAAGACAAGTCGGATGTGACGGAGATGGTGGGCATTTGTCTTTTCAAACCTTTGGCGGCAGCTGAATATGCCGAGCGTCTGGGCGCGCGATTGCTCAGCGAAGCAGAATGGGAATACGTTGCGCGACACCGCGATTCACGAGCGTGGATCTCGATGGAAGACGACAGTCGCAAACACGACCCGCGCAAGTTTGTCGAGAACGCACTACAAGGCGGACTTGGCGAAGAAACGGGGTTTTTGTTTGGGGTTCGTGGTCTTGGATGGGGGACATGGGTGGAAGACGGTTGGCATGCGAATTACGAAGGCGCGCCCGATGACGGTCGATCGTGGGATCCGCAGGAAATTCCCGAAGTCGTGCGGGGCGGCGGGTATCAGTCCTGGCCGTGGCAAATCGATGGCGAAGCATTGTTGATGCATGCGGCTCACCGTGAACGAAAGTCCAAAGGCAATTTTCCGCTCTTACTCGCCCACAATTTGCCGTCGCGAAGCATTAAGTAGGTTGCCGAAGTGACGTCCGACGTGCGATCATCCCGGCATGGGGAAGGTCACTGCTTATTTCCTCGACACCATCACGCAAAAATCGGCGCACTCCCAAATTGGGTTCGCAGTCAGCGTTTGTCTGACTCCTGCAGCCCCTGCGCCTCTCCCCATTCCGTATCCGACCTTCGGTAATACGGCGGAAGGCATTACGGATCCGTGCATGCGCACGAAGATCGAGGGGTCGAAAATCCTCACGGTCGGCGGATGTATGTCGAAGTGTCACGGCAATGAGCCGGGCACTTTGCGCGAGATTGTCAGTCTAAACATTACGGGACCGTGTTTTCCCTGGCTCGGTGCTCCGTTGATTCTGATCGAGCTCGGCATGGCGGGCATCACGGGTTCGCTTGGACAAATGAACAAGTGCCCCACATTTGGTGCTGGTGCGAATGCATCGGGCGCGGGTGGTGCTGGTGGACCTGGGGGTGGGCCTGGAGGTCCGGGTCAAGGTGGACCGAATTCAGGTGGTCCGTCTGGGCCAAGTAATGGTGGTGGTGACGGAGGTGGAAGCAATTCGGGCGCAGCGTCGCCAAGTCCTCCGGCGCCTCCGGGTGCGGAAGGACAAGCGGCCGCAGGTCACCCCGTCGATGTCGTGACGGGCACGATGTATACGCCGGAATGCGTTGATTTTACATTGCCCGGCTATATTTGGGTTCGCTGGAAACGCAGTTATCGCACGTCCGGCGTGAATCACCGCATTGGCCTGGGTTGGGGCTGGTCGCATAATTTGGCGTGGCGTGGCGAACGAAATGGCCAGCGCTTCACGCTCATTGATGACGGCAATGCGGAAACGACATTCGAATTGCCCAAATCGAATGAAGTTGGATTGATGCCTTATGGGCGCAAAATCCACGCCGATGGGGAAACGATCAGCATCGATTTGAATGACGGCATGGTGCGAATCTTGCGCGCTGTCGAAGGTTCGAATCGGTACGTACTTTCCGAACTCCGCGACGAATTCGGCAATAACGCGAAAGTCACCTGGGATGGTGACGAAGTCGTGGGTATTGTCGATTCCGTGGGTCGACGCGCCGAATTGCAACGAAATGGTTGGGAATCGACCTGGATATTGAAATTCGTCGATGGCGACGGACTCGAGCATCAAAAAACGCTCGTTTCATATTTGGTCAATGCCAATGGCGATTTGGCGCAAGTGACCGATGCCGGAGGCGTCATCACGCGCTACGAATACGACGAAAACCATTACATGGTGGCCGAGCATCAGCCGGACGGAATTACCTATCGTTTCGTCTACACCGAGGTTTTTGGCGAAAAACGTTGCGTCGAAACCTGGGGGGAACGCCCCAATGCTGATATTTTGGCGGAATTGGGTTCGGGCAACGACGGTGGACACCGGCCCAAGGGCATTTTCCACGCCCGCATTGCTTATGGTCCGGGACGCCGCGATTCGGCAGTCACCGATGCATTGGGACATGTTCGGCGATACAGCGGAAATGATTTCGGCCTCGTCGAGAAGTTTGTCGATCCGCGCGGACACGCCACGATATTCCGATATGATGCTTTGGGTCGAGTCATCTCGGTCACCGATGGATCGCTAGGGGTCACGCGCCGCCAATACGACGCCGCAGGGCGCATTGCGGCCATGACGATGCCCGATGGCGCGACATTACGCTTCCAATATGACGACGCCACGGGCACCCGCACGATGGTGCTCCCAGGTGGCGGACGCGCTCGCGTACGCATGCAAAAAGGCAAAGTTGCCGAGCATGTTGACGAAAGCGGCGGAAAAACCACAGCCAAATACGATTCGCGCGGGAAAAACACCGCCGTCACATGGCCCGATGGTAGCCAGGACGAACTCGAATACGACGCGCACGGTAATCTGTCGTGTTACAAAACCGCCAAAGGTGGCGAATTCCGATATTCGTTCGATTTGCTGGGACAACCGGTTTCTTTGCGCACGCCCACTGGCGCTGAATATCGTTTGGAATACGATTCACGCGGCGATTTGGTGAGTTTCGAGGGGCCGAACGAGCAACGTGTCGAATACTTGCCCGACGTGATGCACAAAGTCGTCGGGGTGCGTTTTGCGGGCGGAGGTGAACGACGCAATCGTTGGGTTGCCGGGGCGCTCGTCGAACAGGTGCAAGGTGATGGCGGCCGTTTCCGCATGGGATACGACGCGCTTTTGCGATTGCAATGGGTCGAAAATCCGGCTGGTGAACGATACAGCATTCGTTACGACGCGGCGGGCAATCCCATTCGGCAACAAACCTTTGCGGGTTTGGCCTTTGGGTACGAATACGACGGCACCGATCGTCTGTCGATGATTTTGCAGCCCGACGAAACTCGTGTCATGGAACGGCGCGATTCCCTCGGACGCGTCGTGGGTCGCGAATTCCCCGGTGGTGGTGGGCCGCGTTATGCTTACGATAACGACGGACGGCTCGTGAATGCGCGCTCGGGCGTGGCGCAAGTCGAATACGGATACGACGAAGCTGGGCGGCTCGTGCGCGAAGTGCAAAGCGCCGGAGGATTCCGATTCGAGGTCAAGTATCGTCATGATGCGGAAGGGCGCATCATCGAACGAAAGTATTCGACGGGTTGGGGCGTCCGGAACAAGAATGAAAAAGACGCCGAATCGATTACGGTGGATTCGCCGCTCGGTTCCGAGACGCTCCAGGTCAAACGAGACTTGGCGGGGCGCGAAGTTTCCCGGCGCCGTAGCGATGGATTGTCTATTGAAACCAAACGAAATTCGTTTGGCTTCCCGGAACAGATCTCCATCAAGAATTCCCAGGGCGATGTCTTGCGGGAACGTGCTTATGCCTGGTCGACCACGGGTCCACTCACGGATATTCGTGATTCGGTCGCGGGAAGCCGGCATTATGATTTGGACGTTTTCGGCCGACCGACTGCGGTGCGCGGGCTTGGCGCGGAAGAACGATTCCAATATTCGGCGCACGGAACGGCGGTTCCCGAAGGGCAAAACTGGTGGCTTGGCGCAGGTGGACGACCGACGCGTGTAGGGGACGTTGCGCTTTATTGGGATCGACGCGGGCGTTTGTCCGAACGTCACGCGCCCGATCCGATGCGTACGTGGCGTTATACGTACGATGAAGAAGACCAACTGACGGAAGCCTTTCGCGGCGATGGTCTGCGCATTCAATATCTGTACGATCCATTCGGTCGGCGCATGGCCGAAACGATCAATGGCGCCACGACATGGTTTGGCTGGGACGGCAATTCTCCGGTCGAAGAACAAACGACGACGGGCAATCGAGTTTTGCGTGTTTTTGCCGAAGACGGATACACGCCGTTGCTCGAAGGCCGCGATGGCGCAGGATTGCAATTGGTTGCTACAGATGCCGCAGCCACGCCGTTCGTGTATTTCGGTAAAGAGGGACAAACAGCAGAAGTCGAGCTATCGGCCTGGGGCGAGGTGGCCCGGTCAAACGGTGAGATTGGAGCCTTGCGTTTTGCCGGGCAACGCGCGGACGGCGTAACGGGATTGCATTATAACCGCAATCGATATTACGACCCGGATTTGCATATTTACCTGACCCCCGACCCGCTCGGCATGGAAGGGTCGGTACAAGACGTTGGGTTCGTCCCGAACACGACGTATTACATCGACCCGCTGGGTCTACTCACGATCATCACGGCCTCGAACGATCCAGGCTTGAACAACGACTATTACGTCAATTACCCGACGCAATATCCCGGAGCGCGCATCTTGCGCCCCGATCAAGTGACTCCGGGCAGTTTGGCAGGCGAAACGCAGGTCATGATCGACACGCACGGTGCTCCTGGTTCGATTGAATGGGGTGGTAATTACATCAATGGCACCGAGCTTGGAGATCGCCTCAATGCAGCCGGATTCAATGGACAAGCGCCTGGCGCACGAGTCGACGTCGTGGCCTGTAACAGTGCTACGTCGCCGCGCGGCGGACCGAGCGTGTCACAAGCCGTTGCCAATAGGACTGGCGCGACCTCTTCGGGCGGCCAAGCGCTCTTCAACAGCTCCTGGCTTGGCAACAAGGGTTATTCCGGCCTGGTCAGCGGAATGCCTTCCGGCACGCCGCCCACCGGTTTGCGCGTCAATGGCTTGGGTCGCTGGCGCAACGATATTCAGCCGCAGCCGGGAAATCCGTAACCGAATTCGAATACCCCTTCTAATTCGAGAAGGGGTGATTTCGGGGGTATGGGGGCAGAGCAGTCGGCGCGTGCTTTTACGCAGCAAAAGCACCTGGAGCGCCGGCTGCGAGCCCCCATCGTAAACAAAACCTCGCGGAGCGCGCTTGTTAGCGCGCGAAGCGAGGGCTCAAATCTGGCTCGGATTCAGGGCGTTTTCACGAATAACTCCGGATCCTCGAGCCATAACGCGAAATACGGATATCGGCAGCCTTTACGAATCATTGCCACCAAAAAAGGCTGGTCGCAAATGAACCGCCGCCCCTGGGGCGCGCTGCGCTGCGTGAGAACAACCCCAGCCGAACGCAAAACCGCGCCTTTTTCATCGAGGCTCATTCGAATACGCTGCTTTGCGTCTTCAATGAATGCTGTTTTTCCAATGATTTTGCGACCGGCAAGTTCCACGAACGAACGAATCAAGTCGACTTGAATGATCGGAATGCGGACGACTTCAGCAGAATCGACCTCGGTTTTTCCACGTATACGCGTGAAAAATCCGGGCTTTTGATTGGCATAGGTCATTGCCGTATCCGCGGTCTCGAGCAGCGTCTGCCCCCTCGGAATGCGCGCAATGATCAGACGATCCGAGTCCACTTTCGTCAGCAATTCCAGGACAAACGCCCCGCCATCACCATAATGATGCACGATGACTTGTTTGGCCCGCTGGTTCCGTACCTTATCGTCCCCGTCAGCCCAAATGCCAAAATGGGCTACGCGTTCTCCTCCCCGAAACATGATTCCCGCATTCCGATTCACGGCAAACGGTGTCCCAAATTCGAGGTCCTTCGACAGATACGCATACGCCAAAACCGCATCTGGATCGAGCCGCTCAGGAAGCATGAAGTCATCACGATTGCCAAATTTCTGGCGCAATTCTTTGTCGAGCTTCGCCAAAAAAGGCGCCCCTACTCCACTTCCCACGACGCACGATGCGCCGTCGATTTCCTCCGCCACAGGTCCAGGGCGTTCGAGATCGAGCGCCAATTGCGGGTCTCCGTCCAAACGTACAGTCCCGCCAAACGAATTCCGAAGTTCGCTCCACGCCAATTGAAAGGTGGAGCAAAACAACACGTTTGTCCCGTCCACAAGCGGCTGCTCGAGCCGCGCCGTCACTTGCGTATGCGCAAGCGGCGTTTTTCCGAGCGCTGTGATCATCGACAATTCCTCAATTCAGCCGCAAGAGCCGCCCCACGATGCGGAAAAGCCCCCGTGATGCCGCGCTGATCCGACTTCCGATGAGTTCGACATCCCCATCTTCGCGAATCCGTAAGGCCCCTCGCCCCGATTTGAAAAGCACTTCCCGCTCCCCCTCGATATGTATCGATTCGGCTTTCAAATGCAATTCGCGCGGATTTCGTGTCTGCAGCACGCCCACGATGACCGGCTCAGCACCGCGGGTCCATTCGACCATGACGTTTTGCCCCGCCGCATGAGCCTCGGCAATGAATTCCGGGTCGACATCGGAAGGGATTGTCACGTCGAACTCTGTCGAATCTCCTCGAAAAGTAACCGTGGCTTTACGCCCGGCGACACGAATGATTTTCGCCGAGCGAGTAACGGTCGGCGAAAATTCGGGCAATGCACCGTGGGTTTGCCCTCGAGGCGCCGGGGATTCGTCGAGCAACGTCTCGAGGGAAATTTTCGGAGGTGCTTCGACATCCGGTGGGTTTGTCTGGACGTCTTCGATCAATGCACCATCCGTTTTGTGCGCCTGCATCAAAGCTCCGTGACTTTTTGCGGCAAATGAATCTTCGGCGCCAGGAAGGCGACGATGGGGGATTTGATTTCAATGCCGTCCTTGTTGATGACCACTTCGCTCCCACCACATTTGAACGTAATGGAGCCACCGGCTTCGACCTTGTGGAAAATGCCTACGAACGTTGCAGGACCGCCGGCTTCGATACCTTGGTTTCCGTCGACTTTATCGATAATTGCCCCGCCAACCATCGTCGTTTTCGACCCGCCGACCTTTTCGCTCTCGCCGCCTTTGGTGAGCACGACGAGACCAAGCGCCTTTTCGGTTTTGCTGGCCCCAACGGTTTCGGAATAATCACCAATGGCCAATTGCAACGTACCGAGACCAACGTCCTGCGTTTTCGCGGCGCCGACGTTCGTATCGATGTCTTTGATCGAAGCGAGAACCTTGAGCGATCCAATCGTTTCTGTGTGCGTTCCGCCCACGAGCGCCGTTGCATGCCCCGGACCTTTTTCGCGATTCGTGGCATCGACGCCATCGACTTGCGCATTGGGCCCCGACATGTTCGCCCCGGACGAACCTCCTCCGCCCATGGGCTCGAATCCCATGGCATGGGCGAGCGCCGTTTCCGCCCCACCAACGCCTTGATGAATCGCATTATGCAAAGCATTGCGCGATGCCTCTGCAGCGACCTGCGTGAGGGCATTGGCCTGCGCCGCCGCTTCATTGGCTTGCGTAGCCGCTTGATTGACTTGTCCCGCAGCATCGCCGATGGCTTGGCCTGCTTCAGTCGGCGGCGGCGGAGGACCGGCCAATGAGCGCGCGAAATCGGCTGCTCCGGGCAAACCCGCGGCATTCGCGGCCATAGCTCCAATTCCGCCCAAATCGCCATTCGCCACGGCTTGCATATTGCCAGCGATTTCTTGCACTTGCGAATTGAGTGAATTGATCGGCCCCATCACTTGATTGATGGCGCCTTCGACTTGCGACTGCACGTTGGCCACCGCATTGTCGGCCAGCGAATTGAGGAAGTTTTCCGCAGCTTCGGCCGCAATCGCGAGAAGGGCTTGTAATGGATTGCCATCCATTTCGAATTGATTGCCGCCCACGTTCGTCGTCGAACTCCCATGCACGTTCAACGAATTGACGGCATTGATTTCGACATTTCGATTGCCTCCGACCGATACGGATTGATCGGCGCCAATCGTTTGCTGCATACCCTTCGTTATCTTGACCGTCTGATTTGCACCAACTTCGAGCGACGCATTGTTGCCGACCATCGATGCATCGTTATTGGCTACGTGACGCTTGACGTCATTGGCCGCAACGACCTTCATGTCCTTTTGCGCCGCAATCATGATTTCTTCGGCGCCTGCCTTGTCCTCGAATCGAATTTCATTGGCCCCACCACCACCTGGCGTATTGTTCGATTTGAGCGTCGTCCGCGTCTTGCCTTCGGGCAAGGCATACGGAGGCATGAACACACCATTGTAAACACGTCCGGTAATGATGGGTCGATCCGGATTGCCTTCCAGAAATTCGACAATGACCTCCCATCCCACACGCGGCACGATCAGCGAGCCCGAGGTCTGGAGCTGCGATACGCGCATCCAGCACGAAGCGCGATCGTCCATGATCCCCGAACGATCCCAAAAGAAACTCACCTTGCAACGGCCGTGTTTGTCCGTATGAATGGTTTCTCCCGGAGAACCTTCGGGAGCTACCACTTCCGCCGTTTGCGGCCCAGAGATCACCGGAATCGGGGTTCGGCGCGGCGGACGATACGGCAATGCTTCGGGCACGAGCCGCGCCCGCACTTGATACCGCAATCCATCGTTTTGGGTTGCGGCGCGATTGTCGTAGGTGTGCACGGCCGAAAATGCAAAATACGTCCCATCGAGGTCCCCAGCATCGAGCATATTGAAACGAGTCCCGGCCATGATCCGCGGACAAATCGCGTCAACCTCGATCGTATTGGTATGCACTTGCTCCGCTTCGAGACGCACCTTCGCCAAACGTTTGCCTTCACTCGGGTCGAAATACCCGCCCGGATAATCGTACAATTCGAGGTCCGTATCCTTTTTGGCGGCCGCCGTCGACGTCAAATCCAGTTTCGGGCGCTCGAAATCATAATCGCGCAAAACCACTTTGCCCGATTGCACGCAGCTCTTCGGACGCACCGCATAAACAGCATCCTCCGTGTCGTGTAATGCGGCTCGGGGGCAGGAATACAAGTCCGCGTTGCCCGCAATGAATGGCGCCGTCTTGCTATCGTCACAAAGCACGATTTGCTCGCCGCCATCCCCGTCGGGCTCGCTCAAAAGCTGAATCCCTTCGTGCTCGCAAAGTCGCGAAATGAAAGCCAGCGTGTCTTCCTGATATTGCACGCAATATTCGCGAGACGAATAGGAATCGACGAGCTGCTTCTTGTATTTGATTCCTAGCTCATCGAAGATTTTCGTAACGATGTCGGGCACCGACAACTCTTGGAAAATGCGCGACGTGACCATACGTTCAAGCAACGCAAGAACCGAGACGAGGCGAATATGATATCGAGTTTGCTTCGTATCAAACCCTTTTTCCGTGCTGCTGTTGACGGTCGCCGTTTCAATGATGCCCGTGATCGCACTCGGTGGTTCGCCCGATGGTCCGAAGTAAATCGTGGCCGTATGCCCAATGAGCTCCTCCAATTGGGCATAACCCAAATAAAGCGCTTCGACATGAGCTTCGGTCGGACGCCCGGATTCTTGTTTCGCGACGAATCGCGAAATCCGCATGGTATCGACGTCCGTGATATTGATCTCTGCTTGAAATTCCCTTGCCATGTCCGCCTCGCTCAGTTGTCGATGACCAGGACCGAGAGATCCGTAACGTCCGCATCCACTTTCACGGACAAACCAAGAATTGCCACACTTGCCGGGGTGAGCGACAAGAGGGACGCACCCATGATGACGGTCAGCAAACTATCGGCCTCGAAGGTGACATTGCCACCTGCTTTGGCGATTTGCGCCCCGATCGCCAATTCAGTGAATGGCCCACCGGACTTTTCGGAGCGGTCTCCCGTGACGAGATTCGCCACGGCGCCGATCGCTTTGACATCCAACGAACCGCCAATCTCCACGCCACGTCCACCTTTGACCGCTGCCAATTTGATGAGCCCCGCGGTTTCCGTACGCGACGTACCCACATTGATGACGCGACTGCCAATGGCCAATTCGACCAAAGCACTGCCAATCTTGTGGTCGAGGTTCGCCAGCGTGTTATGGGCGACGGCACCGACGACCAAGTCGATATGGTTGCTGCCCGTATTCCGTTTGCTGTCCGCACCGACGTCGACCTTGTGGTCGCCTCCGACCCGCAAATCGCGATTGCCACCAATGTTCAATTGATGATCGCCCGCGATTTCTTCGACTTGGTACGTTTCGACTTTGATGGATTGATTGCCGCCAACCGATACGCTTTGATTCGACCCAACATTGACGGTCACGCTGTTGGTGACGTCTTGCGAGAGATTGTTGCCGACCTTTTTCTGGTAATTGTTCCCAACCGATTCGGTGGCATTGTTTTTCACGTGTGTAGATGCATCGCGCGACGCATTGAAGAACACTTCTTCCGCGCCTTTTGTATCGTGCATCCGCATCTCGTTCGAACTGCCGCCTCCCGGCGAAGTCGCCGTTTGCAATGCGCTCCGCATCGACGCCCCGGGCAAACCATAAGGCGGAGGCGTGAGCGTATTGTACATGCGCCCCATGACATAAGGTTCGTCGACGTCATTGTTGAAATTGACGCTGACCTCCCACCCTACGCGCGGCAAGAGCATCGATCCGCCAAGCGTGAGCTGGCTCGTGCGCACCCAGCGACTCGAGGTATCGTCGGTTTTTCCGGACCGATCCCAGTGAAATGATACTTTGACGTTACCGGATTTATCAACGTGGATTTCGCTGCCGCTCGATCCTGTGGTGACGGCTGTTTGCGTACCCATGACGCTCGCCCCACGTTCGCGGCGCGGCGGCCGATAATTGGTTTTTTCCGTCGGAACGCCTTTGAATTCGCACACGTATTTCGACGGCCGATCGGGTTTGCCCTGGAACTGACGCGGATCCGAACCCGTAATCCGCAATTCCGTCACAAGCAGTTCTTGATTGAGCGGATCGTATGGATGGCCCAGGATCGAGAACTTCAAGCCCGGAAGCAAAGCGAGCGATCCGGTTTGTCCTTCAATGATATCGCGACCTGCTTGCACCGATTCGAGCAAAATCTTGGTGCGCCGCTTTACTTCGGCGTCGTCCGTCGTGCGTGCTGGGTATTCGTAAATCTCGAGGGAATGCTCGCCCTCGTCTTTGCTTTCGTCCTTGGCTTCCAAGGTAAACGAGGGGCGCTCGGGGTCATAATTTCGCATATGCACTTTGTCGCTACGAATCGAATTCGTATGCGACACACGCATGACTCTATCTACACCCCCGTCGAACCCGAATTCGTCGATGTACTTCAAGAAACTCGACCCCTCGATGACCCCTACCCCATCGGGATGATCACTGAAGACGAATGTTTCTGCATCATCGCCAGCCCTCACGGCATGGTAAATGCCTTCTTCATAAAGAATGCGCTGCACGAAGTCCCAATCGGTTTCCCGATATTGAGCCGTGTAATTACGGACAGGATGGTCTTCCGAAAGAATCCATTCTTGGCGTCCCTCAGTAATGCCCGCATCCTTGAACACTTCCTTCACGATATCCACGCCGCTTTTTTCCTGGAAAATGCGACAATTGGATCGACGCGCCAAACGATACAAATCCGATTCGATTCTCAGCCGCAAACAAGGAACGTCATCTTCGTCCGGGGTCATTTCTGCCGAAATGATCGTCCCCGCAAAAGCTCGCTCTTCAACGTCATTGCTGCGCTTCAACGTCAGACGCGCTTTTTGACCTACGATGTTTTGTGGTAAAGGCAATGCGACCTTCTCGTCGTACACGTCGCATTCCACAAACGCTTGCTCCGACAAAGCTTCGACGAGTTCATACTGCAGCACGCGGAAGATATGCCCTTCCACGGACAGTGCAGGAAGCACACGAATATGGGGCTCGCTCATGCTGTCCTCTTCCCTGCTTTCAGCCGAGTTTCATCGAAGCGCTCATCTTGACGACGAGAGCTGATTTGACCTGAAGTTTTGGCGTCGTGATGTGCACGGGTCCGCCGCCCAATTTCAATTGACTACCGCCACCATTAAAGGTGCCAATGCCACCAAGAAGCGTGATCATCGGCGACTTGACCGTGAAATCACCACCGAGTTTTCGATAATGCAGCCCGCCGACCATGTTCGTCACGGCACCTCCGGCTTCACAATCCATCCCGGCTTTCGTATAATGCAATTCGCCAACCATGTAGGTCTCGCTCTTGTCCGCCGCGACCTTCTCGCCATGGCTCCCATTGACGAGCTGAATCTTGATCGCCCCAATCGTTTCATCGTACGAAGAGACGATCGTATCGTTGATCGAACCAATCGTGCCTTGAAGTTCGACAGACCCCGTGGTGCGCTTGAAATTGCCGGTGACGGATTCGGTCAAACCATTGCAAATGGTGATCCAATTGCCGCCCACGTTGTAGGTGCGATTGACATCGATCTTTTCAACGAAGTTCGCCGTTGAATTGCTCGTTTCATTACCACTGACGGTAATGCTCTGATTGCCACCGATGTTTTGTGAACGCACCGCGCCAATGTTGATGGATTGATTGGCGCCGACCTGCGTATCGTCGTTGACCTTGACCGTGCGAATGCCATTGACGGCAATTTTTTGGTCCTCGTTGACGCCAGTTTCTTCGATTTTGTCGTTTTGCACGACGACATTGAGGTCTTTTTGAGCGTGAATCGAAAGACCTTGTCCGCCCGCACTGTCGCCCATTTTGATTTCGTTGTATCCACCCGCTCCAGGGGACGACATGCTCTTGAGCGCACCCGTCGTCTTTTCTCCCGGAAGCGCATACGGCGGCGTTTTCTCGGCATTGTATACGCGGCCCATCGCCACCGGCCGATCCGGATCGCCATCGAGAAATGCCACCGAAACTTCCCAGCCCACACGCGGCAGACTGATCGAACTGCCCATTTCGGATTGCGCCATACGAATCCAGCAGCTCGACGTGTGGTCCTGTTGACCCACGCGATCCCAATAAAAACGCACCTTGATTCGACCGTATTTGTCGACGTGAATCGTTTGCTCTTGCTTGCTCGAACCCGTCACGACGGCTGTTTGAATGCCATGAATCCGCGGTTTCTTCGCGCGAATCGCAGGCGCATAAGGAACACCTTTGGGAATGCCCGAAAACTTGTTCTCGAGCATCGTGTTCGTATTGCCACCCATGCGCGTTTGTTTGCCCTGGCTCACGAGGCGCGTCGAGACAAACTCTCCCAAGAGACACGGTTGTCCCGCCCCTTCAACCAGGAATGGCGCACCTACGATCATACCCACTGCATGACTCTCGCCTTCGCACGTATCGGCATCGCGACGCAACGAACGCAACCGCGCCTCGGCCAATCGCTGGCCCACAGCACTTTTGACAAACCCCGCCGGGTACTCGAAATACGGAAGCTGATGCGCTTCTTTTGCCGGCTGTTGCGCTTCGGGACACGTGCCCGGACGCTCGAAATCATAATCGCGCAGATGCACGCTATTGTTACGCAACGCCCGACTGCGCGAAAAATGCTTCAACGGCTCCACACCCGGCAAACCGATTCCTTGGGCCAGACCAAAAACCACGGGCACCGGTCCGTCCGCCTCGAATGCCGACGGATCGTCACCAAGAATCAGCTGATGCCCTTCGGCGCTGTGACGAAAGAAGTAGTAAATGCCGTTGTGTTCGAGCAGCCGCGAGACGAAGTTCAAATGCGTCTCGTTGTACTGCACGACAAACTCACGCGGCTCGTATTCTTTCGTAATTTGCCACGTGACTTTGTCACCAAATCCTGCTTCCTCGAAGAAGGTTTGGACAATCTGCACGATCGTTTTCTCTTGAAAAATTCGGCAACCCTGACGGTGTTCGAGCCCCGCGAGGGCTGGACGCAAACGCATCTCGAAGTGCCGCTCGTCATCAACGACCCGGACGAACCGCGCGCGATCCACGACTCCGTCGAAGTACCGCGGCAAACCCAGCGCCGAAGTCACCACCAAACAGAGCCGAGTCCGCAAGCAATCCTCGGCGCGAAACGAAGTATCGCGCGTGGCAAAAGTAACCGAGATCGAATACGGCTCGGATATCGCCTCGTGCGCTTCGAAGTGGGCGGTGGAGGCATCCGAGGGGATCGCGTCGCCTTCGAGCGAAAAGATCGCAGTAAGTGCCGGCATGGGCTCATGCTAGCGGATTTCGCTGCTTGGTCCAATACCGCAATGGACCTCGGGTCAACATTTGATTCTTTGGGTCAGCTCCGCCTCGAGCGCCACTAAGACATTCTTTTATGCTTCACATTTTTCGACCTTGGCCGAACCACTGCGTGAAGTAGTGCTGGTAATATTCTTGCCACGCCCGATAAAGCTGCGGGTCTTGGCTCAAACGCGTCCGCCATGTGGCGTCGACGGAAGCCCTGAGCCTCGGCTCCCCAAGCCCATAACGAGTGAAGATTCTTTCCGAATCTTCTGGATATCGCGCGAGCTCGGCACACAAGCACGCGTAACGGGTCAAGTCGAGAGGTTCGGCGTTATTGGGCGGAGGCGCTTGCGAACCAGGTCGCACATTCGCAACGGTCGGCGCTGCCGTCTTTTGGAATGGCAAACCCGCTTGCGCATTCGGCGGAGGTGGGGTGCTTGGAGATGCTTGCGCCGGTTGTGCAGGCGCTTGTTGAAATGGCAAACCCTTGGCCTTCGGAGGGTTTGTCGCTTGCGGCGCTGGTGCAGCACCTCCACTGAATGGCAACGCTTCGCCTCGCGGCACGACCACGTCGAAGCGAGTTTGCTCGAGAGGATCCGCGGCGAATGCCGCAGGCGGCGGCACGCTCGGCTTATGCGCGGCAGGTGGCGGCGTACTCGGTTTGTGCGCTGGAGGTGGCGTGCTTGGAGTGTTCGTACGTTGCGCCGCGACAAACGGGAGCACCTCACGCGGCGCTCGCCCAGGCGTCGCCGCCGTCTCATCGAGAACCGGCTGGTTCTGTTTAGCTTGGACAAACGGAAGCGGATCTTTGCGCAGAGGCGAACGTACGGGCTCGGACGTCTCATCGAACGTTGCGGGAGCTTGTTTCGCATGGACAAACGGAAGCGCAGCCTTGGCTCCCCCTTTGTGGAGCACCGTGTGCTCTTCATCCACCCGCATGTCGAACGCGACGGTTTCTTTTGCAGGACGCGTAGCTTTGGCCTTCGCCGGAAGGTTCGTCGGGGCCGCTTGGTTTGGCACGACAGATGGAACGATCGGCGGCGGTTGCGCAGCGCCTCCAAAAGGCAACGCATTGACCAACCCCTCACCAGAAACCGATGGATCACGCACCGGAGAAACAACAGGCACAGCCATCGCGGGCGCGCGAAAAACCCCCGACGGTGACTCGGCAGCCTCAGGTCGAGAACTCACCCGCGGTGCGTCGGGACGATATTGCGCAGCGAGTGGCGACAGACGAGCAACAGGAGCTTTCGGAGCTTTCCCTTCGAGTTTTCTCGAGGTTTGTCGCTTTTCGGAGGATGTCGCCCTTCGTTCGGCGCGCAGCAGCTCGTGATATTGCTTGTGCAGCTTGCGACCTTTGCCCCCGACCGCTTCACTCGCCATTTGGGCAAACCACGCGTCTTTGGCGCGTTCCCAAACCTCGCTCGTGACCCCCGCATCGGCAAAAACACGCTCCCGAGGTCGGCCTGCTTCGAGCTGCGCATCGATGGCCGCAAGTTTTTCCAAAGGAATGGCAGGTGCCGGCTGCATGGAATGACGTCTACTATACCGAGCGAACCTGGCTGTTGCCAACGCCCATGCAGCCGAACAGAAATGACGGACTATTGCGCTTTGAGCGGCCCGCTCACGACCCCCAGATTGACGAACGCTCGATCCGTCATCACGACAAACGGTCGTTCTTCCATTTTGATGGTCCCCGCTCCGTCGTGTTCGAGGATTTGCAGTTTGCCCATTCCGTATCCCATGGGCCCTCGCGAATAATAATGCGCTTGCAGCTTGTACGGATATGCCAAGGCTTGACCTTCGATGGCAAAACATTCGGGGCCGTAACCGGTCGTCACGTCCGCGTACAACTCGCCTCCGGAACGAAGTCTTGGTCGGCTGTAAAATGCATGCCCTCCGCGACCATCACGAATATGGAAGTCGACATCGTTCGCATCGGTTTCCCAAACCAAGACAAACCGCAGCGAAGCTTTCTTGGAGATTTGCACGCCTAGCTCGGACAAACGCTTTTCAATTTCCGCGCGGCGTTCCGGACGGGCTTTGGCAAAGACCGCCGCCAATATCCCGACATCGTCATTGAGAACTCGCCGGACTCCGGCAAATCGGCCGCTCGGATAACGACGTTGGAATGCCTCGACGATCGTATTAAAAGCTTCCTCCACATATCCGCCACGCGCGAGCGCATAAGCGAACAAACGTGCGCCCGAGGGATGATCTGGACGCGAAGCATAAGCTTTGCGATATGTGTCGACCACGAGCCAATGCGCTGCATCGCCAGGTTTGGCGAAGTGTTCCAAGCGCGCGCCGGCAAAGCGGCGCAAATCGGCGCGACCGGGGAACAAGTCAATGATGGAGCCATACGCTCGGCCTGCTTGATCGAGGTCACCTGCAGCCTCGAAGGCTTGACCCAAGGCCACGAGCGCCAAAGCATCTCCAGGATCGGTATCGCGATAATTCGACGCAAAAACCACGGCTTCCGAGTTTCGCTTTTTATCGATGAGCCCCATGACTTCGGCGAATTTGCCTTCGTACGGTGATATGCGCGTATCTTCGGGTTCGTCGTCTCCATCGTCATCTGCCGGCTGGAATCGACCTGGCGGAGGAGGCGGAGGAGGAGGTCGGCGCCAACGAGCCTCGGGCTCCGGGGCGGCATCACCGAATAAATCACCGTCGAACGCACGTCTCGCGGGAGCGGGACGCGCAGCGGGACTCGGCGCACCTGCTGCCTTCGAAGGCGCCGCAGCTGTGGCCGCAGGACGGGGTGCCGAGCGAGGACCTGCACTTGGCGGCGCAGCATCAGGCATCGGTGCAGCACGGGCCTCTTCTTTGAGTTCGTCGCGGGACAACGCAGCTTGTGCGGGCGGCGGAGGGGCATTTAATGCCGTCTCGCCAGCGGCCGACCTCCCCGGTTCGGGCGCTTTGGGCGGAGGCGCTCCGCCAGCCATATCGGCTTTTTTATCAGCACCGCCACCCGATCCTTTTTCCTTCGACGTTCGGTCTTCGATAATGGGCGTCGCTTCCGCAACGGCCACAGGACCAGACGTGCGCTTTTGCAATTCGATGCCCGAAGGTCCGACAACCAGAATATCGGCCAATGCTCGACGGTCGATATCAAAACGAGCGTAATCGTTGTCCGTTTCCAAGACGAGCAACGAAGTAAAATCCGAAAGCACGCGGAATCGCGTGGACAAACCTACGATTTCCTGCGCCAACTGCGCTCGACGCTCTTCTTTGTCCGTGGAATCGCGCTCGTCCGTGAGTTGCTCGATCCGAGCGCTCACCACGGCTCGTTCGAGCAAAGGACGTTCGGCGAATTCGGTAGCTACGGTACGCTTGACTTTGGTCCCCGCACCTTCGATTTCAACCTCGAACGGCGCGCCTTTGGGGAGTTCTGCAAATACCAAAGCTTCGTCATGCGGCTGCAGACCATCGAGTTTTTGCGGCCAAACGAATTTCGCTCCTGGGACGCGCACCACGAGATTGGATACCGTGGCTCGATTCAAGCGTTCGGCAATTTCTTTCGACGGTGCTTCCGCATCGAGAACGATCCCATCACTCGGCAAGGTACCTTTCGTCAATTTACGCAATAGGTTTTCGTCACGAATGCCTCCCGCCACGATCGCATCGATACGTCGAACCCCGGCTTCACGTAGGTCTTGCACTTCTTTGGCAATATCGACACCTTCGACAGCACCAGCCGTGGGAATGCCATCGGTGAACATCACGACGCGGGTAAACTTGCCACTTTGCTTTTTCACGAAATTGGCGGCACTTTCGAGCGCCAAGCCCAAATCCGAAGCTCCGAGCGCTTTGCGCTTCATAATGGCTTCGATTTCTTTCGGCCCGAAATTCCCCTTGGGCCCCACATAAATCGGTTCGAGTTCCTGATCGAAACAAGCCACGGCCAAGGGCATGTCATTGGATACATTGGACAAGGCCGCAAGCAGTTGCTGCAATTGCGTAACTTGGGTTTTCAAATCCAACGCTCGCGAGGCACTCGTATCGAGAAGCACCAACAAATCACGCACGGGCTCGGGTTTGTCTTCCGCAACGGGCGTCACGCGAGCGACGGCAAGCTCTTCATGACGAAGCCCAACCGCAAGGGCTTTTTCAGTACCGAGCGGAATGACGAAATCACGTTCGGGCTTGAAATTGGCCTGCTTTGACGAGAACGCTTTTCGTTTCCCCAAAACTCGACCATCGATCACGCGCATGTCGAATTGGCGAATGGACGGAAGGCCGCGCAAATGGACCCGATAGGGATCGTCGTGGGACGACAATTTTTGCGAATACGACAAGATGATTTCTTTTTCGCCCGATGCAGGAATGGGAAAAACTCGGGCTTGGAATCGATTGCCAGCTTGTTTTTCGAGTAATGCGGGATCGGCCCGGCGATGCAAGAAATCCTCGTACGCTGCTCGAGCCGCTTTTTGCTCGACGACTTCTCCTTCTTGCCAACCGTCGGCATTACGCATTGCAAAACGACTGATCACCGCTCCCGGCGGCAAGACAACCTCGAAGCGTCCTTCAATGGTGCGCGCATCCGGGTTTTTGAAGGTGAAACGTAATTCGGTAAAAGCGAGCGGGTCTTGTACGACCCCTGAAACAGCCAGGGCATCGATCGTCAATCCCACACCGTCAGGAGACGTGAGGGTCACGGGCGCTGGCGCGTCACTCGTCGCCACCGCCAATTGCACCGGTACGGGTTGCTCTTCCCAACGTACGTCAACGACAGGGATGGGAGCCGTGGAGCTGGCTGTCTCGGTGGTTTTTCCGCCCGGCTCGCCGAAAGAGGCCGATTGCGGCCCCGTGACGACGGTTGGTCCTGGACCACAACTTGGAAGGGCGAGGGCTTGGGCGAAAGTGAGGAGGAGCGGAACGAGGTAACGAGGGCGCATCTTCGTTTGACGATACACCCTCGTGAAAAGATCTGAAAGATGGTTGTGAAGGTATATTCAGGAGGCTTTCACCGAGATCTGGCGAGGCTTTTGCGCCGAGACCTTGGGCAGGTGAATCTTGAGCACACCGTGGGCAACTTCGGCCGTGATGGAGTCGGCTTGGATGCTTTGCGGCACCGTGAACGTCCGCTGGAAATCCGTGAATCGATGCTCGGCCGCAAGCAGAGTTCCGTCCGGATTCTTCGCGCGCTTGCCCGTCAGCGTCAATTCACCGCGCTCGAATCGAATCCCGATATCGTCGGGACGAACCCCGGGCATATCGGCGACGAGCAAAACTTCTTCCTTATTTTCGTAGACGTCGACGGTAGGAGCAACAACGCGCCGAGCGTCCGTGGGTTGCGTCATCGGTTCGCGCTTGGTGGCCTGGGTGGTTTCCGTATTCATGATTTCGTCTCCCTTCCTCGTAAACCTTTTAATCACCTATCAATCACGCGACCGCTTTCACCGTAATCTGTCGAGGCTGCGCTTCCGGGGTTTTCGGCAGCGTCAGCGTGAGAATTCCATCGGCCACCGTGGCCGTTGATTTGTCGACATCGACCTTGCAAGGCAGCGCCAAGCTGCGTGCAAACTTGACCGGCGCTCGTTCCCGGCGATGCACCGCATATCCCTCGGGCGCGTCCTGCTTGCGTTCACCCGAGAGCGAGAGCACGTCCTGCGCGATTTCGATCTTGATGTCCGACTCTTTCAATCCGGGCACTTCGGCATAAAGAACGAGTGCTGCTCCCGTGTCGTATACGGAGATGCGGGGCCACGTGGCGACCGTGCGCCCCGGTCCAAAATCGAATCCCTCG